>DYEI01000039.1 GCA_020725765.1 Anaerolinea sp. | reverse complement strand
GGGGTGAGGGGGGGGGGCGGCTCCGCGAGATGCTGCGCAGGCCACGCGCGTACGCTCCCCCCAGGCCACTTGTGGGTAATGGATAGCCGGCGGACGCGATGCGTCCGCCAGGGGGAGGGGGGCAGGGGCGCCCTGGCAGCCAGGGCTCACCGAAGGCAGGTCTCGACTGCCACCATCATCTACCAATTTGTACTGCCCGCCATTCGTGCTATAATCCGAACCACGAGTCGACTCGGTGTCGCGTTCAAGGAGGACGACTATGCTTAGGGGTGTAGGTCCGACCGAGCTCCTCATCATCCTGGCCATTGTCGTGATCATCTTTGGCGTCGGCCGCCTGCCCGAAGTCGGCGGGGCGCTCGGCAGGAGCATCCGAGACTTTAAGAAGGCCGTACAGGGCGAGGACGACAAGGCCAAAGCGGCCGCCAAGGAAGAGGCCAAGAAAGAGGAGCAGGCCCCCGAGGCAGAGGCCTGATCCCGCAAGCGTCGCTTCGTGCGCCCCAGAGAGCGCAATCCCGCGGCTGCGCGACTACCCTCCGCGCTCTCTGGGAGGCGCTCCTTCGCCACCCATCATCACCGGCAGCAACTCGTCCGCAGGGATTGCTCCTATCCGCCTGATGACCGGGGGGTCTGCTGAGAGGTCTACCACCGTCGAAGGCTTTCCTCCCGGGCTCCGTCCGCCGTCAATCACCCAGCGTACTCCGCGGCCCAGCTGCCCTATGACCTCAGCTGCCGTCAGTGCCTCCGGGTCCCCGGAGCGGTTGGCGCTGGTTGTCGCAAGGGGCGCGCCGACCGCCCGGATGAGTGCCCGTGCAATGGGGTGATCCGGGACGCGCACGGCCACCGTCCGCCCTCCGCCGAGCAACACCGCCGGCAGTTCCGGCCTCGCCTCCACGACCAGGGTCAGGCCTCCTGGCCAGAATCGCTGCATCAGGCGCTCTGCGAGGGGCGGGACCCGGGCGGCCACCCGTTCGAGATCGGTCGGATCGGCCAGGAGCAGGGGGATGGCCTTGGCCTCTGGGCGGCCCTTGATCTCGTAGAGCGCACGAATCGCCCTTTCGTGGAACAGGGCCGCGCCTACGCCGTACACGGTGTCGGTCGGGAAGGCGACGACCTCGCCGCGGCGCAGCGCCTCAGCGGCAAGGGCAACGGAGGCCACGTCCCCCGGCAGAATCGGAGCGATGGCCTCGCCAGCGCGCCCCGGAGGCTCGCCCGTCGCCTGGATCTCGAGCACCCGGTCCCAGCCGGCCAGGTCCCTGTGGAGGGTTACCCGGTGTGCGGGGAAGAAGCGGTTGGCCAGGGCTGTTGCCGCTTCACCCTGCCCGGCCCCGATCTCGAGGAGCAGGATCGCCGGCATTGGCTCCAGCCCGGCGGCCTGCGCAAGCAGCCGCGCGACGACCTCAAGGCCGGTCGGGCCGGCGTCCAGCGCGAGGCGTGGCTCGTAGCGGGAGACCTCGGGCATTGCCGCACGGTACTCCTCGCTGCTCAGATACGGCAGGTTGGCCACGACCGCATCCAGCGGCCCCCGTGCCGCGGAGAGGAGGTCGGTGCGAACCAGCTCCACCCGCTTCGTCAGGCCGAGGCGCGCCCGGTTGGCTGCAGCCACAGCGAGCGCCCCGGCACTGATGTCGGAGGCCACGACACAGGCGTCTGCAAGCCTGTGCGCCACGGCCAGTGCTACCGCACCGCTGCCGGTCCCCACGTCCCACACTGTCCGGATGGGGCGGTACGCGGCGTGCTCCAGCAGCAGGTCGACGATCAGCTCCGTCTCCGGGCGCGGCACCAGGACCCGACGGTCGACCAGGAGGTCCAGCCCATAGAACTCGCGCCGGCCGACGATATAGGCGAGGGGCTCGCGCTCCCGACGGCGGGCGACGAGAGTTCGGAAGGCATCCAGCTCGGAAGGCGCCAGGCGCCGCTCGGGATGGGCCAGGAGGTGTGTGCGGTCGATCCCGAGCACGTGGGCAAGGAGCACCTCTGCTTCCAACCGCGGCTGGTCGCAGCCGGCTTCGGCGAGGCTCTGTATGGCCTCCCGCAGGGCGGAGCGCACGTCAGGGCTCTCGGGGTCGTGTCCCCACCTCACAGCTCAGGCCTCGCTCAGGGCCCGCAGCCGCTCGGCCTGCTCCGTCGTTGCCAGCTCGTCGATGAACTCGTCCAGCTCGCCGGCCAGCACCTCCTCGAGGCGGTAGCTGGTCAGGCCGATGCGGTGATCGGTGGCCCGGTTCTGCGGAAAGTTGTAGGTCCGGATCTTTTCGCTGCGCTCCCCGCCGCCGACCTGCAGACGGCGCGTTCGGTCCAACTCCTCCCACTGCTTGCGCTGCTCGAGGTCGAGGAGCCGGGCCCGCAGGATAGAGAGGGCGCGCGCCCGGTTCTGGAGCTGCGAGCGCTCGTCCTGACAGGACACGGTGATGCCGGTTGGGAGGTGAGTGATCCGGACGGCAGAGTCGGTCGTGTTCACGCTCTGGCCGCCGTGGCCTGCCGAGCGGAAGACGTCGATGCGCAGGTCCTCGGGCCGGAGCTCGACCTCGACCTCCTCCGCCTCCGGCAGGACGGCCACCGTCGCCGTGGAGGTGTGGATGCGCCCTGCCGCCTCGGTCACCGGCACGCGCTGCACGCGGTGTACCCCGCTCTCGTACTTTAGCCGCGAGTAGGCGCCGCGCCCGGTGACCTGGAAGATGATCTCCTTGAACCCCCCGATCCCGGTTGGGTTGGAGCTGAGCACCTGCACGCGCCAGCCGTGGTTCTCCGCATAGCGGCTGTACATGCGGAAGAGGTCTGCCGCCCAGAGAGCGGCCTCCTCGCCGCCTGCGCCGGCGCGAATCTCGACGATGACGTTGCGTTTGTCCCGTGGGTCGGTCGGGAGCAGGAGGACCTTCATGCGCTCGTACAGCTCGTCGCGCCTCGCGCGCAGCTTGTCCAACTCGTCGCGGACCATCTCTGCGAACTCTTCCTCGACCGCCCCGGAGAGCATCTGCTCCGTGTCGTCGATCTCCTTGAGGACCTCGTTGTATCGCCGGTAGGTTTCGGCGATCTCGGCGATGTCGGCCTGCTCCTGCGCGAGCTCGCGGAGGCGCGCTGGGTCGGCGATGACCTCCGGATCGGCCAGCAACTGATTCAGCTCTTCATATCGGGCCGCGATAGCGGCAACTTTGTCGATCATCATAGGCTTGCGCTCCATGCAAGCAACCTGTGTGCTAAGCACTCAGCACTCGGACCTCAGCCTTTCCGAGCGGTACTGCAGGCCCGTCGCTGAGAGCCGAGTGCTGAGAGGGTGCGCGTCGGGGACGCTACTGATGGTCGCCCACGATGCGCTCGTAGATGCTCTGCAGCTCCTCGTCGGAGTAGAAATAGATTACGAGCCGCCCGCCGCGCTCGCCCTTGCTGAGCGCTACCTTGGTGCCGAGGGCGCTGCGGAAGGCGTCCTCGAGGGCCCGCGTTTGCGGCGAGGGTGGCCGGCGCGGGGGCTCGGCCTCGCGCGCCGAGGCGAGGTGCCGAACCAGCTCTTCCGTCTGCCGCACCGAGAGCGCCCGCTTTTTGACGGCCCTGAGCACGGCGAGCTGATCGCTGGGGTCATCGAGCCCCAGGATAGCGCGGGCGTGCCCCTCGCTGATGAGGCCCTGTCGCAGGGCGTCCTTGATCTCCTCCGGCAGGCGCAGCAGGCGGATGGCGTTGGCGATGGTGACGCGGCTGCGGCCGACCCGCGTCGCGACCTCCTCCTGCGTCAGCCCGAACTCTTGAATGAGCTGCTGGTAGGCCGCGGCCTCCTCCAGCGGGTTCAGGTCGGCGCGCTGGATGTTCTCGACGAGAGCCAGCTCCAACAGCTCCCGCGGCGTGACGCTCTTGATGACCACCGGCACGCGGGCGAGGCCCGCCCTCCGCGCCGCGTGCCATCGACGCTCACCGGCGATAAGCTGGTAGCGTGGCTGGCCGTCGGCCTGCTCACCCGGCAAAGGGGCGACGACCAGTGGCTGGATCAGCCCGTGCTCCCGGATGGACGCTGCCAGCTCCTCCAGTTGCCCCTCGTCCATCGCCTGGCGGGGCTGACGCGGGTTCGGCGCAATGTCGTCGAGCGGCACGGTCAGCGTCCCTGCCTCCGATGTATCGGGAGGTGCCGGCACCGGTGTGCCTGCAGGGATGAGCGCTCCCAACCCTCGACCCAGACCTCTGCGTTCAGGCGGCACCGCCTACTCCTCCTGCTCTCCAGCCTGCGATACGCTCGCCCGACGGGTGCTGCAGGTCTGCGAGAACCCAACGCCATGCGGCAGGCTGCCCGTGTGCCTGCCGCCCGCGGGCCTAGCCCCTCGCCGCGTTGGCCAGAATCTCGCTCGCGAGCGAGCGGTAGGCCAGGCCCCCGGAAGAAGCCGGCGCATAGTCGATGATCGGCTCGCCGTAGCTTGGCGCCTCGCTCAGGCGGACGTTCCTCGGGATGATGGTCGAGAAGACCCGCACGCCATAGTACCTGCGGACCTCGTCGACTACCTGCTGCGCCAGGTTGGTGCGGGTATCGTACATCGTCAGGATAACACCCCGCACTCCCAGCCGCTGGTTCAGGTTCTCGCGCACCAGGTTGATGGTCTGCTGCAGCTGTGAGAGCCCCTCCAGCGGCAGGAACTCACACTGTACCGGAATGAGGACCTCGTCCGCGGCGGTCAGGGCGTTGATGGTCAGCAGTCCGAGGCTCGGCGGGCAGTCGATCAACACAAAGTCGTACCTGTCCCGCACGGGCGCGAGCGCCTTGCGCAGGCGGAACTCGCGCGAGATAAAGCTGACCATCTCGACCTCTGCCCCGGCCAGCTCAGGCGAGGCTGGCACCAGGTCCAGGCCGACGCGCCGGGTCAGGTTCACGACCTGGATGACAGGCACGTCGTCGATCAGGACGTCATAGATGGAGCGGGGCAGCGCGTTCTTGTCAAAGCCGAGCGAGCTGGTTGCATTCGCCTGCGGGTCGAGGTCCACCAGCAGCACCTTCTTGCCGAAGGCGGCGAGGTACGCGCCGACGTTCACCGCGGTGGTCGTCTTGCCGACCCCGCCCTTCTGGTTCGCGACGGCATAGACTTCACCCATGGGTGCCCTCGGTATCTTGCCCGCCACGCAACACGCCGCTGCGGAGCCGCTCCTCTACAGCGGCCCGCGAGGCGACGGTGCTGTAGCCTTCGCCCTCTACGGCAAAAGATGCTGCGGCGTTGGCGAAACGGGCCGCCTCCTCGGGGTTGCCCGTCTCGGCCAGGTAGATGAAGAACGCCGCTGCAAAGACGTCTCCGGCCCCTGTCGGGTCCACCTCTGGCACGTTGTAGGCCGGGAAGACGATGCTCCGCCCCTGATGATACAGGATAGCGCCCTGCCAGCTCTGGGTCACGGCCGCGAGGCGAGCGAGCGAAAGGTAGCGCCGGAGCTCCTCCTCATTGTTGCCGACATCTTCGCGACTCAGCACCATGGCATCGGCGCGGCGCAGGATGTGCTGCGCCTCTTCCCAGGGCCGCGCACTGACCCGGCCCTCCCGATCCCAGCACCGCAGCCAGCCCTGCGGGGTTACCCCGATGAAGGTGGCCGCCGGGAAGGCATCCACAAGACCAGGGTCAACCTCCTGGTCGAGCGGGCCGAGGTGTACGATCCGCGCCCGGCGCCAGGCCTCGGGCAGGTCGCGGGCACTCAGCCTGGCTGCGGTGGCACGGATGAACTGGATGCGATAGCCGTCGCGGTAGACGTTCTCGAAGGTCGTGCTGCGGGCTGCAGGGACGACGTGCAGGTCAATGCCGGCAAAAGTGGTGTCGAGGGGCAGATCGTCGCCGGCGCTTGTCAGGACCGCCACCCTGTAGCCCAGGGCGCGGGCGGTCATCGCCGCATAGGTGGCCGTCCCACCGACCCGGAAGCCCCCGGGCACCAGGTCGCACGTGACGTGCCCTACTACCAGATAGTCGGGTACCTTCACCGTTTCCCTGCTCGGGCCGATCGTGGCCCTCTCGCGCGCAGTTTCGCCATGGGTGGCCCTCGCCTGGCCCCGGCACTGCCGGGCCTCGCGGTCCCGGTGCCGGGCTCAGGTGCGGGGGTAGATCACGACCTTGCGCGCTTCTCCCTCGCCGGTGCTCTGGGTCATGACGTAAGGGTCGTCGCGCAAGGCGAGGTGCACAATGCGCCGCTCGTTCGGCGGCATCGGCTCAAGCGATACGGGCTGTCGCGTGAGCCGGACCTTGTCGGCCATGCGCCGGGCGAGCTGCGTCAGCGCCTGCTCACGGTGCTGCCGATAGGCCTGCACGTCAACCACCAGGTTGGGCCAGTGACCGACCTTGCGGCTGACGATCAGGCGGGCGATGAACTGCAGGTCCCGGAGCGTCTCGCCGCGCCGGCCGATCAGGATGCCGAGGTCGTCCCCACGGATGTCGACCACGATGGGGGGCTCGCCCTGTGTTTCTTCCGACGAGGCGGTGCTCTCGGGCGGCTCGGCGATGACTACATCGGCGTGCAGGCCCATCTTGCTCACCAGCGTGGCGACCACGCGGCGGGCGATCTCAGCCTCGCTTGCTCCGGGGGGAATCTCCGGCTCGGCGACTGCGACGCGGGCCTGCCTCGGCGGGGCAGCGGGGCGGGGGCTGGCCTTGAGGACGGCCCTCACACGGGCATCCTCGGCGCCGATCCCCCACACGCCCCGCGAGCCCTCGGTCAGCACCTCAATGTCTACCGCTTCGCGGCTGGCTCCCAGTTTGGTCAATGCATCGAGTATGGCATCGTCGACCGTCTTGCCACGGCCTTCAACGCTTCTTCTTGCTGCGTCCACTTTTCGTCCTCTTCTCCTGAGCGGCTGCCGGCTGCGCTGGCGCAGCAAGACTCGGGCGCTGAGGGAGGAGGCTGGTCAACCCTCCCCAGCCGGTCGTAAAGCCCTGCATGACGATACCGATGAGGTTAGAGACGATGAAGTAGACGCCCAGCCCCGCCGGCAGGTTCACCGTGAACATGGCAAACATCACGGGCATGAACAGGCTCATGGACTGGCCGAATGCCGCCTGCGGGGAGTCGCTCGCACCCTCCGTAGGTGGCGTCATCATTTTCTGCTGAACCCACATGCTCAGACCCACGAGCGCGGCGATGATGATGCCGCCGGGCAGCCCCAGGTCGATGCCCAGGAAGCTACTCGAAAGCGGGATCAGGAGCGGCAGCCCGAGCCGCTGGAATACACCGCCCGAGTAGATGTGCTTGGAGAGTGAGAGCAGGTTCATCGGGGTGTGCCCCAGCGTCTGGATGATCGCCTGGTACAGCGCGATCCAGATCGGGAACTGCAGCAGCATCGGCAGACATCCACCCATGGGGTTGATGCCGTGCTCCCGGTAGAGCTTCATCTGCTCCTGGGCAATCCGCTCCTTGTCGCCACTGTACTTCTTCTCGATCTCTTTGAGCTGCGGCTGCAGATCAGCCATCTTCCTGGACGTCTTGAGCTGCGAGCTCATGAAGGGCTGCGTGATCAGCCGCAGCAGCACTGTCAGGACCACAATCGCCAGCGCATAGTTGTGCCCCAGCACCGAGTACAGGAACAACAATACGTTGAGAACGGGCCTGAGCAGCAACAGGTTGAAAATCTCTCCCACCCGGTACTCCTCTTAGGTCATTTTGGCTCTGGATAGAGCTGACGCCCGTTACCGGTCCGGGCATCGACCGCGAACGCGTTCCCGTTCGCGGCCACCACGTACACCGTGTCGCTGACCACTGCCGGCGGGGTCAGCAACTGGCCTTTGGCCTTGTAGGGCGCCCAGGCCAGCCTGTGGGTGGTGACGTTCACAGCGTACAGCGACTGGTCCTCGGACGCGACGTAGAGCGTGTCGCCGACCAGCGTTGGTGTCGCTCGGACGCTGCCCGCCGTCTTGATGCGCCACTCCTCGTGCTCTGCGCCGGTCGCCGCGTCGAGCACGTAGACGTTGCCGTCCAGCGAGGGCACGTACAGCAGGTCACCGACCAGCACGGGCTGTCCCCAGATCCAGTTCTTTGCCCCGGCGAAGCGCCAGACCTCGGCGCCGGTCGCGGCATCAAGGGCGTAGAGCTTGCTGTCCACATCGCCGACGAAGACACGGCCGCCGCCGACGGCCGGCGTCCCTGGCACAGCGCCATTCACCGACACTCGCCAGAGCTGCTGCCCATCCCTGGCACTGATGGCGTACACCGAGTGGGCCATCGTGCCAAAGAAGAGCCGGTCGCCCTCGGCAACCACGCTTCCCCAGATGGGTCCGTCCGCCACAAAGGCTGGCCAGCGCTCCTCGCCTGTGACGGGATCGAGCGCGTAGACGTGCTTGTCGGCAGAGGTGACGTAGAGGGTGCCGTCGTGCAGGAGCGGCGTCCCCACGATGATGCCCTGCGTCTCCTTGAGGACCCTGGGCTCGCCCCCCGTGGCCGCGGTCACACTGTAGACCCGGGCCCGGCGGCCGCTTGGGTCGCTGCTATCGGAGGCCGCAAAGATCACCCGGTCGCCGACGAAAACCGGAGCCGCATAGAATCCACCCACGTGCTCCTTGCCGCCGGGAAACTCCCAGACCTTCTGGCCGTTGGTGTCTACGGCTATGAACTTGCCGCCGGGCTGGCCCATGTACACTCGCTGCCCGTCGGACGCGATCGACATCCAGCCCGGGTCTCCGGCCATCGGCCCCGCGCACCCGGCAAGGACGACGGCCAGAAGCAAAAGAAGAAGGGCTATGCCGCCCTTCCACGCTTTCTTGAGCAACCCCTGATCTCCTCCCAACGAATAAGAGCTGTTACCAAAGGGACCGGTGCCCCTGCTCCCTATGGCACGGGATCGTACCCGCCCGGGTTAAGCGGATGGCACCGCAGCAGCCGTCGAACGGCATACAGGCTTCCCTTCCAGGCCCCGTAGCGGTCGATCGCCTGCCAGGCGTACTCCGAGCAGGTCGGCTGGAACCGACAGGCCGGAGGCAGAGCCTTGGACAGGGTATGCTGGTAAGCCCGAATGGCCCAGAGCAACACTCGCTTCAAAGCGCTACCTCAGCATCATACCACAATCGCCGACAGGCCACCCCGCTGCTTGTGGCGCTCTCCGACGCCGGCTAGGCTGCCGCCATGCGCTCTGCCATCCATGATCGGGCACGGGCGAGAAGCTGCGTCAGAGCGTTCTCGATCTCGGCAAAGCGCGCCTGCACAATCGGCGCCCGGGCCAAGATAACCAGGTCCCACCCGGGCGGCACCTCGTGGAGGTGACGGCGAGCGGCCTCCCGCAGGCGCCTCTTGACCCTGTTTCGCACCACCGCCTTGCCGATGCGGCGGCTGACCACAAAGCCGAAACGCGTCACCGGCAACTCGTTGCGGTCCGCCCAGAGGACCATCAACGGGTGAGCCCAGGAGCGACCCTGCCTGCGCACACGGGCAAAGTCCGCGCTGCGCAGCAGGCGATGCTGTCTCTTCATCCCGATGTCACCGGGACCGCCAGGCTGCTGCGACCACTCCATGCCGGGCACGCCTGTTGCACGGGCGCCTCCCGGCGGGGCGTGCCAGCGAAAGGGGTCGCGGTGCCCCTGGCGCTGCACCACATGCTAGACGGTCAGGCGCTTTCGGCCTTTCAGCCGCCTCGCCTTCAGTACTCTGCGCCCGCCGGTCGTGCTCATGCGGGCTCTGAAGCCATGCACACGCTGTCGACGGCGTACCTTGGGCTGCCAGGTTCGCTTGGGCATCAACTAACTCCTATACGTAAAGGGTCCTGTGTTCAGCGTCTATGGCGCCAGGCGCCCCCGACGATCGTGCCTGCGGGCGGCCTGTCAAGCATGGTATTATACCGTGTCGGGCGAGGCGGTGTCAAGTTTCGGAGCCTGGCGGATTTGGCGGGAGGGGGCGCCTGTGGTATCATTATGTGGCGTCCGATCGCCCCTGTAGCTCAGCGGACAGAGCGAGGGCGTCCTAAGCCCTGTCGTCGGGGGTTCGAGTCCCTCCAGGGGCGCTGAGGCAAGATGTAGTGGTATGGCGAGGTTCCCCCTACTACCGCTTGTGGTGGCAGGGGGAACTTCGCACTATGAACACTGCAGCAGCGCAAGGGCTTTCGATTCTCCCACAAACTCCCATCCTCCAAGACGTGCGCGCGTTCCTCATCGATTGCGAGGCGCGCCGTCTCTCCCCCAGCACCGTCGAGCGCTATGGGCGCGAGCTCCGCTACTTCCGCGTCTGGGCTGAAGAGCAGGACGTCACAACCACCCTGGCCGTGACGCCCGACCTGCTGCGTCGCTACCTGCTGCACCTTGGCAGGACGCGCAACGCAGGCGGCCAGCACATCGCCTTCCGCGTGCTGAAGACCTTCTTCCGCTGGTATGAACGCGAGTACGAACCCCACGACTGGCGCAATCCCATGAGCCGCGTGCAGGCGCCCAAGCTCTCACAGGAGCCGCTGCCTCCCATCTCCCTGGACTGCCTGCGGGCCATGCTCGCCACCTGCGAGCCCCGCACCTTCCTCGGCGACCGCGACCGGGCCGTCTTGCTCTGCCTCTTGGACTGTGGCGCCCGGGCGAGCGAGTTTCTCTCCCTGAACTTGAGCGACGTGGACCTGGTGACCGGTGCGCTCCGCATCCGCCACGGCAAGGGGGGCAAGAGCCGCGTGACGTTCCTCGGCGCCCGGGCGAGGAAAGCGCTGCTCGCCTACCTGCGCCACCGGTGCAATCCCGTCGGCGAGGCGCCCCTGTGGGTGACCGCCGAGGGCAGACGGCTGGCGTACAACGGCCTACGGGCCATCGCCCAGAAGCGGGCGCGCCTAGCCGGTGTGAAAGCGCCGGCGCTGCACGCCTTCAGACGCGCCTTTGCAATCGGAGCGTTGCGCGCAGGCGTGGACCTGGTAAGCCTGCAGCGGCTTCTGGGGCATGCGGACTTGAGCGTCATTCGGCGCTACCTGCGCCAGACGGAAGAGGACTTGAGGGCTGCCCATGCGAGGGGCAGCCCCGTGGACAATCTCCTATAGGCGACCCCGGGCCGGCCGGACGCCGGTCCGCTGGCATACATCTCATGGGAGGCACAGAGATGAAAACCACCACGCTCTACATCGGAACGTCGGTCGTCTATGACGGGCGCCAGCAGGACAACCTGCGCCCCGTCACGTTCGAGGCCGAGGAGGTCGGGAGCCGTCGCTACTACACCGACGAGCGGGGCACACGGGGCGTAGACGAGACGCTGTACCGCTGCGCCGACAGGCTGGTAGTCTACGTGGAGGCATGGTCCCGCTGGCAGGGCGAGCCCACCACCCGGAAGCTGGTCCAGGTGCAGCCCGAGGACCTGGACGTCGGCGGAAGCTTCGAAATGCTCGGGCGGGCGTGTGGCCTGGCGAGGCCCTTGAGCCTCGATGAGGCGCTGGAGGTGGGCGAGGACTGTGGCACGGGGCTACTGGTGCCTGGAGACGAGCGGCAATGACGGCGAAAGCTAGCGTGCGGACTTTGGCGCTGAACGAGCCGCTACGTCGAGTGTACGGCTGGTGGCTGGCGTTCGATCCGGACACACCACCCGCCCAGGCAAGGGCACGCTTCCGAGAGAAGTACGGGCGTGAGCCCGCCGAGGTGATCCGGGCCGGAGCGTTGCTACTGGTCGGACCCCTCCCAGGACGGCAGGAGCGCTGAGGCACAGGGGGCGGGCTGGCACCCGCCCCCGAGGCACTTGCAATGGGCGGCGAAAGTAGTAGACTTCTCGAAGGAAAAGCCCCACGGTGTGCGAGCACCTGGGGCCACGGTCGAACCGGGGCAGGCGGTCCGACAACACCATCGTACCACAAAGACCGCCTGTCGGCAAGAAGGGAGGCGGTCTTCTGGTATGTGCGAATTATGTGCCTTTCTAGGCCGGCCAACTTGCCAGCGCACAGAACTACGAGTCCCCGTTTCGGCGGCCACAGTAATCTGGTACATCAAGGGCAGAGCGCCGGGAGTGCGCTGCAAGGAACAGCAGGACGGTCCGGTCACACACCTGAGTGCACTCGGGTACAATAGCGATCGAGACTGGCCGTATGACGATGTGGACGACGAGGACCTGGAGTGCCGGGCTACTTTCAGGGTGTTCGAGCTTTCGCCCAGCGCATGCCGAGTTCAGGCCGCGTGGGAAGCCGGCAAAGAACACGAGGAATGGCCACTGTATGAGGCGCTAATCGAGGAACTGCGGCAGACACTGGGAGCCACTGACGTGAGCGGCCCGACCTGTGCAGAAGGCCAAGAGTCCTCCGACCGTACTCGTGGAGGCGGCGCGCGGAGACTAGAGCAGCGCGAGGACTGGGCGCACAAGCGCGAGATTGCCGAACGCTGGGTGCAGGCATGGAAGTCGGGCCGCACGACGCAGGAAGCGGCGGCGCATCGGGAGGGCTACCACGTAGACACGCTGCGCAATTGGGCCAGACGGGCCGGTTACATGGACTAGCCGAGTTTGCCGAATAAACCGAAGAAACTCGAAAAATCGGGTTTCTTCGGCAGCGGGTGTGCTATGATGGCTGTGCCGATGAGGCACAGCCTTTTTTGTTTGAGGAGGGTCCGATGCTGCGACTGGTCATCAATCTGCGACCGGAGGAGCGGGAAGCACTGGTCCGATGGGCCGCCCGGCAGCGCCGCGACCCGCGCGAGCAAGCGGCGCTCGTGCTGCGTCGTGAGCTCGAAAGGCGCGGCCTGTTACAGAGCGAGCACGAGGGCGGGAGGCAAAGCGCGGAGGTGCAGGAGAGATGATCGAGAGGACAAAGGCCGGCGCCGTGGGCGCGGCGACCGGCCAAGGGCAGGGGGGCCGACCTAACTCCCCTGCCGCACATTATACCAGCATCCGTTTGCGCGGCAAAGGGGTCGTCATGCTCGTTTGCAACGGCGTAGGCGTTCGCCGAGCGAAGCCTGGCGAGATGCTGCGGCGGCCACCGGGGTGGTCGTTTCACACGGAGGTGTTGGAGCAGCTCGAAGCGGCGGGCGTGAGGTGCCTCCAAGTGGAGTGCGAAGGGCATACGTACACGACGCCGTGGGCCACCTTTGTCGCGTTCTCGGTGCCGCTAGAACGCGGCTTCGGGCCACAGCGCTTTCTGCCCCTGGCCTACTGGTCCGTCGACGGCGCCGCGCCCGAGCGACAGCCGCAGGTGAGCCCCACATGGGGGCAGCTAACGCTGTTTGAGGGGGTGCGGCTATGAGGTCCGCCCCTCCCTTCGAACGAGTTAGGTCGCGGGAATGGCGGGACCGGCTGTACCGTCCGCCCTGCTGGTCCGCTGAGGCCCGGCCGGGCGGCGCGGACTTGGTGGCGTGGGCGCGGTCGCTGGCCGCCAATCCGACGACGTCCTGGGAGAGGGCGCAGCGCTGGGGCCACGCAGACCTGCCCACGATGGCGGACGAGCACCTGCGCCTGGAACACACCCGAGTGTCGATGGCGCTCGCCATCCTCGACAACGATCCTGACGCTGAATGGCTGCGTGAGCGCAAGCGGCGCCTCGATGAGGAGATCGCGCGACGCCGGAGGAGGCCACATCATGGTTAGTGTGACGACGCGCCTGGTATGCCCCGTTTGTGGCCGGCCGCCGGACGTGGCCGGTCCGACCGGCTATAAGTGCGAACTGGGCCATAACTGGCCACGGGACAACGGGGAGGTCGCGCCGGAGCGCGTCCAGGCCGAGGCGCTGCGCGCAGCGGCGGCAAGGCGCAGGGAGACGACCGAGGCGGAGACACCGGGCTTCTCAACCTGGGCCCAGGCTGCCGCGACCCTTGGCCCGGTGACCTGGCACTGGGAGCGATGGCTTGCACCCGGCTTCCTGCACATTCTCGCAGCACGCACCGGCCTGGGCAAGAGCACGCTGGCCCTGCGTGTCGCAGCCTGCTACCTGATGGGCTGGCCCTGGCCCGATGGGCGCCGCTTCGAGGGCGAGCCCGGCGCGGTGCTCTGGCTTGAGAGCGAGGCCGCTCACGCTCTCAACGTTGACCGGGCAACGCGATGGGGCCTGCCTCTGGCCGCCATCCGCACCTGTCTGCCTGACCCGCTTGAGGACTTTAGCCTCCTCAACAGAAAGCATCGGGAGGCGGCAGAAGAGGCGGCGCGGGACCCGCAGGTGAAGCTGATCGTGCTCGATTCGCTGTCTGGCGCCCGGGCCAGTGCCGACGAGAACGACAGCCGGGCCCTAGCATCAACGAAGTGGCTGGCCGAGTTGGCCCGTAACACAAGTAAGCCGCTTTTGGTGTTGCACCACTTGCGCAAGCGCAGCCTCCTCGACGGCAACGAGGAGGTTAACCTTGAGAGGCTACGCGGTTCGAGTGCGATCTTGCAGACGGCGCGGCTTGTGTGGGCGTTAGACACACCGGACCCGGCACACCCGTCACGGCTGCGGCTGCAGGTGCTCAAGAGCAACCTGAGCCGCTTCCCCGCGCCCCTGGGCATGGGCATCGAGGATGATGGGCGCGTCACCTTCGGCGAGGCGCCCGAGCCGCCCACGAAGGAAAATGCAAGCGAACGCGCCGCGTCTTTTGTGCGCAGGGTGCTCGCCAACGGACCCGTCAAGGCTAGCGAGGTGGTGGCCGCCGCCGAGCGCGAGGGCATCCCCGAGCGGACGCTGAGGCGCGTCAAGGACACGCTGTGCGTCGAGTCGCGCCGCGCCTTCAATGAATGGTGGTGGCGCCTGGATGGCGAGGACGAACGCCCAGGGCAAGACTGCCAAAATAGCGAGTAAGTTGGCAGCCTTGGCATTCTTGGCAGTCTTGACATTCTTGGCAGCCTTGGCAAGGTTGCCAAGGCTGCCAAGGCTGCCAAGATTTTCGGAATCGTGTTGGCAGCCTTGCCTCTGAGGGAGTGAGAATGGAGCGGGAGCGATGACTGAACCGGTTTGGAAAGCCGTCGAGCGTGCCGTGGCCGGCCGGCTTCAGGGCCGCCGGACCGGTCCGAGTGGCCGGTCTGGGCCGGACGTTGTGTCCGACTGGCTGGCGGTCGAAGTGAAGTGCCGCCGATCCCTGCCGCAATGGCTGCGGGGCGCACTGGCCCAGGCCCGTGTCGGGTGCCCTGAGCACCGGCTGCCGCTGGTGATCCTCCATGAGATGGGCCAGCGCCACGACGGTGACCTGGTACTCATGACCTTGCAAGACTTCGAGGCATGGTTTGGCATGGTTTGGCGATGTCCTACGGCCGGGTGAGCTCTGAGGACACAGCCGAGGAGCCTTCGCCGGGGGTGCGCCGTCTCGCCGCCGCGATCTTGGCCCAGGCAGTCAAGGATGCAGCGGAGACGCGGCCCTGGCCGGCCTGGCACGGCCCCGGCAGCCCCTCCGAGGCCCGTGAGTGGCTGCAGAGCCCCGAGGCGCGACTGCTGGCGGCGGCGCTGGACTTGGATGACAGTCTGGAGCGATGGTTGGCGACGGGCGCGGTCGATCACAGAAAGAGGAAGAGGGATGGATGATGACCTGAGCGAAGTCCTGGCGCAGCAGGCGCGACAGCTCTTCGCGCACCTGCCTCCCGGTGAGGTGCACGAGGATGAGCCGGTCCGGTTCAGGACCGACGCCGATGGGCACTTGATGGTATACGTGCTGCGTACCGGCTGCACCTACATCCTGCGCGACCGCCTGGCCTGGCGGTGGCGCTCGACGGACGATGGAGCGGAGATCACATGCTACCAGAACGGGGACGAGTGCCAGACGGTGACAGTGCGGATGTAGTGCACGACGAGGACCAGGCCGAGCCCGCCACAGAAGCGCCGCTGGCCGTCGTGGAGCAGAGCCTGAGCGGGAAGCCTCGGCGGCGCGTCGCCTGCGAGAGCGCCGAGGCCGCGACCCACTGGGACCTGCGCCTCTGGCGGCGCGGCACTTGACTACGGCGTCCGTCTGTCATAGACTGGAGGTAACCGAAGAGTGTGGGGCGACCCACGAGGCGGCGGCGACGAGGCCGGGCAACCGGTAAGTCCCGCCGTAAGTAGGAGAGCCTCCAGGGCGAGCAGCCCGCGCCCAAAGGTGAACGAGGCCGAAGGCGAGAGCCATGCGGTAAGTTGCGCCCGGCGGCGAGGGCCATGTGACGCGCGTGGAGGTTTTTTTCATGATGCCAAAACACAAGACATACCACGCTTCACTGGAATTCAAGGCGGATGCCGACGAAACGGGCCAGTTCCTCGCCGAGTTTGCGACCCTCGGCGTGGTCGACCACGATGGTGATGTTACACTCAAGGGCGCTTTCACCGACGGGCAGGAGACACTGATCGAGGCGTGGAACCACAACTACGGCTCCCTGCCGGTCGGCAAGGGCGTGATCCGCGAGCGTGACGGCAAGGCGGTGGTCGAGGGGCAGTTTTTCCTCGACACCGCCGGCGGGCTGGAGCACTACCGCGTCGTGAAGGCGCTCGGCCCGCTACAAGAGTGGTCCTACACGTTCGAGATCCTCGACTCGGAATACGGGAAGCATGACGGGCGATCCGTGCGCTACCTGAAGAAGCTGGACGTCTGGGGTGTGGCCCCAGTGCAGCGTGGCGCCGGCATCGACACCCGGACCGTCGCGATCAAAAGCGGGCGCACTCAGCTGCCGAGCCATGCCGGCGAGGCGGATGTTGAGCCGCCCGAACCGAAAGGAAACATGGCAATGGAGACAGAGGTCAAGGAGCAGGTGAAGACTGACGACGAAGAGGCGCTCCGCCGCCAGATCATGGAGCTGTCGGAGGGCCTGGACTTTGCAGCCTCCCAGCGTGGCAAGGGTGGCGCGTGGTCCCAAGCATTCATGGCTGGGCGTGACTGGGGGCGCAAGGACTTACTAACGCCGTCGGGGATCGTGGCTGTGCCGAGCTTGGCCTCGTACATCCCGGCGGTCGGCGAGGTCATCGAGACCGTCCTGCAGGCGATCCCGCACGAGCGGTTGTCCTCGCCATCTGTGAAGTACCTGCGTGAGGTGCAGCGGACCCATGCCGCGACTGCTGTCGCACTTGGGGCCAAGAAGCCGACTTCCACCTACGAGCTCGTCGAGGTGGTCGCGGAGGCGCAGACCATCGCGCACCTGAGTGAGCCGATCCCACGCCAGTGGCTGAGCGACGTGGCCAATCTCCGGCGCTACCTGGATGAAGTCCTGCGACAAGGGCTGGAGCTGGCCCTGGAGGACGAAATCCTCAACGGCAGCGGTGTGGCGCCCCACCTGGAGGGGCTGCTGCAGGTGTCCGGGCACCTGATCCAGGAGTTTGACACCGATCGCATCGTCACCTGCCGCAAGGCGTTGACGGCGTTGGAGACGCAGGGCATCCCGGCGAGCCGCGCCGTCTTTGTGCTGCATCCTTACGACTGGGAAGCCATCGAGCTCATGACCGTCGCTGACGGGCAGTACATGCTGGGCGCTCCCGGGCAGGCCTTGCCGGTCGACCGGGCTCGGCGCCAACTTTGGGGGACACGTGTGACGTTGTCGACGCGGATCGCCGAGGGCACCGGCTTGGCGTTCGACTTGAGAGCCGTGCGCAAGTACGAGCGGGAGCAGGTGACCCTGAGCTGGTCCGAGAACGTGTTTGACGCGAGTGCCGGCGCTACCGACTTTGAGCGCAACCTGACCCGGTGGCGCGCTGAAGGCCGCTGGGCGCTGGCAGTCTTCCGGCCCGCTGCCATCGTTGAGATCGAACTGAGCGCGGGCTCGTAACGCGCTCCTTACGATGATCACCACTGCTCCGGTGGTGATTGCCTCCCGGTGTGACGCCCCGGCTGCCTCCTCCGGGGCGTCACGCTACTCGGAGGGGCGTCAAAATCGCTCAAGCGACGAGCGTCGCAGACTGGGCGGGCAATCGCGCTCGTATGACCGCGAAATTGGGGTAGGGGGGTGTCGACGGTCCGCCTGGGACAACTGCGGAGCGTCGCCACGGCCAGAATGACCGTGCGCGCAGCACTTGACAGGCTGTGGTATAATGGGGCTAGGACAACAAGAAGCCTCGGCGCTGCTCGAACAGCCCGAGGCGTGGCCCAGGTGGCGGTCGCACCTGAGCGGTGGTAGTGTAGCAGAGACCCGCTCCGAGTGCAAGTCACCTGGGCGGGTTCTTTGTTTGCCCGAATCAGCGCAAGGAACTCGGCATAAGCGAGTCGTCAACTGACGAGGTTGCACCACAACCTGTAGTGGGTGGGTGCTGGCCCTGGCACAACATCTTGTGCTGTAGCTCAGCGGACAGAGCGAGGGCGTCCTAAGCCCTGTCGTCGGGGGTTCGAGTCCCTCCAGGGGCGCTGAGGCACGGGTCCAATGATAGGGGTGGCCTGCGAGCCGCCCCTATCATGTAGTTGTCGGGAATGCCACACCCGGGCCGCGTGCTGGGATCGCGAAAGAGCGCTAAGGGGGCGCGAAGGGGGGCCCAAAACCCGCCAAACGCCTTCCACCAAGACCCGAGCCCCCACGGCTCACGCCTCACGTTTCACGCCTCACGTTTCACGTTTCGCGCCTCACGCCTCACGCCTCACGCATCACGCATCACGTTTCTCGCCTCACGTCTCACGTTTCACGCATCACGTTTCACGCATCACGTTTCACGCATCACGTCTCACGTCTCACGCATCACGTTCTCCGCCTCCCCCGGCCTGAGATCCCGCTTCCGCGCGACGGCACGCACCGTGCGCACAAAGCGCTGCACCGGCGCGCCCAGCGCTTCGAGGGTGCCATCGGGGTGCACGAGCAGCCCAGCCCCCGCGGGAATGCCGTAGCCTACGGTCCCTTCCGGCGAGAGCCGCAGCAGTGCCCGCAGCTCATCCCAGCCATCCGCCTCACCGTGCGTATCGCAGGTGAGGGGTGCGAGCCCCATGCAGGGGAAGAGGCTGGCAGAGCCGTCATCGGCCGGGTCCTCCCAGCGCACCCACTGCTGCCCCAGCATGATGCTGCCGGCCGATACACCCACGAAAGGCTTGCCGGTTTCATACAGCTCCCGGAGGTAGGGCACGATCTGCTGCTCGCCCAACACGGCCATTCCGGCCACCACGTCCCCCCCGCTCACAAAGATGACGTCCGCCGCCTCGAGGATCGCCCTGGCCTTGTCGACTGCGGCCCGGCGCCCGGCCAGCGGTGCCAGGGTCACTGGGCCGGCGCCACAGGCGCGCAGATGCTCGGAGAGCATGACGAAGAAGGAGCGGCTATCGTCGCTTGCAGCGCCGATGTAGGCCACGCTCGGGCTTGCGGCGCCGGCGCTGGCCAGGGCCCTGACCAGGAGGGGATCTGCGTCTCCACGGCGCCCTGTCGGGCGCCCGGCCAGCAGGTAGATGGGTGCGCGCAAAGCGACTGGCTTCATGGCCCCTCCTCGTAAAGCGCCGTCGGAGCGTACTGCTCATCAAGCAGAGAGTCGGCGTCGGGGGGCTGCAGCGTCCGAGAGAGGCGATACTTGCCCGGCGGATCGGGCGCGATTGCCGCTACGGGGGTCGTGAGGATCTGCGCCTCTGGCCCATAGAGCCCCCTCAGTGCCTCGTACACCTCGCCGGCCACCTGCGAGGGCCCGGCATCTTCGGCCACAAAGCGCACCTCGTAGACGGCCGCAGCGGTCTGCAGGAGCTGGTACTCTACGAGGCCGTCCACTGCAGCAAGGATGCGGTCTACCGCCCCCTGGGTCACCGCCTGCCCTCGTGGCGTGCGGGTCAGGTTGATGGTGCGGCCCTCGATCGTCGAGAGGGTGAGGCCCTCCCGCTGCCCGCATGGGCAGGGGTCACCCTCGTCCAGGCGGATGACGTCACCCGTATCGAAGCGGAGCAGGGCGCGCCAGGGATTGTCGAAGGTTGTGACCAGGATGCGCCCGAGAGTCGGGCCGCCGTGCTCTGGCCTGAAAGGGAGGAAATCCACGTGGCAGCAGGCGGTTACCTGATGCATCCGACCCGCCTCGCACTGCATAAAGATGTGGCCTGCCTCGGTCGAGCCGTAGGAGCTGGCGATGGGCGCCGTGAACACCCGTCTGATCTGCCGTAGATGCAAGAGGGAAGGGTTCTCGTAGGTCAGCACGATCAGCCCGGGCGAGTGGACGCGCAGCCCCCTCCGGAAGATGTGGCGCGACAGCCTGGCCAGGAATGATGGATTCGCTTCCAGGATGACCGGAGCGAAGGCGTTGATCTCGCCAACCATCCGGTCCATGAGGTCCTCGGACCAGGTGCTCGGGTCGGAGCGCTCGCTCAGGTACAGGAATCGTCCCAGCCGGCGCTGAGCAGTGGACAGGTACCCCTCCTCGCAGGGCACGCCGACGCAGAGGGGGCTGGTGAGGATGGCCTCGCGGTGCGAGCCGGTAGCCACTTTACGGGCATGGGCGTTGAGCTTCCAGGTGGCCGCCTCGGTCGCATCCCACCAGGGCTGATACCAGAGGTTCACGACCTGATCGCCGGTCGTGCCGCTGGTCACCGCCAGGTCGATCTCGCCCGAAGCGAGCCCGCGGGCCATATCCCTGCCCTCGGGGACAAAACCTTCCGGCCCGTGCCTGCGGAGATCGGCCTTGGTCAGTGCCGGCAGGGCCGCCAGGCGGACGAACACCGGGTGCTCGCGCCCCGGGTCGCGGACGCGCCATTGTCTGTATGCCGGTGTGGCGTAGAGGGCCGTTTCGAGAGCCTTGGCGCAGCGCTCGACATAATAGGAGTCGTAGCGAAGCGCCGAAGCGAAGGACCGTCTGCAACTGCAGATGCTCATGCCGTCATGGCCGCCGTCAGAACCAGGCCCACACCGGGCGGCGGACCCGGTCGCGCGTGCCTCGGCCCGCTATGAAGAAGATTGCAACTCCCCGCCGGCACTGGCGCGCCTCGCGGCCAGCTGCTCCTCCTCGAGGGTGCGCCGGAGCTCGGTATCGGTGCACGTGACGGTAACACCCGGACGGAAGAGCTGCAGGCAACGGCACCACGCCTCACAGTGGGTCAACGCGCTTTCCAGATTGTCGCTGCCGCTGACCTTGATGACAAACCTCGGTGGTCTGGACACTGCACGCCTCCGCGGTCTTCACCTTACGGCATGCGCCCCCCGCGCCGCGTCGTCACCCTCAGGCCGAATGCGGGGGCGTCTCCGGAAAGAGCCGGATAGAGACTGGTTCCTTATGCCACGAACGGCGGCGCTTGTCAACAAGGGGAAAAGCCGCATCCGTTCCGGCTCGCGTCCAGCGCCTGGCGCGCAGCGCGCTGTTGGGGGCCTCCCCCATCCTGAGTGCGCATAGCCAGGTGCATCCCCGCCCCTTCGTCCCGCGTCTGCCCCTGTGGCGTGGGAAGTCGGAAGAGGGGCGCCCAGGCTGGCCAGCAAGCACGGGCTAGTCCGCCTCGCCCAGCTTGATGGCCTCAAAGATGCGCATGTGGGAGAGCATCACTGTCAGGAGCGCCAGCGTCACGAGGAACATCAAGCTCTGCAGCGCATAGATGCGGGCGATGGTGGGCCAGCCGATGGTTACCAGGTACGGTGGGATCAGCTCTGCCGGCCTGTTGCCTACCTGCAGGTGGGGGATGAACAGCCGGCTGATCCAGACGCCGATTGCCGTCCCGGCTGCCAACCCGGTGAGCAGCAGGAAGGCCAGCTCGGCGGCCAACGCGCGGACCATCTGCCCTTCCGAGAGACCGATGGCGCGCAGGACGCCCAACTCGATAGAACGGCGGTGGAACGAAAAGAGGGCGTAGAACAAGAACCCCAGCACAGTGAGCAGCGCTGCCGCGCCAAAGCCGATCGAGAGCAACCCGAAGAGGCCCTGCCGCTCGGGCCGTCGCAGCTCGCGTCGTACCTGCGCTGTGGCATCCGCTACCGACGAGACCTGGAAGCCCAGGTCTCGCACGCTGGCGGCAACATCGTCAGCACTGTGGGTGGGGGCGGTGCGCAGCCACACGTCGTAGGGGGCGTAGCCCCCAGAGCGCTCGAACAGGTACTCCAGGTTGCCGACCAGCAGCGGGCCGTGCGAGGGATACCAGGAGGGGAAGTACTCCACGGAGCCCACCACCTTCACGTTGAGCTCGCATTCTCGGCCTAGCACAATGGTGTCGACACGCAGCCGGTCGCCCACCTGCAGACCGTACTCGGCCATGCTTTGCCGCGAGACCAGCACGCCATCATCTGCGAGGGCCAGCGCGTTCATCAGCGCACCCAGGCTGGCTGCGGAAAAGTCGTGCCGCCAGTAGGCCACCTGTGGGAACACGGTGCGGTCGACACCAATGAGCACACCGGTCGGCTTGCTGCCCCCCAGGTAGATCGAGGCGGGGTAGCGGCCCACACGTGTCGCAGCCACCACGCCGGGTGCCCGCAGGTGCTCTTCGATTGGCAGAAGTGGCTCCCAGCCGGGCTCCTCGGCCTCGCTGGTCGTTGAGCTACCGCCCCCCATTCCCGGGAGCCCCGAGAGCACCAGCCCGCTGCGGGCCGTCTGGTACCCGCTTTCGACGAGGCACACATCGGCCCCCACCTCATAGTAGCTCCGGTCGTAGGTGTGGCGGTCGAGGGTTTGTGCCAGGGTTGCCGTGTAGGTAGACAGGCTCAGCGTCAGGATGAGGAGCGTCAGGGGCGCCGTATAGTAGCCTTGGGTGCGCGCCAGATGGCGGGCCGTCAGGAGGACCCCCACGCTCGCGGTGTGCCCGGCCAGCCACGCCGCCGCCGCCATGATCTGCGGCAGGAGACGCAACACGACCAGGGTCAGCGCCAGAGCAGTCAGTGCCGGCACCAGGAGCAGCAGGGGATTCTCGAACGGGTCGCTGGGGAGGAGGTTGTCCGCCCACGCTGCCAGAGTCGGGCCTGCCATTGAGGGCACGATGGTGCCCTGCCTGCGCAAAACGTAGGCGCCGTAGCCCGCCGGGACCAGGAGCAGCGCGTCCAGCCAGGCGCGCTGCCACCACGGTGGTTGCAGCCTGCGTGCCCGCTCTTGCTTGGCGCTGACCACCGTGCGGCGCGCCGCCCCGAGGGCCGGGGCAGCCTGTGCCAGAACCGCCAGGGCAAGCATCCCCACGCCGAGGCGGCAGGCCGCGTTGGTGAGGGTGACCCGCAAGCTGGTCTCCCCACCGAAATCCAGGAAACCGCGCGTGCGGCCTATCAGTCCCGCCAGCCACTGTCCGGCCGGCAGGCCCACCGCCAGGGCAATCGTGCCGAGCAGCAGGCCCTCGGCCAGGGTAATACCGAAAACCTGCATCATCGAGGCCCCACGGCTGCGGAACACAGCAATCTCGCCGCGCTGGCGCTCCACCGCCAGGCCAGACACCATGGCAATGAACGCCAGGACCAGACCCACGATCGGGATGCTGAAGGCATAGAGGAGGATAGAGAGCCAGGCCGTTCTCAGTCGGTAGGTCATCAGGGCCTCAACCGGAGAGGCATCGAGGCTGATGCCGGGCAGGAGCTCGCTCGCCCGCTGTCGCACGCCCGCGATGCGGCCGAGCAGTCCTTCGACATCGCTGGTGCGCACCCCGGAACCATCTGTCACCAGATACCACAGGGCCGTGTAGATGGGCCGGTCGGCAGAGGTGCCGAGCGCGTTCTGCAGGCTTGCCGTGGGCACCAGCAGCACTTCGGCCAGGGCTGAGGGGCCGTAGAACCAGAATGCCTCCTGCGGGTCAGCTGGCGCCCAGATACCGGCGATGCGAACTGGCACCTCGAGGAACTCGCTGCCACGTTGCAGACTCTGGTTGGCGTCAAACACGATATAGGCCTCACCGGGCTGCAGGCCGAGCCTGGTGGCCATGGCCTCACTGACCAGCACCTCCACGGGCCCGCCGGGCGTGCCACTTGCTGGCTCGGGCAGGCGTCCCTCCAGCAGGACGATGTGCGGCTCGAGGTCGGTTATGGCGCCGAAGGAGACCCAGCCCAGTGGCTCCCGCGTGTCGGCATAGCCGGAGCCGATCGTGGGGAAGAGCTTCAGGTTGTCGGTCGCCAGGTAGCGGACGGCCAGCTTGCGGGGGAGATCCAGCTCAGCGCCTGCTGGACCCAGCAGATATCCGTCCACCCGTTCGACGGCGTCCCAACCTAGCGGGTCGCGCTGCCCCGCCAGATAGCGAAACATGAAAGCAAAGGGCGAGCGCCTTGACACCTGCCCTCCGGTACCCGGCGTGGCACCGAGCTCGGTCACGAGCATGCGATAGTTGATCGCCTCCGAGTACGCAGGCAGACTGGCCGCCAGGGCCACGATCACCGCCAGGCCGGCGGCAACCGCCAATGCCAGGCTCCATCGCGCGAACAGGCGTCTGCCAGCGACAATCAGGACTGCCAGGATACGCGAGGCCCATCTCATCCCTGAGTTGCCCTCCGAAAGCATTCTCTTTCGCAAGAACTGGAAGCCCTTTCGACCCAGGCTATGCGCCCGAATGGCTCTCGGACGGTAGCCGCGCCAGGCCGGCGCCCTCGGCATCGAGAACCACCGCACAAGCTCAATCGCGGGGGCCGCGTACGCTATGCATCTTGCGGGCTGGTGTCTCCGGCCCTATACTATGGTAGCACAGAGTGCCGGGAACGTGCAGGTTATGGGGACAGGCCCAGGCCAGAACGGGGACAGGCTCTGGCCAGCTACTGGCGAAGGAGGACCCTGTGTGGCTCGGTCTGCGAGTACTCTTGGCGTCGCGTAGCGACCTGGCGGCCCAGGCAGAGGAGGCGCTTCACGAGACGACGCGCCTGCTGATCCTCGGGACGTGCGCGGTGTGCATCGCTTGCTACGGCCTGATCGCCGTCACCCCGTGGTGGACGGCGCATGTACCCGGCATCTGGCTCACCTGCATCTGCTACGGCGCAACGTGCCTGCTTGCGCTCAGACTGCTTCCCCGGAGCATCCTCGCCGCTCAATCCGTCTGGCTCGCCGGCCTGACTTTCTCGGTGGCTCTGTCTGCGAATATCCATCACGCCCCCGCCGTGGCGATCCTGCTCGTTCTGGTCCCCATGGCTGCGGCGCTGACCATCGGCTGGCCTGCTGCGGTCCTGGTCGAGGCGGCCGTTGCAGTGCTGGCCTGGTCGCCGCTCGTGGGGCTCGCCAGCCAGGCCTCTACCTCAGTCGGCTCGTTCCCTGCTGTGGTGACCGTCGCAGGCGCGCTGAGTGCGGCCCTGGGATGGGGCACGGCGCAGGCCATGGCCCGGATTGTCCATTGGGCAGTGCGCAGTTGGGACCAGGCGTGTGCCACCACCGAAGAGGTCCGCAACCAAAGGCTCGAGATGAAGCAGGTCCAGGAGGACCTCATTCTGGCCAACCAGGAGCTGAGCCGGCTTTCCGACAAGCTCAAGCAGATGTGGCAGATCGCCCAGGAGGCACGGCAGGCCAAGGCCGAGTTTGTTGCCAACGTCAGTCACGAGCTGCGTACGCCGCTGAACATGATCATCGGCTTTGCCGAGTTGATGACCAATGCGCCGCGCGTTTACGGTCGCAGCCTGCCGCCCACGCTTCTGGCCGATATCGACGCCATCCACGCCAACGCCCAGCACCTTGCGCGGCTGGTGGACGACATCCTGGACCTCAGCCAGGTTGAGGCCGGTCGGATGGCGCTGAGCAAAGCGTGGGCTTCGCTAACCGCTATCATCGAGGAAGCGGTGCACGAGGTGCGGCCCCTCTACGACTCGAAGCGACTTTATGTGCGCGTCGACGTCCCGGCCGATGCACCGCAGGTGTACTGTGACGCTACGCGTATACGGCAGGTGCTGCTCAACCTGTTGAGCAACGCCGGCCGCTTCATGGAGCATGGCGGCGCCCATATCCGGGCAGAGTGGGAGCCGGACCAGGTTGTGGTCAGCGTCAGCGACACGGGCCCCGGAATTCCGGCCGAAGAGGTCTCGCGTCTCTTCCAACCCTTCTCCCAGCTTGACGGGTCGATCCGCCGCCGCCACGCCGGCAGTGGCCTGGGCCTCTGTATCAGCAAGCAGTTCGTTGAGATGCACGGTGGTCGGATATGGCTGGAGAGCGAGCTGGGGAAAGGCACCACATTTCATTTCAGCCTGCCAACGGGGCTGCCCCTCGCCGAGCCAGCCGCGGAGGATGCTGCGGCGACGCGCTTCCTCAGTGCCGAGGCGGAGTTTCGCGTACGCACGCGGCGATTCAAGGCACCCCTGCCCCAGTCTATGCCGCGCCTTGTAGTCGTCGAGAGGGGGCAGGAGCTGAGCCGGCTCCTCAAGCGCTACCTGGAGGACGTCCAGGTAGAGCGCATCGAGGGCACTCGGCAGGCTCTCGAGATGGTCAGGGAAGTCCCGGTCAGCGCGGTCCTGGTCAATGGGTTCTGCGACGGCGATCTGCCATCACTGGACAGGGGGTTGGCGCGGCTCCCCGGGGCACCTCCCGTCATAACCTGCTGGCTGGCAGGCGATGATCTCGTCGCCCGCGATCTGGGCATCGCCCGCTACCTGCCCAAGCCGGTGACGCGCCGGCAGCTCCTGTCTTCAATCGAGGCCATAGGCACCCCCGTGCGGACCATCCTCCTGGTGGACGATGAGCCCGAGGTCCTCCGGCTGTTCACGCGCATGCTGTACAGCGGCGAGAGGAGATATCGTGTGCTGCGAGCCACGACCGGCGCCAGAGCGCTACACCTGCTGCGCAGCGAGAAGCCCGACGTCGTGATCCTCGACCTGGTCATGCCGGAGGTGGATGGACTCCAGTTGCTGCACGAAAAGGCTGAGGACCCTGCCATCGAGAGAATCCCCGTCATTGCGGTCTCAGCCAAGGGGCTGAGCGCCGGGCCGATGCGGTCCGACAGAATCGCCATCACATCATATGGTGGCGTGCCACTGGCCGACTTGCTCGCCTGCGTCCGGATTGTGGCGGGGATTGGCCGCGAGGCCGATGCCGTACCGCGCAAGGTCTGATGGCAGGATTCTGGTGCGGTGTGGAGCGGATAGGCGTTGGAGCCTCCGCCCGCAAGCGTGGCCTGGTGTGCACCCCGTGGAACCAGCCGGGCTTCAGCGCCAGGAAGTACACGCGACGGTGAGGGTACGTGTAGCGGAGCGCTGGCGACGGAGCAGCCGCCCCAGTCACTGTTGGGCGACAGCGTGCCCGGAGGTCGCGTCACCTCGCTGCCGGACCGAGGCGGGGAACTGGGATCAGTGCTCCATCAACTGATCGAGGACCTCGAGAAAGGCCTCTCGGCTGAAGGGCTTCTGAAGAAAGCCGTTCGCGCCCAGCGATAGCGCCAACTCGCGCTGCGGCAGGACGGTGCAGACGACGATGGGGATCTCCGCCGTGAGCGGGTTCTGCCGCAGGTCTGCCAGGACGGTCCAGCCGTCCACATGGGGCATCATCACATCGACAACGATGGCCTCGAAGGCGTTGCCCTCGAGCAGCGCCTGCGCCTCAGCTGCATCGCGTGCACAGACAACCCGATACCGTGTTCCCGCCACATAGCGTTGCAAGAGCTGCAGGGCCTGTGCATTGTCGTCGATGGCCAGCACCTGCCGCTGGGCGAGGGCCGAGAAGGTGAATACAGCTTTCCGCCTTTGGCCCTGCCCCTCAACGTGGAGGCTGCCTGCGCAAAGCCCGGCCAGCCTTTGGGCGAACCTGATCTTGTGTTGGTCTTCGCTGGAGCTTTCGAGTGCCGGTGGCTCTGCGGCCTGCCAACGAATCGTGATGCGGACCTGGCCGCGGAGCGCATCAGCCGAAACACGCACCACGGCACCGGGCGTCGGCCCGGCACTGAGAAGAGCCTCGGTCAACGCATTGAGGAGCGCCTGCCGCACGGCGGTGGGATGGGCGGCGATGCCGGGCAGCTCCCTCGCCACGGCCACCTCGACCGACACGCATCGCTGCGTGGCCAGCGGTCGCAACAGCGCCACCACCGCCGGAAGCGCCTCGCTCAGGTCAGTCGTCTCCTCCGGGGGGCTCGTCCTCAGCCACTCCAGGTCCTCCCAGGCGTCGGCCGCCCATTCATCAGCCGGAGGCTCGTCCGATGGGCTGGCGCCGTTCTGCAAGTCATACCGCTCGGCCAGGTGGTAGACCAACGCCTCCAGCGCGGAGCGCTGCAGGCGCCGGAGCTGGCGCAGGCTGACGCCCATTTGGTGGGCCACTTCGGCCTGGCTGAACTGCTCCACATAGCGGTAGTGCAGGGACTGGAACACCTCCCAGGCGCGGGAGCCTGGGGGCTCGTCTGGTTGAGGTTCGAGCGCCGTGATGGCATCGACCAGAATGCGGCGAACCGCTGCTGGTGTGTCAAAGCGCCTGGAGACGCCGAGCACGGCGGCCAGAGGGCTCTTACGCAGGTAGTCTGGGTCATGCAGGTGGTTGAGGGCTTTGCGGATGTGCTTCTGCCATACACCGAGTTTCGAGGAGTCCAAATCCTGTCCTCACTCTGGCCACACACAGGCCGGAAAGCACCCATCCCATGCTCATTCCGTAGTATAGTGGATTATAGCCAAGCAGCAGCCAGCAGGCAATAAGCGACTGTCCGTGCCGGCATAGCTGCGGCCTTGCATGCGGTCTATCCAGCGCCAGGGGGAGCTCTCATCGGCAAGAGCGGAGCCTCCGAGGCCACAGAGAGAGCGAGAGAGGAGGGGGTATCGAGAAAAGCTGACCGGATCGTGGAGACTGTGGTATCTGCTTCGTCCGTGGCTATCCTATGCGAGAGGAGGAGCATACCATGTCCGGCCAATCTCTATCGCGCCGCGGGTTCATCAAGCTGGCAGGGGCGACGGCGGTCGGAGCCTTTCTGGCGGCCTGCCGTCCCCCCGTTCAACCCACTTCGCCGGCGGAGCCGGCCGGGCCGACTCAGGCGGCCCAGCAGCCAGAGCCCACCAAGGCAGCCCCGGCTGCCGTCAAGAAGACGGTCAAGCATTACGCCCAGGCACTGACCCCGCGCGAGCGCACCGCCGATGACCGCTGGGATCCACCCAAGTACATGAACACACTCAAGGAGGAATACGAGGCTGCCCATCCCGGCGTGACCATCGAGTTGGTTCCGCAACTTGCTCAGGGGTACGAGGAGTGGCTGGTCACCCAGATGGCTGGCGGCACCTCGCCTGAGATCGTCTGGTACCAGCGCGGCTACATTGCCCGCGATTATGCGAAGGGTTGGTTCGTCAATCTCGACCCGTACCTGGCCGAGCCCAATCCCTACGTCGAGGGCTACTCCTCCTGGAAGGAGACCTTTCAGGCACCATGCATCGAGAGCGGCAAAGGACCTGACGGCCACATCTACATGATCACCGGGGACATCGTCGGCACCGGCTTTTTCTACAACAAGAGCCTCTTCGACCAACTGGGGCTCAAGGTGCCGGAGACCTGGAAGGACTTTGACGTCGTCCAGAGGACCATCCGAGAAGCTGGGAAGATCCCCGTCTCCTTCAGCATGGATCTGGCGGGGGGCGTCCAGCTCTATGGCAGCTGGTCCACGCGTATCATCCAGGATGTGCTCTACGACAAGAAGATGGGCATGATCAAGGGCACGAACCAGCCCGTGCCACGCACCTGGAAGCCCGGCGAGAACCTGGGTCCACCGGTCATGGTCAAGGCAATCCTTGAGAAGCGCTACGGGGCGACCGACCCCGAATGGAAGGAAATGCTCCGCATTCTCAAGGATTGGTCGCAGCACTGGCCTGAAGGTTTCTGGGCCTTCCCGCCCGGCGATGTGTACAAGCTGTGGGCCAACGGCGATGCGGCTATGGCCTGGCAGGGCAGCTGGATGAACAAGCCCATCCGCAACGACCCGCTCATCGCGTTCGAGTGGGGAATCTTTCCCAAGATCCCGACCATCACCGAGGAAAGCTCGCCCTTCGGCGGCGTCGACTTTCCGGCGATGGCCGGCGTGGGCGGCGTGTTCCAGTACGCCATCGCGGCCGAGTCCGAGAAGCGGGGCGTGCTGAACGAGACCATCGACTGGATGCGCTTTATCACGGCGCCCAAGAACCTCGTCGCCCTGCTCAACGACCATGGTGGCTTCGCCCCTGGAGTGGTAGACACCACCGGTGCTGATCCGTCGCTGTCGGTCTACACCGACATGATGGTCAAATACGGATGTGAGCGCATGGAGCCCTTCGACTCCATGCTCACGCGCGAGTGGGTCGACCTGTTGTGGAACCAGCTACAGCAGTTCCTCGCCGGCCAGATCGAGCTGGAGGCTATGGCCAACAAGATGCAGGAAGAGATGGTCAAGGCGGCCGAGGCGCTGGCAGCGGAGCATCCCGAGTGGGTTAAGTAGCCATGCAGTTGCGAGCCTTGCGAAAGCTCCCCGACAGGCCCCACTGGTCCTCGTCGTCGTCGCAGGCGGCCCATCGGCCCGTGAGGGTCGGAGCTTTCGCAAGGTTCCGACAGGTGTGGGGGGTCAAATGGCACAGTCCACCATCGCATCTGGAGCGCCCAGGGAGCCGGGCGTCGGCCTCCTGCGCAACATCCTGCGCAGAAAGGAGGCCTACCTGCTCCTCTTCCCGAGCTTTGCGCTGGTGTTCATCTTCAACTACTATCCGGCGGCATCGGCGCTCTTCCACAGTGTCTTCGAGTGGAACGGGGCCAACGTTCAGCGCTTCATCGGACTCGGTAACTTTGCCGCCATGCTGAAAGACCCGACCCTGATGGGCTCGGTGGCCAACCTGGTGAGGCTGGCCCTCTTCTCGCTGGCAGTCAATCTGACCTTCCCGTTGCTGGCGGGCGCCCTGATCTTTCACCTGCGCGACCTGCGCCTGGCCTACGTGTATCGCGTGCTCTTTGTGATCCCCCTCGTGGTGCCGACCATGGTAGTGCTGGGCATCTGGAAGTCGATCTACGCGCCGCACATCGGCCTGCTTAACGCGCTGCTCAAGGTTGCCGGACTGGGCCACATGGCGCGCCCCTGGTTGGGGGACTTTAAGCTGGCGCTGTATGCGATCATGTTCATCGGCTTCCCCTGGGTCGCGGGCATGTCCACGCTCATCTACCTGGCGGGCTTTCAGGCCATCCCGAGCGAACTGCTGGATGCGGCATCCATCGACGGTGCAGGCACCTGGAAGCGCTTCTGGCAGGTGGAGATCCCGCTGGTCATGTCGCAGATCAAGCTGATCGTGATCCTCACCGTCATTGGGGCGATGCAGAACTTTTCGACCGTCATGGTGATGACCAACGGCGGCCCCGGAACGGTCACCATGGTGCCGGGCCTCTGGCTTTATCGCAACGCCATGTACTACAACAAGATGGGCTATGCCTGCGCCATCGGTACGGCACTCTTTGCCATCACGCTGACGCTGACCTACCTCAACATGCGCTACCTCCGTTCCAGCGTGGAATACACCGGGATATAGGGGGGCGAGGCGATGAGCAAGACGTTGAAGCACGACCTGCCAATCCACATCTTCCTGATCTTTGCGGCAATCCTGACCTTCTACCCCTTCTTCTTCATGGCTATGACGTCGTTCAAGGCCACGCCGGACTTTCAGCACAACTTTTGGGGGCTGCCGCAGTGGATTCAGCTCTCGAACTATAGCGACGCCTGGACGCGCATCCGGGGCTATGTGATCAATAGCCTGGTTGTCTCAACAACCTCTGCAGCGGGGGTGCTGTGCATCGGCAGCATCTCGGCATTCGTCTTTGCCCGCTTCCACTTCCCCGGCCGCGAAGTGCTCTTTCTGATGCTCCTGGCCCTCCTGATGATCCCGGGCATCCTGACCCTGGTTCCCGCCTTTCTGTTGGTCAAGAACCTGGGGCTCATGAACACCTACGGGGCTCTCATCCTGCCCTATATCGCTGGGGGGCAGATCTTTGCCATCTTTATCATGCGTAGCTTTTTCGCCTCTTTGCCCGAAGAGCTCTTCGAATCGGCGCGGATCGATGGGGCGCACACCTTTCACCTCTACAGCAAGATCTGTCTGCCGCTGTCCAAGCCCATCCTGGTCACCATCGCCATCATGAACATCCTGAGCACCTGGAACGACTACATCTGGCCGCTCGTAACCATCGCCGACGGCCGGCTCTGGACCATATCAGTAGGAATTGTCAGCTTTGGCAGCCAGTATATGGGCACCGAGAGCTGGGGGCCAATGTACGCAGGCTATGTTCTGGCGTCTCTGCCGCTGATCGTGCTCTTCATATTCACGATGCGGTACTTTATCGCCGGTCTGACTTCTGGGGCCATCAAGGCGTGAGGTTGTGGGGATTGGGTGCCCATGGCGGCCCGGGCGGGCCGCGAACGGCCCCTACGATCTGCCACTGCTTGCGCAGCCTGCAACCCCAAGGAGTGTCCCTTGCCCGACTACCGCAGACCCAACAAGGAACGCATAGCTGCCGTGCTCAATGGCGACCTGCCGGACCGCGTGCCCAACTTTGAGGTGCTCGTCGACAACCCTACCCTGCGCTATGTGATGGGGCGCGAGGTGCCTGGCGGACACACGCTGGCCAACATTGACCCCTCTGACTATATCGAGTTCGTCAACCGCATCGGGCAGGATGTGGTCGGCATGTGCTTCTACGACAACCCTTTCCGCTACCGTGATGCAGAGGGGAGGCTGCTTCCGCTTGACTTCCACATTGCCTCCGGGCAGGATCTCGCTCGCCTGGAGGTGGCCGATCTGAGCCATCTGGAGCCCCGGTTTGCACTCCTTGATCGGTACGCCCGCACAGTAGAGGGCACCAGCGTGGGCCTGTTTGTCCTGCTCGGCTCCTTCTTCACCGACACCTACACCTCCATCTTTGGCTTTGAGCAGTTCATGGTCCTCATCCAGGAGGACCGTCCCCTCGTCGAAGAGGTGCTGGAGCGCTATGCGGCTTACTGCGCCGCGCTGGCCGAGCGGGTCGTGCGCTACCCCTTGACCTTCTTCTATGTAGGAGATGACCTGGCCTACAGGACCAGCACCCTCGTGCGGCCTCAGCTCTTGCGGGAGGTCTGGGTGCCGCGGATGCGCCGCGTCTTCGAGCCGGCGCTGCGCCGGGGCATACCGATCGTCTTTCACAGCGATGGCAACATCGAGGCGCTGATCCCGGATCTGCTGGAGATGGGCATCTGCGCCCTGAACCCGATCGAACCCTATGGCATGGACATCCGCGCCATCAAGCGGCGTTACGGCCAACGTCTGGCCCTTATCGGCAACATGGATGTAGGCGGCGCGCTGAGCCACGGCACGCCAGACCAGGTGCGGGCCGAGGCCCGAGAGCTGATCGACGACGTGGGGCGAGACGGTGGCTTTGTGCTGGCATCGTGCCACAGTATCACCGCCAACGTCCGCCCGGAGAACTTTTTGGCGATGGTGGACACCGCCCAGACGTACGGTGTATACTAGCCCCAACGTCCCTGGAGCAAGGCGCAGCCAGTGCTCACTGCCCGGCGTCGGGGATGCAAGAGGTCGCGGAGCAGCAGGGAGCCGCAGAGGGACGCGAGGCACGCCCCCAACATGGCCAATGCGGTTCTCGGCCCTCGTGCGCCTCTCTGCGTCCCCCAGGGGGTGCCCTACTGGAGCGCCATTGCTGCCAGACACGCCTCGCACAGAGAGGATCAGGAGCCGGCCCGTGATGACCTCCAAGGAGCGCACACTGAGCGCACTCGCCCGCCGTGGCTACGACCGCCTGCCGACCTTTTACCAGTGCACGCCCGAGTTCGACCAGGAGCTCAAGGCACACCTGGGCATCGTGGACGATGCGGCACTCGAGGCAACTCTAGGGGTAGATATGAAGGAGGTCAGCCCACGCTACACTGGCCCCGAGCTTCGGCGCTTCCCGGATGGCAGCTGGGAGGGCCTCTTCGGCGAGCGCTATGCCAACATCCCGCACGAGACGGGCACCTACCCCGAGGCCGTCTACCTGCCCTACGCGGACGTGACCAGCGTGGACGAACTGGCCAACCTGCGCTTCCCCTCTGCTGACTGGTTCGACTACTCCACGGTCAGCGAGCGGTGCCGAGAGGTAGCCGGATTTGCCGTCGTCATCGGCAACGCCGGCACGCCCGACTTTATCAACGGTATCGCCCGCTGCCGGGGGGTGGAGCAGGTGCTCCTGGACATCGGTGCCGAGGATCCCGTCTACCTCAAGCTGATGGAGAAGCGACACGAGTTTCTATACACCTGGCTCGAACGAACCTTTCAAGCGGCTCCAGGGATGATCGACATCCTCGCCTTAGGCGAGGATTATGGCAGCCAGCGCGGCCTTCTCATCAGTCCGGCCAAGTTCGACCGACTCTTCCGCCCCTTCCTGCAGGAGTACATTGACCTGGCGCACAGGTATGGGGCCAAGGCCATGCTTCATAGCTGCGGCAGCGTCCGTGCTCTGATCCCCCGCTTCATCGACATGGGGCTGGACATCCTGGACGTGGTGCAGGTGGACGCTGCCGACATGGACATCCGCGAGCTGCATCGCGAGTACTATGGCCACATCGCCTTCCGCGGCACGATGAGCGTGCAATCGACCCTGCCCTTCGGCACACGTGAGGACGTGCGGCGCGAGGTGGCCCTCCGCCAGGAGCTCTTCCGCGACGGCGGTCTGATCATCGGCCCCACGCACCAGATTCAGCCACGGACGCCGGTGGAGAACGTGCTGGAGATGTACCGGGCCATCGGCAGCCTGCGGGAGAGGCAGCAGCCTGCCGAAGTGAAGTGAAGCAGGCCGATTGGAAGCAAGCTCTCCTCGACTCTGGCCTCTCGGAGCGCAACCCGCGGTGCCGTCCAGAACTCGCCGAGATGACCTCCAGCCATGGCATGCTGCATCCGGGATACCCCTCCCTCGGGCGGGCGCGTCGTGCCCGCCTGAGGTTCAGGGGCGGACAGGCTGCTTTAGCCCCCGTCCCTTGGCCCTTGCCGGAGGGTACCCCATCCCCAGTTCCCCTTCCCCGCCGCCTCGGCGGCCTATGCATTACCCATAAGTGGATGTCAAGTCAGATTCGTGCTACACTCATGCTCCCTTGTTGGCCATCTGGAAATGGGTGGAGCGTGGAGTCGTGGGCTGCAGAGGAGCTTTCGTACGTTGATCTGGGGGACAG
>DYEI01000410.1 GCA_020725765.1 Anaerolinea sp. | reverse complement strand
CGCAGAATATCCATGCGTCACATTAGCCCCGAATTCATTCGGTGGATTGCATGCGCCCTTTGCGCAGCATTCCGCAGAGCATCCATGCGTCACATTAGAGGGAATCAGTTCGCGTCAGCGCGCTGCCGCCCGCTTCGGCGGGTGGACGGCTGTGCGCCACAGGGCCAGAATGGAGAGCAGGCCGACTGCCGGCAAGGCGCTGTTCAGGAGCAGGGCCGCCTGCACCCCGATCCCGTCGGCGATGGCCCCGGTCAGCGCCATGCCCAGGCTCCCGAGCACCCAGCTAAAGCCCATGGTCAGCGCTGCCGCCAGGCTGGTCCGGTCGGGCATCAGCTCCTGCGCGAGGGCGACGAAGGCGGGGTGGCTCAGCGCCGAGAAGAACCCCAGCGCAGCCGGGAGCAGAAACCGCCACGGCCCGCCGAGGAGGATCACCCCCGCGTGTAGCGGACCGCTGCATCCGAGGGCGAGGGCGATCACCTGCCAGCGTGGGATGCGGTCCGACAGGCTCCCGCCCGCGAGGATTCCTGCCGCTGCCGCCGCAGAGTAGGCAAACAGCACCTGGCTCGCTGCGCTCAGCGGCTCCCCGCGCCCCGTGATCAGGAGCGGCGCGTAGGCGGCGAGGGCGGACTCGACCCACGACACACAAAAGCTCGCGACCACGATCAGAAAGACAGCCGGGGGGACCGGCGCCCGCGGCTGCGGCGAGGCGGAGCCCTTGCCCGCAGGAGGCCGGTCGGCGGGGAGGAGCACGACCATGAGTGCAGCAACGGCCAGCCCCACAGGCATGAGCCAGGGAGAGGCCCCCAGGGTGTGTCCGGCGAAGAGCCATGCCCCCACTACCGGCCCCAGCGAGCTGCCCAGCGTTCCCCCCAGCATAAAGATCGCCACCGCCGTGCCCCGCCGCCGTGGCAGCGCACGACTCACACGGGCGGTGCCAGCGGGATGAAAGGCTGCCGACCCCAGCGGCGCCAGGGCCAGCAGCACCGCCAGCCCGGCGACGGTCGGGGCGACCCCCACCAGGCTCATGCCGGCAGCCATCCAGGCCAGCCCTGCCACGCCCAGCCACTTGGAGCCCCAGCGGTCGCTGAGTGAGGCGAATCCCAGCTGCGGCAGCGTCATGGTGCTCCGAAAGACCATGTTCAGCAGGCCGACGGCGCCAAAGGTCAACCCGAAACGGGTGGTGAGAAGCGGCCACATGATCGAGAGGACGCTGTTGTAGACCTCCAGGGCCAGATGCGCAATCGGGAACAGCAGAACTGCCGGATCGAGCGAACGGTTTGGCGCCAGGCTGCTGCGAGCGTGCATGCGGGGTAGGTATCCTTCCGGTTGACCAGCGAGATGCAGGTAGTCGGGCATCCAGAGGGGAGTATGGCACAGCTCCAGCCGACGGGCAAATGACCCGGCGCTGGCCTGCATGCCTTCAGGACTGGGGCGGCCGACCCTCGAGCAGCGAGAGCAGCCGGTACCACTCCCGTGCCTTGGCCGTCTGCTTCTGCCACGTCCCGTACTGCAACCCACGCAGGGCCAGGGCACCGAGCCGGCGCTCCGTCTCCCGGTCGACCGTTCCCGGCGGGCAGCGACCCCACGCGGCGCCGGGCAGGGGCATGAAGGCATGGCTGTGTATGCGGGCGCCGCGCTCCGCCAGGCGGTCGATCAACTCAAGGGTGAGCCGACGGTCCTCGGGCGTCTCACCGGGGAGGCCAAAGATGATATCGACATTGGCGATCAGGCCGGCCGCCTGCACGGTCTCTACCGCCCGCCAGACGTCCTCCACCGTGTGCCCGCGCTGCATCCGCTCCAGCATGCGCGCGCTGCCGGATTGGGCGCCGATGACCAGATTGTCGTTGCTGCAGTATCGGGCGACAAGGGCTACGGCCTCCGGCGTAACGGACTCGGGCCGCACCTCCGATGGGAAGGAGCCCAGGAAGGTGTTCTCGCGGCCTGCGAGGGCGCTGGTCGTCCGCAGCAGCTCCTCGAGCCAGCTCAGGCAGGGGGTGCTGTCGGCGGAGCCGTAGGCCAGGCTGTTGGGTGCGATGAAGCGGATCTGGTCGACGCCGTTGGCCAGGCAACTCTCGACCCAACGGAGGACCTCCCGGGGGCTACGGTGACGGGGGCGCCGCCCGGTTAGAAAGGGAGTGGCGCAGAAGCGGCATCGGTGCGGGCAACCACGGGTGATCTCGATGGGTCCATGGCGGCGGTAGCGCGGCGAGAAGGGTGGGTATTCATCGAGGCAGATGGGCTGTGCCCGCCCGGTGGTCAGGTGCGTGCCATCGGCCCGCCGATGGGCCACGCCTCGCACCTCCTCGGGCCGGCCTCCCGTGGCAAGCCGCCACACCAGATCGGGAAAGGCAGCCTCCCCTTCGCCGATCACCGCATAGTCGAACCCCAGGGCCAGGGTGCTGCGCCATGCCGCTGTGGCGTGCGGACCGCCGGCGACCAGGCAGACGCCGGGGTGCTCTGCGCGGGGGAGGGCCCGACGCAGCTCCGCTACCTCCCCCGCGACGCGCATGAGGTCCGGCGTCATGAACGAGAAGCCGACAATCACCCGGGCATACCGGCTCGCCAGGGCTGCGGCAGAGGAAACGGCCCGAGCGCCCGGAGTCGCGAAGCACACCTCGAGGTCTCCGAGTCGGGGGTCGACCTCCAGCGCACCTGCGAGTGCACTCAGGCTATTCCAGCTCCGGCGACCGCCGACAAGCAGAACGGCAGTATCCATGGACATGAAACTGTTCAGGCTCGCATCCTGGCAGCGTTGGCTGCGGGGTGTTGCCCCCGCCCCGCCCCCCTCCCCCGACTATCTATATACCCACAAGTGGACTGGGGGAGCGTTGACGGCCGTGGCCTGCGCAGCACCTCGCGGAACCGCCACTCAGTTGCAGCACATCGCGGCTGCCGCCCGGCGTG
>DYEI01000409.1 GCA_020725765.1 Anaerolinea sp. | reverse complement strand
GTTGACGGGCGACGGATGCAATAGTGAGGGGCGAGGACCTCAAGAGGCCAAACTCCACCCCCTTATGAGAAAGAGCGCCCTCGAGTCCGGCCCTTTCGAGACTATGGTGAACCGCCGCCCGATGGTGCGCCCGGGAAGGCCCCAGGCCCGGGAGGCGCTGTGTGTTCTCCCCACGCCATGTAGGGGGCTGTTCGAAAAGGCCAAACGCAAGGCCCGGGGGCAGCACGTGGCAGCCGGCGGACGCGAGCCTGCACAGTTACCGACGAGTGGCCTCCCCGCCCGGTTCTGCACTGCACATCAGGGAATCAGCAACACCTTGCAGGAGCCCTCAGCGGCATGCGCCGTCTCGATGGCGGTGGCGAACTCGCTCAAAGGGAAGCGGTGGCTGATGAGCGCCGCCGCGTCGACCCTGCCCGTGGCAATGTACTCGATGGCCAGGGGGTAGCGGTAGGGCCCGAGGTGCGCCCCGTGGATGTTGAGCTCCTTCTGGTCGCCGATGATGGACCAGTCGACCGAGCTCGGCGCCGCCATCACCGAGAACTCGACAAAGGTGCCCAGCTTGCGGATCATCTGGAGGCCCTGGTTCACCGCAGCGGGATGCCCCGTCGCCTCGATGTACACGTCGCAGCCGTAGCCATCGGTCAGGTCCAGCACGCGGGCGATGGCGTCCTCGCGGGTGACGTCAATCGTCAGGTCGGCGCCGAGGCGTCGGGCGCGCTCGAGGCGGTCGGGCTTGGCATCGAGGGCGATCAGTGTGCCCGGCGACTGCAGCCGTGCCACCTGTAGCATGCACAGGCCGATCGGCCCCATGCCCGCGATCACTACCACGTCGCCGAGGGCGATCTGGCCTCTCTCGACCGCATGGATGGCGCAGGCCAGCGGCTCGATAAGGGCGGCGTGGTCGTCCGGCACCGAGGCAGGGACCTTGTAGTTGAGCGCCCCGGCAGGGAGCTTCATGTACTCCGCCCACGCGCCGTCGTCGATGCCCCCATGGAAGCCGTAGATGTGGTGCACCTGACACATCCAGTACTGGCCCCGTCGACAGTAGCGGCACTGCCAGCAAGGGACGATCTGCTCGGAGACGACCTTGTCGTCGATGGCCAGGCCATGCTTCTCGGCCGCACCCTCGCCGAGCTCGACGACCTGCCCTACGAACTCGTGCCCGGGGATCACGGGGGCGATGAGGTAGGCCGGAAAGTCCGCGCTGCCCCAGATGCGCGGCGCGCCGAGGAAGGCCTTGACGTCCGACGCGCAGACCCCGGCTGCCCCGACCTTGATCAGCACCTCGCCGGGGCCGGGCCTCGGCACCGGAACCCGCTCCAGCCGGTAATCTCCCGGCGCGTGGCACACAACGGCTTGCATCGTCTCTGGCACGGGCATAGGTCTCCTCCCTGTTCCTCGTGCGGGTCCGTACGCAGCCCCGCCGGCTGCATCGATTGTAGTATGCCGTCGCGGGGCCGTCAAAAGAGATGCAGCCTGTATAGCGGGGGTGTTCGCGGGCGGCTTCGCCGCCCGCGAACACC
>DYEI01000408.1 GCA_020725765.1 Anaerolinea sp. | reverse complement strand
CGGCCGGTGGTCCGCTGGGATGGGCGCCAGGGCGCTATTTCATGCCCTGTGATGCTGCACAGCCCGACTTGTGGGTAATGCATAGGTTGGCAGGGGGGCCTTTCTCTACGGGGTGGGGCGGCGGGGCTGGTGACGGCTGGCAAAGTGCGAACTGCCCCAACGGTGAACTGCACCCCCCGGGGCGGCGTGCTTTCTGGTCAGGGAGTTGGGGAGTATAATGTAGCGATCCACAGGATACCCGAAAGGAACATCTATGGCCGACAGGATACTGGTCGCCGTTGCCTGGCCCTATGCTTCAGGCTCCCGACATCTCGGTCACGTCTCTTCCTTTGGCGTGCCCAGCGACGTGTTCGCGCGCTTTATGCGCATGCGCGGCCACGACGTGCTGATGGTCTCGGGCACCGACGAGCACGGCACGCCGATCACCGTCCGCGCCGAGCAGGAGGGCAAGACGCCCCGCCAGCTTGTCGACTACTACAGCCGGGAGATTGCCGAGAACCTCCGCACCCTTGGCTGCAGCTATGACCTCTTTACGCGGACGACAACGGCCAACCACTACGCCGAGACGCAGGAGCTCTTCCGAAGGCTCCTCGCCAACGGGTATCTCAAGACGGCTACCGCTACCGGCACCTACTGCCCCGCCGACCGGCGCTTCCTGCCGGACCGCTACGTCGAGGGCGCGTGTCCGTACTGCGGCTATACCAGCGCCCGGGGCGATCAGTGCGACAACTGCGGGCGTCAGCTCGATCCCGAGGACCTGGTCGGACCCCGCTGCCGCATCTGTGGCGGACCGCCCGAGTTCCGGCCCACCGAGCACTTTTTTCTGGACCTGCCGGCGTTTGCGAGCCGCCTGCGCGCCTGGGCCGAGGCGCAGACGCACTGGCGCCCGAACGTCCGCCACTTTACCCTCGGCCTGTTGGAGGAGGGGCTGCAGCCCCGGGCCATCACCCGCGACCTGGAGTGGGGAGTGCCGATCCCGGTGCCTGGCTACGAGGACAAGCGCATCTATGTGTGGTTTGACGCGGTGATCGGGTACCTCTCGGCTGCCAAAGAGTGGGCACGCTACGTGGCAGGAGAGCCCGACCTGTGGGAGGCCTGGTGGCGCAATCCCGACGCCCGCCACTACTACTTCATGGGAAAGGACAACATCGTCTTCCACTCGGTGATCTGGCCGGCGATGCTCATGGGGAGCTACCCCGACCATGGCCTGCCCTACGACATCGTCTCCGCCGAGTTTCTGACGATGGAGGGCAAACGCTTCTCCACCAGCCGGCACTATGCCATCTGGCTGCCGGATGTCCTCTCGCGCTATGACCCGGACCCGCTGCGCTACTGCCTCATCGCCGGCGGGCCAGAGACGGCCGACACGGACTTTACCTGGGCCGAGTTCGTCCGGCGCAACAACGACGAGCTTGTCGCCACCTGGGGCAACCTCGCCCACCGGCTGCTGACCTTCACCTACAGGCACTTTGGAGCCGTTCCAGAGCCGGGAGAGCTGGACGAGGCCGACCGTGAGCTCATCGCGACCGCCGAGGCAGGCTTTGAGGCGGTCGGCGAGCAGCTTGAGCATTGCCACTTCAAGGCCGCGCTCTCTCAGGCGATGGCGATCGCGCAGGCGACCAACCGGTACCTGGACCTGCGGGCGCCCTGGCAGGCCATCAAGGAGGATCGGGCGCGCGCAGCCACTGCGCTCTATGTTGCGCTGCAGGCGGTCGATGACCTCAAGCTCCTCCTGTGCCCCTTCCTGCCCCATACATGCCAGGCGCTCCACCGCTACCTTGGGTATGAGGGGGAGATCGCCGGGCCACTGGTCTTCCGGGAGATCGAAGAGCCGGGCGCGGGCGTCCACCGGGTGCTGACCTGCCAGCCGAAGGAGTGGGTCGGCCGCTGGCAGCCGACCCGCCTGCCGCCCGGTCAGCCGCTACGGGAGCCGCAGCCGCTCTACAAAAAGCTCGACGAGAGGGTCATCGAGGAAGAGCTCGGGCGGCTGGAGGCGGGAGGAGCGTGCGTGTAGGCGCCAGAGCGGCGGCCGCGTGACCCCCAGATGTCGAGGTGGCCCCCGCCGCGGCGAGGGGCTGCCGGGGCAGGCCTATAGCCCCTCAAAGGTCACCCGGGTGGTAAAGACGCCCTCGCGGGGGTCGTAGCGCTCGACGATTTCGGCGGCGCGCAAGAGCGCTCCTGAGAGCGGCCCGGCCTGCGCCTCCTGTATCGTGATCCGGTCGTAGAGGTCGAGCCCACAGAGGCAGGGGGTCTCGACCCAACCGAGGTATGCCGCTGCGCGCCCCGCCTGCACGAGACCGCTCGCCCGGGCTGCACACTCAAGGGCGGTGTCATAGTGCGGGTCGACATAGACGGCCAGGTACCGCCGTGGAGCGGCCTCGCCGCCAACGATGCCAGCGCGGGCGGCAACGCCCTCGCCAAAGACCCGTGCCTGATTGGGGTTCTCGAGGCTCCGCCCGTAGAGGGCGTCGAGCACCTCGCCTGCGCCGCCGATGATGTAGGGCTCCGAGTAGGCCTCGGACCAGGGCACAAAGCAGTAGAGCGTGCCATCGGAGAGCCAGCGGGCCCGTGCCGACGCCTTGGCCAGGAGCGTCTGCACCGCGCCAAGGCCGGTGCGCTGCAGCGGAGCTGCGCCCCCGGCTGACCCCGCAACCGCCCGCGCCTGCCGGGCCAGCGCAGCCCGGACCTGCGCCTCGAGCGTATCATCCCAGTTGGCCGGGGCGACGGCGAAGGAATCGAGCACCATGCCCCACGCGGCGGACCCATCGAAGGTGCAGGGCAGGCCCGCAGCCCGGTACACGATCTCGGCGATGAGCCAGGAGATCGTCTTGCCGGACCAGAGGTAGAGCGCGTCGGGCCGCCAGCGGCGCAACAGGCCCCAGCCGTCCTCGGCCTGCAGGTAGAGCCCCGGGCGTCGTCCCCCACGGCGCAGCCCGATGTGGAACAGATAGTAGGGAGGCCGCTCTACGCGCTCGTCCCCAGCGTGGGTGCGAAAGCCACGCTCGAGGACGACCCTCGCCAACGGCTGCAGAGCGGCGCCCGGCTCGCCCTTCGTGCCGAATCGGTCGTAGCGGCCGCCGGCGTTGTGCACTTCCACCAGCATGTGGCCCTGCCAGGGCTCCTCCTCCACCACATAGGCCGCGACCTCGCCGGTCTCCAGGCACCGGTTCGGATCCGAGCTGCTGTAGGCACGCGCCGCCCACACCGTGCGCTCCATGGCCAGGTAGAGCGTTCCATCCCAGGAGACCAACGCCGCCCGCCGGAGCGGCTCGATGGCGTCAAGGGGCACCCAGCAGGCGTAGGACCAGTGGTCCCAATCCGGCGAGTGGATAAGCGTCGGGTCGGCGTAGGCGAGGGGGCCGGTCGAGGTCTCCAGGTAGGAGAGCTGCCACAGGCCCTCGGTGTGCACCAGGCTGGGGTACATGGGCACAAAGGAGGCGGAGGGTAGACCCGGCGGAACGATGGCGGCCGGCGCCGTCCAGGCAGAGCCGGTGAAGGTCCCGATCCGCAGCCGACAGACGCCTTCGGCCTCTTGATCGCTCGAGACGATGTAGTAGGTGCCGTGGGCAAAGGCCGCGGCGACCCCGCGACGCGCCGGAAGGGCACCAGCCCCGCTCCAGGCGTGGGCTGTCCAGGAGCCCGTATCCCATCCCGAGCGGCACACAAGCTTGAGGTAGCCGTCGGCGGGGTCGTGGAAGAGGAGCTGACCGTTGGCGCTGCCGAGAGAAGCCGCAGCGTCCGAGAGGCTCGACACGATGTCGGCAGGAGCGGACCAGGTCTGCCCGCCGTCGGCGCTCTGTACCCAGGAGAGCCGGTACGGCACCCCGCCCGTGCGGGCAAAGTAGAGGCGCACGCGGGCGGGGTTGTCGGCCAGCGTGGAGAGGGCGACGTCCGAGGCGGGAGCGACACCGGTCACGACGGTCGTCCACGCCTGCCAGGCTGAGGGGTCGCCCGGGTTGGCAATCCGCTGGATGTCGACAGTGCCGCTCGCGCCGATGCGGGCGCGGAGGATAGCTCCCGCTGTGAGGCAGGCGCAGGTCTGCCGGGAGCTGGAGCTATCGCCTGAGAGGGGCGCGAAGCGGAGCTCCCTGTCCTCAACGCGCAGGCGGACGGAAGGCACACCGCCGAGGGAGCGCTGAGCGGCCAGAAGGGTTGGTGTGAGTGTACGCACGGCGATCTCCTCGCACCGTGTCGGCCCGGCGGCGCGGTTCGGGCCAGAGGGGCCGGAGCGGTCACCGATACTCGGCTCTCAGTGGCCGCTCCGGTTCGGGAGGGGTTGAGGGGCAACTGTAGTGTAGCACAAATGTTCTATTTTGTCAAGAGGATGAGAGGCGGGGTGCATCCAAGATCAGTCAGCAGATTCGCGGTCAGACAGCCTGCCGGGACGCTCTGCCGGCGACCGGGCCTTACGCTTTGCACAAGCCCGGTGCAAGACCTTT
>DYEI01000407.1 GCA_020725765.1 Anaerolinea sp. | reverse complement strand
GGGGTGCATCCAAGATCAGTCAGCAGATTCGCGGTCAGGCAGCCTGCCGGGGACGCTCTGCCGGCGACCGGGCCTTACGCTTTGCACAAGCCCGGTGCAAGGCTTTTTGTTGGGGGTCTGGCGGTTGGCGCGCCTGGCCGCCCTCGGGGCGGCCAGGCGCGCCAACCGCCAGACCCCCGTCCCGGGATAGGGCCGGACTGTCGCCCAGCAAAACACCCGGCTGCAGCCCGGGCAGCGACGCATCTTGGATGCACCCTTGGTAGGAAAGTATTCACACTCGCGTTCAGTGCGTGGCAAGGGGGCAGTAGCTCTGCCCGTGGGAGCCCACGTGTCGCTCTACGGCTCCCTCAGCCTCAACCGGTACAGGTCGCCCGGCCCTTCGCGCCGCGCCGTGAAGTGCTGCCGCACGTTTTCGTGGAGGTTGTCCAGGTACACGGCATGCCCGGCACGGAGGGCCTCTTGCAGCTCCTCGATGAGGCTCTGCGCCAGCCCACCCGAACCGCCGTAGGGCGTGGCCTCGATGAAGCGCAGATCGGTCCGCCCCTGCTCGACATGGGCGAGGTAGCACGCCGCGTACAGCGTCCGCCAGTCCAGCACAAGGATGGCGCCCTGTGGAATCCCCTGCAGCCGCTGCACCGCGACGCGCCGCGGCTCGGCCAGGTTGCGCAGGGGGTAGGGGTAGCTCTCGCCCACAAAGGTTCCGGCGCCAGCTTGCAGCGCCTGCCAGCGGGAGCGCGCCAGCGGACCCGCAAACCACACAGCAAGGAGCAGTGCCGGCACGATGTACAGCACCAGCCAGCCGCGCTGCCCCAGCGCCGAGAGGCCGCGGTGGGCGAGTTCCAGTATCAGGCCTGCCCCGGCCCCGGCAGCGATGGCGATCGGCAGATAGGTGGGCAGATAGAAGAGCACCTTGTCCGGCGGCTCGTAGTTGAGGATGAATGCCAGCATGGTGACCAGGCTCAGCGGCAGGAACGTGCCCAGCTCAGGTGCCCTGACCAGCGCTGCCGCCATCCCGACCAGCGCCAGGAGCAGGGTGGCGGGCGGGAACTCGGCGGGAAGGTGCGCCACGTAGCGCCTCAGTGCCTCCCGTACAAAAGGCCAGCCCCCGGGGAACATCGCGCTCTGCCACTGCCGCCCCAGCCCGATGAGCAGCATCCGCTCCAGGGGGCTATCCATGTCCTGCGCCGTGAGTCGCCAGATGGAGCGAGACGGGTACATCACCACCCGCGAGAAGCCGGTGGGCGAATCGCGCAGCTCCATCAGGTAGAAGCTCAGCGCAAACAGGCCCGCTCCGACCGCCAGCCCCAGCACTCCCAGGGCCAGCAGGCGCCGCCCCACACGACCTTCCACCCGGCCCAGGCGAAGAACCCGTGCCACCAGCAGCGCCGCCGAAGGGAGGATGAGCGCAACCGACGCGTGCACGCCCAGGCCTATCCCCGCCAGCAGCCCGGCAGCCATGAGCGCCCGCGACCTCCGCTCTGGAGCTTCTTTCCAGTGCCACAGGAGCAGCACGATTACGGCCAGGAAGGCCATCGCCGGCGTGTAGACCTCGGCGATGATGGCCTGCGACCAGAAGGTATGCGAGAGGGCCAGCGCCACGCCCCCAAGGAGCGCGCCGACCCGGCTGGGGGTGAGGTGCCGCGCCAGAAGGTAGACGACTCCAACCGCCACCGCGGCGGATAGCGCCGAGAGCAGGCTGACCCGCCACGCCGGCGAGCCGAGGGGAACAAAGCCCAGGATGCGCGCGAGAAGCAGATACGTCGGATAGCCGGTCGAGTGGGTCATGCCCAGTGTGTAGGCGAGGGCCTGGAACTCGGCGCTGTCACCGTAGAGCATGTCCGGTGCCAGGGTGCGCCAGAAGGCGGCCAGCGCCGCCGCCGCGAGGGCGACCGCCAGTGCATAGTCGGCCCGGCCGATGGTCGCTGCCGGGGAGGGCCATGTTGCGGCGCGCTCGCAGCTTGCGGCCGCACCCAGAGTGCGAGGCTGTGTCTGTTCCTGTCGCATGGGCTCGTCTCCTGCATTGCTTCAGTGGCCGGGTTGGGTTGGGAATCTGCTCAGCGGGTTGGTGCGAGGAGGCCGTAGGGGTTCCGCCTGTAGGCATCGCGTGGGATGGTACCCTGCGCCATGGCGGTCAGGGTGCGGTAGATCAGGGCGTTGGCCGGTGTCGCCACCCCCAGCGCAAGCCCCGCGCGCACGACGGCACCGTTCAGGTACTCGACCCCGGTCTCGAGTTCACCCGCTTCCAGCTCGATCCACAGGGAAGAGCGATCCCCCTCGCCTCTGCCCCTTACGAGGCGCGGAAGCAGCCGGCGGAGGATGGCCAGGGGCAAGCGGCTTATCCCCCACGCCATGGCAGGCACCGGAAAGCCGGGGAGCCCGACGGGGGCAATGGAGAGGGCGCGCATCACTGCCAGCGCCTCGCGAAGCGCGGCTATCTCCAGGCGGCAGAACGCCGCATCGGCGAGCACCTGCCGCGGCGGCAGGCCTACAATGGCCGGAACGGCGTTGCCCGGCAGTCCGAGCACCAGGCTGGACCAGGCCATCGCGTGGTGGTCCCTGTAGACGCGGGTGCGCAGGCCGCTGCCCGCCAGCAGGCCCGCGACCCAGTGCAGAAGGGGCTCGGGGGCCGTCACGGAAGCTACGGCGAGGCCTCCGCGCCCTCCCATCCCGCACACAACCCCGGGGCCGGGCTGACGGGCCGCCAGAGTAACCGCCCCGGCCAGGAGGGGCCGTCCGTCCGCATGGTCACGGGCGACCTCCGTTCCGCCGACCCCCTCCTGCAGCAGAAGCAGCGGCACCTCCGGAGGGACATGTTTGTTGAGGCTGGCGACCGCTGTGGCCGTCTCACCGCCCCGGGCCGTGCTGATGACCAGGCCGATGTTGGCGACCTCGGTGCGGTCCAACTCCTCCCATCGGGATATGGCATCGAGGTCGCGGAGGACAACGGTGGGGCGGAGCGGCCGCTCATAGACCAGACCGTGCTCGCGGATGGTCTGCGCTACCGCGGGGCTATCGACCAGGGTTACAGGGGCCTTGCCACGGAGCAGCCGCGCAGCGATCAGAGAGCCGATAGCTCCCGCACCGAGGACGGCGACCCCCCGAGGGAGGTCAGGTACCCGCTCACCCAAGGCAACGACTCCTCGCCGATGGTCCAGTGTTACCGCGCCCGATGGGCGCTAGCTCCGGACTTTCTGTAGTCGGCTGGCGGCCTCATCCGCCGCCTGGGCCGCACGCTGTGGAGCCCACCCGTTTGCCTCGAGGATCCGACGCGCCGCAACCACAAAGCGGCCGAGGCGTCCCTCCTCCGGCTCCAGTCGCGGCCTGACCTCGGCCCGCCTGAGGATCTCTACGGCAGAGCGGACCTCCTCATCCCGCAGGCTCCCCTCGCCGCTGCGCGCCTGGGAGGGCATCCCCGTTGGCGGCCGATCGCTGACGTTCACAATGTAGGCAAGGACGATACCCCACCCGATCTGGTCGAGGGCTGCGGGCGTGATCCGCACCTTGCTCTGCGCTGCCGTCGGGCAGGTGCGCTGCAGGATGGGCTGGACTGCGTTGTGCAGGGCCCGCAACTGGCGATCATCCATACGCGCCTCCTTCGGGCTTGCAGAGGGAACCTGGGGTGGCCGCTTACGGCTCCCCGGCACGGCGCGTGCCAGGAGCGGAGCAACCTTTCTCCATTCTAGCACCCGCGGGCCGCGGAGGCAACCGGCGGGGGGTATATCCCACAATCGTCGGTGCATTTCGGGACTGAGTGGTACGTGTGGTTCCCATAGTTCGGTCAAGCCGACTGCACGGCCAGGGAGGCACGTGTCTGCCGTCTGCGGCAGGAAGCTCACTGGCACACGGATCATGTGACCCTGACAAGGACATGGGAGCTTGCTCACACCCCCGTCATTGCGCGCCAGCCCGCAGGGCTGGCGCAGCAATCCCGCCTCTCGTTTCGCGGGATTGCTTCGGCGGCTGACGCCGTTTCGCAATGACAGACCGGCGTCACTGGTAGCCAGCTCGCAGGACTGGCGAAGCAATCTGGCCTCCCGTAGTCGCGAAAT
>DYEI01000406.1 GCA_020725765.1 Anaerolinea sp. | reverse complement strand
CGGCCGGTGGTCCGCTGGGATGGGCGCCAGGGCGCTATTTCATGCCCTGTGATGCTGCGCAGCCCAACTTGTGGGCAATGGATAGCGCGGCGCTGGGGCGGGGTTAGGCGTGGGGGTCCCCTCGAGATGTCAAGGGGCACGCTATGGAAGGCCAAAGTCGGGCCCCGTGGAGCAAGGGCCCCCATCCCCGAGCCGGCCTGCGGGCCGGCTCCGGGATGGGGGCCCTGCCACCAGCGCAGGTGAGCCTGCCGCGGGTGCGAACCAGACCCGCTCCCCTCGGGCTCCTACCCACGCGCCCACACATGTGGTATAATCAGCACGTTTATAGCTGCCACTTGCAGGAAAGGCGGTGCCGCGACCGATGGCACGAGCGCATGGCCAGGAGACGGTGGTGATCCTGACCCACGACAACACCGACCTGGACGCGCTGGCGAGCGAGTTGGCTGCCGCGCGGCTGTTTCCAGACGCCACGCCGGTTCTGCCCGCGCGCCTCAACCGCAACGTGCGCGAGTTCCTCAGCCTCTATGGCGAGGCATTGCCCTTTGTCGAGGCCAGGGCACTCCCGAGGCAAAGGGTCGATTACGCCATCCTGGTCGATACCCAGAGTGCCAGCCCCGTGCGCGGCATGGGCCCGCACACGCGGATCCATATCATCGACCACCACCCGCGAGCCGAGGAGCCCGCCGTGGCGGCTGGCGCTGCGGCACAGGTGACCTATGAGGGGGAGCCAGTCGGAGCAACCACCACGCTCCTCGTCGGACGCCTGCGCAGCGAGCAGGCGACGCTCTCGACCATCGAGGCCAGCCTGCTCCTCCTCGGCATCTATGAGGATACCGGCTCACTCACCTATCGGAGCACAACGCCTCGCGACCTCGACGCCGCCGCGTGGCTCCTCGAGCAGGGCGCGAACCTGGAGATTGTGGCCCGCTTTCTGCGCGCGCCGCTCGCCCCAGACCAGCAGGAACTGTACGCGCGCCTCGTCAACGAGGCCGAGATCATGCGCATCCACGAGCACGCCGTGCTCATCGCCGCCGTGCGCCTCGAGCGCTATGTGGAGGAGCTGGCCTCGGTCGTCCACCGGCTGGTCGATCTCTTCGACCCGGACGCCGCGTTCTTGCTCACCGAGCACGAGCAGAATGTGCAGGTCATCGCACGCAGCACCACTGACGCCATCGACGTCGGGGCCATCGTCCGTGGGCTGCAGGGCGGAGGCCACGCCCGGGCCGCCGCCGCCATCATCCCCGATAGCTCCCTCGAGGCCGTCCGCGAGAGGCTGCTGGACCTCCTCCGCATCAACGTGCAGCCGGCGGTGACCGTGTCGCAGGTGATGTCCTATGGCGTCCACACGCTGTCCCCGAACCTGACGATTGCCGAGGCCAACGCCCGTATGCGGCGGTACGGGCACGAGGGGTTCCCGGTCGTCGAAGGCGGGCGTCTGGTCGGCGTGCTGACCCGCGCCGAGATCGATCGTGCCCTGCACCACAACCTTGGATCCGCCCCCGTGCGTGCCTACATGCGCGCAGGCGCCGTCAGCGTCAGGCCCGAGGACCCGATTAGCAAGGTGCAACAGATCATGATCCAGCACCACCTCGGGCAGGTTCCAGTGGTCTCCAACGGCCGGGTCCTCGGCATCGTCACCCGCACGGACCTGATCAAGCTGTGGAGCGCACCGCCGCGCCCCTCCCGGCAGGCTCAGATCGCCGACCTGCTGGAGCAGGCGCTGCCGGCGCCCCTCCTTGAGCTTCTGCACGAGGCACGGGACGAGGCCAACGACATGGGCTACTCCCTCTATGTCGTCGGCGGCTTTGTGCGAGACCTCCTCCTGGGACACCCGACGCTCGATCTCGACCTCGTCGTCGAGGGCGACGCAATTGCCCTGGCGCGCCGGCTCGCCGAGCGTTACGGCGGCCGCGTCCGCAGCCACCGCCGCTTCGGCACCGCCAAGCTGATCCTCGAGCGGCGGCGAGTCCCCGACCTGCCAGAATCGCTGGACTTTGTGACCGCGCGGACCGAGTTCTACGCGCATCCAAGCGCTCTGCCGCAGGTCGAGCGAAGCTCGATCAAGCAGGACCTCTATCGGCGCGATTTCACAATCAACACGATGGCGATCTGCTTGGACCGGGCCCGCTACGGTGAGCTGCTGGACTTTTATGGGGGCGAGCGGGACCTGAGCGAGGGACTGGTGCGTGTGCTGCACAGCCTGAGCTTTGTGGAAGACCCCACGCGCATCCTCAGGGCAGTGCGCTTTGAGCAGCGCCTGGGCTTCAGAATCGAGGAGCGCACGGAGGAGCTGCTCCGCACCGCCCTCGATCTGCTCGATCGGGTGAGCGGCGACCGTCTGCGACACGAGCTGCTGCTCATACTGCGCGAGCCCGCGCCGGAAAAGGCCTGGTCACGGCTGCACGACCTGGGGATACTCCGGCATCTGAGCCCCGCCCTGATAGCCGACGACTGGGCGGCACGCAAGCTTCAGGAGCTGCGGCGCTACTGCAACGGCGCCGCAGCGGCCGGAGAGTCCCCGCCATGCCCCTGGCCGACCGGTAGAGTAGAGGGGGTCCCGTGCGAGATACTGGCGCTGGCCATCCTGACCATGCGCCTCACCCGTCCGGCGCTCGAGCGCCTGATCGAGCGGCTGTCGGTGCCTCGGGGGCAGGCCACGCTGCTCGAGGCAAGCCAGCGCATCTATCGCATCCTGCCGCAGCTGGGGCAGGAGATGAGCGGGAGCGCACTCGCCGCAGCCCTGCGGGACTATCCGGAGGCGGCGCTCTTCGCAGCCTGGATCGCTGCCGAGGAGCCGCTGGCGCGGGGGCAGATTCGGCGCTATCAGCGCGAGTTGCGCTTCATCAAGCCTACCATCGACGGGCGGAGGCTGCGGGAGATGGGGGTCAGGCCTGGGCCTGCCTACGCCCGCATCCTGAACGCCCTGCGAGATGCGTGGCTGGAGGGCACAATCAAGACGCCCGAGGAGGAAGAGGCCCTGCTGCAGCAGCTCGTCGCCGCTGAGACGGCCCCCACCTGTTGAGCCTCAGATCCGGGCAGGCATGGCCCCGCGGCTCAGGAGGCATGCTGGCCGGCAGGCGTCTCCTCTAGAATCTCCACGCCAGCCGGCGACACCGTCGCCACCAGGAAGGAGCCGCCGACGCACTCGGGGTTGCGCTCCGCCAGCGCAGCAAGCCCGGATCGGCAGCTCTCGACCAACCCGCTCAGGTGTGCTCCCTCGGCGATCTGGCGCCTCATCCGGGCCTCCAGCGCGAGCCGGCGCGGCAGCGTGAACACCCGTCCCAGCCTCATCTGCTCCAGGGGAAGCTCACCGGCCTGGCTGCGCAGCAGAACCGCCACGCACGGCGCCTCGCTGCGCCCCGAATAGCCGCCGATCACAAAGCAGAGCTGACGCGGCGCGAGGGGGGCACCCTCCCCCTCGGCATGGACCGCCCGCAGGTAACGGGCATAGCCCTCGGAGAGAAAGTCGCGGCTGACCGCGAGGACGTCGTCCAGGTCCGATAGCCGCCGGGCCTGCAACCAGTCCGAGAGCTCCTGGCAGAGCTGGATCCCCACCGGCGCGCCCGCAGTCAGGATCGCGGCGGACGTTCCGAGGGCAAAGAGCCTGCGCTCCGTCAGCTTCTCAACCCGGCCACCCTCCCACTCGCACCACTCCAGGCTATCGGTAGCCAGGACCAGCCCCTCGTGATTGTAGCAGACAATCGCCTGCGCCATCCGACTTCCCTCCGTTCAGGCCGCGTCCAGTATATTGTCCTTAGCGCCGGGCGTCAACCCCCGTGTGCTGAGAGGTGTAGTTCACCCTGGGGGCAGGCACATCTGCGCTGTTGGCAGGGGCCCACCCCCGGCGCCCTCTCCCCCGAGTCGGCCTGCAGGCCGACTCGGGGGAGAGGGCGCCGGGG
>DYEI01000405.1 GCA_020725765.1 Anaerolinea sp. | reverse complement strand
TGTGCTCTTCCGGATCTGGGTCGTGCTCCGAAAGGCCAAAGTCGAGCCAAACCCCGTCCTGGGCCAGGGCCGGGCTGCTGCACAGCAAGACGCCCGGCTGCAGCCCACGCAGCGACGCATCTTGGATGCACCCTCGGCGCCACGCTGGTCGGGCTCGCATCCTGGCAGCGCCGCTTGCCACATGTTCCCCCGACCCCGCTCCTTGCGTCTGGCTTTCTCGGAGAGCCCCCCACATGGAGCAGGGAAGACACACAGCGACCCTGGGTCTTGGGCCTTCCTGGGCGCACCATAGAGCGGAGGTTTGCCATAACCGCGAAAAGGCCAGAGTCGAGGGCAGCGTCGCCTCGCGAGGGGCGTGAAGGTCAGATCAGGGACGGACTCTTCGCCACAGAGTGGTGAGCCCGGGCAGGCAGCCGGGGCGCTGGGGAGGTGGCGGGGGTGGCTCGGGCGGCGGAGGTTGGGGGCCGCCTTCATCCCGGTAGGCGCGAAGCGCATCGGCGCGGCCCGTGCCCTGCGCGTAGGGGCTCAGGCCGAGGTCGACGGCCGTGCGCTTCAGACGCTCCTTGATCTCTGCCGGGCGCAGGCCGGGGAAGGCCTCCAGCAGCAGGGCTGAAAGGCCGGAGGCCATGGGCGTGGCCATACTGGTGCCGGAGGCGGTCGTGTAGCAGGGGTCGATAGCGGCTCCCATCCGCGTGCCCGTGGCCCGGCAGGAGATGATGTTGACGCCGGGAAGGACGATGTCGGGCTTGAGACGCCCGTCGGCCGTTGGGCCGCGCGAGGAAAAGCCGGCTACCTGCCCATCCGGCGTGCAGGCGCCCACCGTGATCGGCTGCCTGGCCGCCCCGGGCGAGCCGATCGTGTACTCGGCAGGGCCGTCGTTTCCCGCTGCGACACAGACGACGATGCCGCGCCCCACAACGGTGTCGCAGGTGACCGACAAGGCGTCGGTTCCGTCAGAGCTGCCTGTGCTGCCGAGGGAGAGGTTCACGACCTGTACGCCCTGCTCGACGGCCCACTCCAACCCGGCGATGACGGTGCTGGTCAACCCGCCGCCGTCTGTGCGGAGGACCTTGGCGGAGTACAGAAGGGCGCCGGGGGCGACGCCCTTGTAGCGGCCAGAGCTTGCGGCGCCCGTACCGGCCACGATGCCAGCAACATGAGTGCCGTGCCCGTGCCCGTCGTGGGGACCCTCGCCGGTGAGGTCCGTGCAGGAGGCGACCCTGTCGGCGAGGTCGGGATGGTTCGCGTCGATGCCAGTGTCGAGGATGGCCACGCGGATGCCCTGCCCGGTGTAACCGAGTGTCCACACCTCGGGGGCGCGGGTCGCTGGCACAGCCCGGTCGAGGAGCGCCCGCACCGGCAGGTCAGGCCAGATGTACTCGATGGTCGGATCCTCTTCGAGACGTCGCAGGCCTGCGGCGTTGACGCGTATGGCGGCCATGGAGAAGAGGCGGTAGACCCGGCACACCGAGACGCCCTCGATGGCCAGGGCGGGCGCCTCCCGCGCCACGCTCGGGCGGTAGCGCACAATGACGTTCAGCTCCGCATCCGGGCCGAGGGGCGAGGATGCGGAGAGCCCGGGCCACAGCTTGCTCCGCGATGCCATCCTGTGTCTCCTCTGCTCTTTCACCCCTCTCCGGCGTGCCGCTCAAGGGGGCGGACCTCGCGGTCTTCTTCGATCCACTCCACCCACGGCTCTCGGGCGAGCGCGAGGGCCTGTCGGCCGGTCGCGCCGATTGCCAGTGCACGGATCAGGGAGAGTCGTCGGTGCACGACGGCACCCGACCGCTCCGCCTCCGCAGCGAGGGCATCGAGGTCGCCTCTCACGCCTATGATGAGTCGTACCGGCGCATCCGGCGCCCTGCGCAGACGCCCAAGCAGGCCCGGCTCCAGACGTGCGCTCATCTCTCGATCATCGTCCTCTCGTGCCGGACGGGCGTATTCCCATCACTGACAGCATAGCACAGGGCACCCGCTTCGTCCAGAGCTCTTTGGGGGGTGCGGGCCCAGAATCCTGTACCGCGGTTGCAGTGCGTCGCGGCCGCCGCTCGACGTGTTCCGAGCAGCAGTGTGCGCGGCGGGTGGTCCGCTGAGATGGGCGCCGGTGCCTTATCGCATCCTCCAGGATGCTCTGCAGACCGAGTTGTGGGAAATGGATAGGTCTGCGGCGGGGGCGGGGCAAGGGGCTTAACCCCGCTTTGCCCGCTGGGCAGAGCGGGCAATGTCCCAGGGGTGGGAGCGCTTTAGCGGGCGCTGCCTCCGACCTCCGCGGGCGAACAGGGCTCCCCGCCCCTGAACGGTCAACAGCGTTGGGCGGTCAGCGTGTCAACGCGTACAGCCCGATTCCCAGCAGCACCAGGAAGACGAGCAGCACAAACACGGGGCCGAGCATGCCGAGGATATGGCGTGTGTAGGACGGGCCGGTTTGCTCGGGGACCGTCTCACCCCGGCGGCTCTTCTTGTACCGCTCGTAGAGCCGGTAGACCGACGGCCCGACAAAGACCCCAAGCAGAAGGATAACAAGCAGGAACTCCACGCTTCACCCCATCTCTGCGGAAGAGCACCGCGGGTGCCGGTGCTCATCCCGTGGCGACAACCATCGCCACTGCATACTCGTGCGAGTGGGAGAGGCTGATGGCGAACTCGGTGAGCCCCAGCGCCTGTGCGCGCCCGGCAGCGTGCCCGTACAGGCGCACCAGCGGCTTGCCGCGATGATCCGGCAGCACCTCCATCTCGCGCCAGTAGATTCCGGCCAGCCCGGTTCCCAGCGCCTTGGAGATCGCCTCCTTGGCGGCAAAGCGAGCGGCGAGCTCGGGTACACGGCCGTCGCAGAATGCCACCTCGTCCGGCGTATAGACGTGCCGCAGGAACCGCTCGCCCCAGCGGTCGAGCGCGGCAGCGATCCGGTGGATCTCGATGATGTCAACGCCCACGCTGATCATGTGGCCGCCATCCGCGCCCGAGCCTCATGAGCCGGCCAGGCGGCCCGACACAGTCGGGATCGCCTGTGGCTGAAGGTACCCTCGTCCGACGCCGCGATAGACAAAGCCGAGTGCGGCCATGCGCTCCGGCTCATAGATGTTCCGGCCGTCTACCATTATGGGTCGACGCATGGCGTCGCGAATGCGTGGCAGGTCGAGGTGCTTGAACTCGTTCCACTCCGTCGCAATGACGATGGCGTCGGCATCCTCGGCGACCTCGTAGGGATCCTGGCAGAGGACCACGTCGGTGAGTATGCGCCGGGCGTTCTCCATGGCCACTGGATCGTAGGCCTTGATGCGGGCGCCTTCGTGCTGCAGCAGATGGATCAGCTCCACTGCCGGGGCCTCGCGCATGTCGTCGGTATTGGGCTTGAAGGCCAGGCCGAGGACGCCGATCGTCTGCTCGTCCAGCTTGCCGAGCAGGTCGCGCAGCTTTTGCACGAGCGAGCGGCGCTGGTCGGCGTTGATCTCGAGGACGGCGCGCAAGAGCTGCGGGTGGCAGCCATGGACGGCAGCCATGTGGGCGAGGGCGCGAACGTCCTTGGGGAAGCAGCTCCCGCCAAAGCCGAGGCCCGCGTCGAGAAAGCTGGGGCCGATGCGCTTGTCGTAGCCCATGCCTGCCGCGACCTCTTTGACGTCGGCACCGAGGCGCTCGCAGATGGCGGCGATCTCGTTAATGAAGGAGATGCGGCTGGCGAGGAAGGCGTTGGAGGCGTACTTGATCATCTCCGCCGTACGCAGGTCGGTGACGATGATGGGGGCCCGCAGGGGCAGGTAGAGCTGGGCCACCTTTTCGGCCGCCTCGCGGTTGAGCGAGCCGAGGACGATGCGGTCGGGGTTCAAAAAGTCGCTGACCGCCGAGCCCTCGCGCAGGAACTCGGGGTTGGAGACCACCGAAAAGTCGACGCCGTTGTGGCGATGGCGGTTGATGATATCGGCCACCCAGTCGCCCGTGCCGATGGGGACCGTGCTCTTGTTCACGATGATCATGGGGTGGTCCATCACCTCGGCGATGGAGCGGGCGGCGGCCCGTACCGAGCGCAGGTCCGCCTCGCCCTCGAGGCCGGAGGGCGTGTCGACAGCGATAAACACGAACTCGGCCTCGGCCAGGCCTTCCCTGTAGCTGGTGGTGAAGCTGAGACGGCCCCGGGCGGCGTTGCGGCGGACGAGCTCCTCCAGGCCAGGCTCGTAGATAGGCATGACGCCGTTCTTGAGCTTGGCGATTCTCTCCTCGTCGATATCGAGGCAGAGGACCCGGTTGCCCAGGTCGGCAAAGCACGTGCCCGTGACCAGGCCGACATACCCGGCACCAATGACACAGAGCGACTTCACCCCATCCCTCCTTGATCCGCACACCGGCGTGACGGCGTCTGTCCTGATGGCGCCTCTAGTTTACTGAAAGCTCTGGTCTGTGCAAAACGGGGATACTCCCTGGGTGTAGTTCAGTTTGGGGGCAGGCTCTTCTGCGCTGCCGGCAGGGCCCGCTCCCCAAGCGGACGCTGCGGCGTCCGCTTCAGGAGGGGCTGATGCCGGCTGGCAGAGTGCGAGATGCCCCAGAACTGAACTACGCCCTACTCCCTCGGGTGTTTCCTCCTTTGGGGGGTGTCCGCGGGCGGCTTCTCCCCGCGGACACCCCTGCCCCAGATTCCCGCGGTGCGGCGGCGCGGTGAGGGGGGAGCCGTGCAGCTACCGCGCCCTCGCCTCGAGGACCCTGGCTACGTCTGACCAGCGCAGGCCGCGGACAGCCAGCAGCACGAGGAGGTGATAGATGACATCGGCGGCCTCTTCGGCCAGGCGTGCGTCGTCCTCGGACAGGGCGGCGACGGCAGTTTCGACCGCCTCCTCGCCCAGCTTGCGGGCCGCCAGGGGCGCCCCGCCCTCAAGGAGCTTGCAGGTGTAGGAGCCGGGCTTGGGGTTCGCCTGCCGGTCGGCAATGACTGCTGCGAGACGGTCGATGATGTGGCCCGCTTCGCCCGAGGGCGCGTCTGCCTCGCCGGAGGGAGCCCCGGCCTCACCCTCGGATGCATCAGCGGGGCGGACGCTGCGGAAGAAGCAGCTCCTGCGCCCGGTGTGGCAGGTGGGCCCCTCGGCACTCACGCGGTAGAGCAGGGCGTCGCCGTCGCAGTCTGTCCGCACCTCCAGCACATGCAGATAGTGGCCGGAGGTCTCGCCTTTACACCACAGGCGTTGGCGGCTGCGGCTGTAAAAGTGTGCCAGGCCGGTCTCCAGGGTGCGTTGCAGCGCCTGTCGGCTGGCGTAGGCGACCATGAGGACCTGGCCGCTCTCGGCACTCTGCACCACCACCGGTATCAGGCCACTCTTGTTCCAGGCCAGCTCTTGCGGGCCGACGATGGTCTCCTCATCAGGCTGGGCCACTCGATCTGCTACCCCCATATGGTCGCTGGCCAGCGCTCCGCTCACAGACGGATGGGAATGCCCTGTGCTGCCAGGTACGCCTTGAGCTCGGGAATGGATAGCTCGCCATAGTGGAAAAGACTGGCTGCGAGGGCGGCATCGGCGCCCCCGGCGGTCAGAACCTCGGCAAAGTGCGCCATTGTGCCCGCGCCGCCGGAGGCGATCACGGGGATAGAGACCGCCCCCGAGACGGCGCGCGTCAGCTCGATGTCGTAGCCGCTGCGCGTGCCGTCGGTATCCATGCTGGTGAGGAGGATCTCCCCGGCACCGCGGGCCTCGGCTTCCTGCGCCCAGGCGACGGCCTCAAGGCCCGTTGCGACGCGTCCACCCTCAACGGTGACCTCCCAGGTCGGCGGCTCGCCCGGGCGGCGCCGGGCGTCGATGGCGACCACGATGCACTGGCTGCCGAAGCGGCGCGCACCCTCCGTGATCAGCCCGGGCGTACGCACGGCGGCGCTGTTGATCGAGACCTTGTCGGCGCCGGCGAGGAGCAGGTCGTGAATGTCCTCCAGCGTCCTCACGCCCCCGCCGACGGTGAACGGGATAAAGACGGCGTCGGCGACGCGGCGCACAACGTCCCGGACGGTCTCGCGCCGCTCGTGGGAGGCGGTGATATCCAGGAAGACCAGCTCGTCGGCGCGGGCCGCGTCGTAAGCTGCAGCCTGCTCGACGGGGTCGCCGGCATCGCGAAGGTCCACGAAGCGGATGCCCTTCACTACCCGGCCGTCTTTGATGTCCAGACAGGGGATGATGCGCTTAGCCAGCATGCCCGACCTCCGGCTGTTCCCGTGCAAGGGCGAGGGCCGCAGGGAGCTGGATGGCGCCCGTGTAGAGAGCCTGCCCGAGGATGGCACCCTCCAGCCACCTCCCAAGGTCGCGTAAGGCCTTGAGGTCCTCGAGCGAGGCGATGCCCCCCGAGGCGACAATGGCGAGTCCGGTGTCGGCGCGAAGGGCCGCGATACCGGCGAGGTCTGGGCCGGAGAGCATGCCGTCGCGGGCGATATCGGTGTAGATGATCCGGAGGATGCCCATGTCGCGGAGCTGCCGGCCAAGGGCGATAGCGCTCAGGGGTGTTGTCTCCTGCCAGCCGCGGATGGCGACCTGACCGCCGCGGGCATCGATCGCCGCAACGAGCCGCTCCGGGCCGAAGCGGGCGGTAGCGCGGGCGACAAGGTCGGGGCTGCGCACCGCCGCTGTGCCCAGCACCACGCGCGTCACACCGGCGTCGAGCGCGCGGGCGATGTCATCGATGGTACGGAGGCCCCCGCCGAACTGCACGGAAACCGTCACCTGCCTGAGGATCGCCTGCAGGGCCTGTAGATTCACGGCGCTCGCCGCAGCATCCCCGAGCGCCCCATCGAGGTTCACGATGTGCAGCCATCTCGCCCCCTCGTCGGCCCAGCGGATGGCGACGGCCGCCGGGTCATCGCCAAAGACCGTCTCCGTGCCCGGGTTCCCCTGGCGCAGGCGCACGCAGCGTCCGCCTCGGAGGTCGATCGCCGGGAAGATGATCATGGTCTGCTCCTCGGGCCACGAACGAGCGCCACAAAGCGCTCGAGTATGCGCAGACCCACATCCTGGCTCTTCTCGGGATGGAACTGCAGGCCGAAGCACGAGCCTCCGCCAACGATGGAGGCAAAGGGGCGACCGTACTCGGTGATCGCCAGGATGGTTTCCTCCCCGGCCGGCTCAACATGGTAGGAGTGGGCAAAGTAGGCGTAGCTATCCTGCGAGAGACCCTCGAGCAGCGGGCTGGGGCGGATGATGTGCACCTGATTCCAGCCGATGTGGGGCACCTTGAGGCCAGGCCCGAATCGCCTCACCTGCCCCTGCAGGAGGCCGAGGCCGCTGTGGCGGCCCATCTCCTCGCTCCCCTCAAAGAGCAACTGCATGCCGAGGCAGATGCCCAGGATCGGCCGGCCTGCTGCCGCCGCCTCCTCAATCGCTGCCACAAGGCCGCGGGCCTTCAGCTGCGCCATGCCATCCCCAAAAGCGCCAACTCCGGGCAGGACAAGCGCGCGGGCGGCGCGAACCGCCTGCGGGTCACCGGTAACGAGGACGTCGGCCCCGACATGACGAAAGGCTTTCTCGACGCTGCGGAGGTTGCCGATGCCATAGTCGATGATGGCGATCAAGCTACAGCTCCCCTTTGCTCGAAGGCACGCCCGCGCGGCGCAGCTCGAGGGCTGTTGCCTCGCGCAGGGCGCGGCCGAGCCCCTTGAACATCGCCTCGGCCATGTGATGCGAGTTGCGTCCGGCCAGGATGCGCACATGGAGCGTGATGCGGGCATGCACCGTCAGCGCGCGCAGGAACTCTTCGAGGAGCTGCGCGTCAAAGCGGCCGATCAGCTCCTGCCCGAACCGCACATCGTACGCCAGGTAGGGCCGGCCCGAGATGTCGACGGCGACGAGGGCAAGGGCGTCATCCATGGGGATCAGCGCGGAGCCGTAGCGGACCAGCCCCTTGCTATCGCCGAGGGCCTCGCGTATCGCCTGCCCGAGGACGATGCCCACGTCCTCCACAGTGTGATGGTCGTCGATGTGCACATCGCCCTGCGCCTGGATCGAGAGATCCATCAGGCCATGTACAGCCACCTGCGTGAGCAAATGGTCAAGGAACGGGACGCCGGTGGCAATCTCGTGCTGACCGGTGCCATCAAGGTTGACGCGCACCGTGACCCTGGTCTCCTGGGTCTCGCGGGTGACCTCAGCCTGCCTGTCCATGCTCTTCCTCCGCGATCTGGCGCAGCGCCTCCAGCAGGGCATCGACCTGTGCCGGTGTACCCGAGCTGATGCGGATGCAGTCCTGAAGGCCGGGCTCGTCGAAGTAGCGGACCAGAACCCCCCGGCGACGGAGCGCCTCCCATACGTGTCGGGCTGATAGGCTGCTCACCCGGCAGAGCACAAAGTTGGCGCGGCTCGGGTAGGGGTGCAGGAAAGGGAAGCGGGCCAACTCGGTCTGCAAGCGCTCGCGCTCGGCCACGAGGCGGGCGACGTTCGCCTGCAGGAAGGCCTCATCTTCCAGCGAAGCCAGGGCAGCGGCGGCCCCGGCCACGTTGACGTTGTATGGTGGCTTGATCTTCCAGAGGTGCTCGATGAACTCCGGCGGGAACAGGCCATAGCCTACGCGCAGCCCTGCAAGCCCCGCCCACTTGCTGAAGGTGCGTAGCACGATCAGGTTCTCGGCCCAGGGCCGTCGGGACATCAGGCTTGGCAGGCCGCTGAACTCGATGTAGGCCTCGTCTACCACGACAAGGATGGGGAGCCTGAGCAGCCGGTCAATGGCCTCCGGCGGGGTCACCGAGCCATCCGGGTTGTTGGGCGAGGTGATGAACACTGTCCGGACCCGCTCGTCGCGGGCGGCCGCCTCAAGGGCGGGTACATCCAGGGAAAAGTCCGGCCGACGGGGGATGGCACGAACGCGCCCGCCGCAGACCGCCGCGCAGAAGCGGTACATGCCAAAGGTCGGGGGGCAGTCCAGCACCACATCGCCGGCGCGCAGGACGAGCCGGAGGATGAGGTCGATCAGCTCGTCGGACCCGTGCCCGACGAGTATGCGCTCCATGTCGACTCCCAGCCAGTTGGCGAGGGCCTGCCGCAGCGCGCGCTGGGTGGGGTCCGGGTAGATGTGGCCGTTCGCGAGCCGCGTCAGCGCCTCCCTTGCCCGCGGCGAGGGGCCATAGGGGTTCTCGTTGGCGTCCAGCTTGATCAGACGCGCCTCGGGCAGGCCGAGGCGCGCCGCCCATACCTCGGGGGGCTCCACGGGGACGTAGGGGGCCATGGCGGCGACATCGGGGCGCACGAGCGGTCGAGGCAGCTCACCCACGTCGACCCTCCCCCGTTGCACATTCGTCCGAGGAGCCGGCGGAGCCGGCCCGCGCCTCCGCAGCGGCCGCGTGGGCGTGTAGCCCCTCGAAGCGGGCAAGGCAGGCGGCCGTCGGAGCGAGCCGTTGCGCCTCCTCCGGGCCGATGGCAATGACACTGGTGATCCGGCAAAAGTCGGCCACGCTCAGCGGCGAGGCAAAGCGCGCCGTGCGGCCCGTCGGCATGACGTGGCTTGGCCCTGCGACATAGTCGCCGAGCGTCTCACAGGAGCCTTCGCCGACAAAGACACCCCCGGCGTTCCGCACCTGCCAGGCCCAGCGCCACGGATCGGCCACGGAGAGGCAGAGGTGCTCCGGAGCATAGGCGCTGGCGAGGGCGATGGCCTCCTCGACCGTCGAGGTGATGATAGCTCCACCGCGCCTCCGCAGAGACTCGGCGGCCACACGGGGGTCGGGCAGGCGTGCCAGCTGGCGATCTACCTCGATGGCGACCTGCACTGCCAGCTCTCGCGACGGCGTCAGCAGGAGGGCGGTGGCCAGCGGGTCGTGCTCGGCCTGGGCGAGGAGGTCGGCAGCGACCCAGTAGGGCCGGGCAGAGGAATCGGCGATGATCACCGTCTCGGTTGGGCCGGGAAGGCCGTCGATGCCCACCACTCCCATGAGCTGGCGTTTGGCCAGGGTGACGAAGAGGTTGCCGGGCCCACACACCTTGTCGACCGCTGGTACGCTCTCCGTACCATAGGCCAGGGCTGCGATGGCCTGGGCTCCACCGATGCAGTAGACGCGGTCGACGCCGACGACGTAGGCCGCGGCCAGGACACCGGGGCCCGGCAGGCCCGTCTCCCGCTGGGGAGGCGATGCGACCACCAGATGCTCGACGCCAGCCACGCGGGCCGGGATGCCGGCCATCAGGAGCGACGAGGGATAGCTGGCAGCACCCCCGGGGACGTAGAGGCCGACGCGCGCGATGGGCGTCACCAGTTGGCCCAGGGTGCTGCCGGGCTGCGGGTCGAGCCAGGAGTGGAGGGGTTGGCGCCGGTGGAAAGCTTCGATGCGCCGGGCTGCCTCCGCAAGAGCCTCGCGCAGGTCGGGGGCGAGGGCTTCCCAGGCGGTCCGCAGGGCCTCGGGCGGGGCGGCCACCTCGTGGAGCTCTACGCCGTCGATGTGGCGTGTCCACTCCCGGACGGCGTCGTCCCCGCGCTCGCGCACGTCGGCAAGGATGCGGGACACAGCCTCGGCAGGTGTGGTGCCGGGGCCGAAGAGGCGGTCCAGGCTCTCGCGGATGGAGCCGGGAAGCGCGATCTCCTCCAGTGGTTGGCGGCGCAGCACGGTGCGCCTGGCTTCTTCGACAGTGTAGATACGCAGGCCCATATCCGGCAATCCCCTCAATCCGGCACGGGGGCGCCGTCCAGCAGCTCCTGGATGCGCCCGAGCACGGTGTTGATCTCGGCAAGCCGCACCTTGTGGCTGGCGCGGTTGACAATCAGGCACGCCTGGGAGGTGAGGATGGTCTCGATCTCGCGCAGGCCGTTGGCCGCAAGGGTGTGGCCGCTATCGGCGACGTCAACGATGAGATCGGCCAGCCCGGCCCGCGGCGCGAGCTCCACGGAGCCCGCGAGGGCCACGATCTCGACCGAGAGCCCCCGGGAGAGGAAGTGCTGTCGCGCCAGCCGCGGGTAGCGGGTGGCCACGCGCAGGGTCGGGCGGCGGGACCAGTCCTCGGAGGCGAGCGAGGCCGGCGCGGCCACAACCAGGCGGCAGCGGCCAAAGCCGAGGCGCAGGGGCTCGTACACGTCCCGGCCGAGCTCTCGCAGCGCGTCCTGCCCGACGATACCGAGGTCGGCGGCGCCGTACTCCACATAGATGGGGACATCCATCGGCTTGACGAGCACAAAGCCAAAGCCAGCCTCGGGGTCCTCGTGGAGCAGCCTCCGGCTCGTGGCAAGCGCGCCCACGACCCGACTGCCAAGGCGGGAGAACAGCGCGGCGGCAGGCTCGAACAGGCGCCCCTTGGGCAGAGCGACCCAAAGCAGACTCATGGCCTGCCCTCCGCGAGAACCTGCCAGGGCAGCCAGTGCTCGACGCCCTGCTCGAGCAGACGTACGCGGTCACCCTCGGCGGACAGCGCCAGGCACGGTATGCCGCGTGCGGCAGCGATTCGGCGCAGGTCCTCTTCACTCATGTCCAGGACGTCCGCCTCCACGCGCCAACCGGCCTCCCGGAGGCATTCGATCTCGCGCCAGCAGCTCCGGGCGACAGGGGCGGCGACGAGCAGATCCGGCCGGGCGAGCGATGCGTCGGCCCCGTTCATGGCGAGGAGGACGCGCTCGGTCACCAGCGCCACGCCGACGGCCGGCCGGGCTGGGCCGTAGCGACTGATGAGCTCGTCGTAGCGACCGCCGCTGCATATCGGGAAGCCGAGCCCGGGGGCAAAGCCCTCGAAAGCGATGCCGGTGTAGTACCCCATGCCGCGCGTTTCGCCCAGGTCAAAGATAACGTGGCCGGCCAGGCCGCGGCGTGCGAGGACCTGATGGATGGCTCGCAGCCGCTCTATCGCAGCGCAGGCGGAGGGATGGCTGCTCAGGTTGGCGGCGCGGTCGAGGACCTCCGGGCCGCCACAAAGCTCGGGCAGCGTGAGCAGGGCGCCGCGGGAGGCACCATTCTCAGCCCGGCGCCCGAGGACCTCGGCGAGGCCGGGGACGTCCTTGCGGTTCAGGCAGCCGCGGACGGCTTCCGCCTCGGATGGGGCAAGGCCGGCCTCGCTGGCCAGGGCATGGAAGAGGCCGAGATGGCCGACGTTCAGCTGGAACTCGTGCAGACCGACTCGGCGGAGGGCTTCGATCGTCAGCGTGAGCACCTCAGCGTCGGCGTCGGCGCCGGGGGCGCCGATCAGCTCGACGCCGGCCTGCCGGAACTCTCGCTGCCGGCCTGCCTGAGGCTCCTCGTAGCGGAAGACATTGGCCAGGTAGTAGAAACGCAGGGGCAACGGGTGATCGCGGAGCTTGGTGCCGACGATGCGGGCTACCTGGGTGGTCAGGTCAGAGCGGAGGGCCAGGATGTTCCCTTCGCGGTCGAGGACGCGGAACACCTGCTCCTCGAGCTCGACGCCTGAGCCGAGCAGCAGGATATCATAGTGCTCGTAGGTGGGCGGAATGATTCGCGAGTAGCCCCAGGCCTCAAACAGCCTGCGCCAGGTATCCTCAAGGGAGGTGAGCCGCGCCGCCTCTTCCAGAAACAGGTCGCGCACGCCGTAGGGCAGGGCGCCGACGAACGGGCGGTGAGCCGCCATGGTCCACTCCTTGTACCACGAGGGCGCCGCTGCCTCCGCGGGGTTTGGAACATAATAGCATGCAGCGGGCGGTCTTGTCAAAGGGAGACCTGCCCCGTACGTCTTCAGACTCTCATTGAGCGCATGGCACGGAGGCAGGCTGCTGGTAGCCCCGTCCATCGGGATCGGCATTGCGCCGGCTCCTCGGGCAATCCCCTCCCCCTTGCCCTTCAAGGGCAGACAGCCTTCTTCGGTCGCAGGGCGAGGGCATGGCCCCTCGAGGGACCCCCACCCCTGC
>DYEI01000404.1 GCA_020725765.1 Anaerolinea sp. | reverse complement strand
GTCCGCTGGGATGGGCGCCAGGGTGCTATCTCAAGCCTCGTGATGCTGTGCAGCCCGACCTGTGGGTAATGGACAGGCTGCGGCGGGGGCGGGGAAATACAAGAGAAGGGGGTGTTCGCGGGCGGCGAAGCCGCCCGCGAACACCCCCTTACCATAGAGAGCGCCCCCTTCCCCGAGGCCTCGGCGGCGGGGAAGGGGAACGGGGGGATACGGAAAGGGGTCTCAGGCTTTGCTGCTGTGCCAGCGGAGCCCGAGACCCCCAGCGAGCGTTCCCCTTTCCATCGCTCTGCGGAGGCGGCGCGTGCCTTCAGGAGGCTGGCGCTGCACGCTCCGCCAGAGGGCGCGGGTCCTCCTGCCACAGAGCGTGATCATAGAGCACCAGTCCTGAGAGCAGCTTGGGATAGAAGTAGGTGCTCTTCTGCGGCATGACCCGGTTCGCCAGGGCAATTGACCACACATCTTCGAGCCGCGTCGGCCTCAGCAGGAAAGCCACATCGGCCTGCCCCGTGCTGACCCAGGCCGCGGCCTCCGGTGCCTCGTGCGTATACCGCAGATGCGCCTCCAGGTCGCCATCGGCCCCATACAGCTCGAGAAGCGGCTGGACCGCCCAGCGCCGCAGCACTGAGACATCCAGAGCCTCCTCGGGAGCCTCCGGCGAGGCAGGTCGCGCCGCTATCAGCAGGTAGTAACGGGCTCCGCGCAACACTACGCCCAGGACCACCTCAGGCGCCTCCCCGAGCTGCACCAGCTTCTCCAGCAGGGCCGCCAGCGATGGCTGCTCAAATACAGCAAACCGATGCTCCATGAAGGCCAGGAACTGCGGCGGGGTAAAGCTTGCCAGGGAGTGGACCACCTGGTGAGTCGGCATGACGACAAGCCCGGGGTCCTCCAGCGCATCCAGGTACATCAGGACATAGTCCCAGGGAGCGGGGCCGCCGCTGTGGTCCGTTGTCCGGCGGAGGTTGCGGTACTCGAGTGCCGCGGTGTAACGGTGATGTCCATCCGCGATCACCACAGGGCGATCTCGCATCGCGGCCGAGACGGCGCGCAGCACTGCCGGGTCGCTAACCTGCCACAGGCCGTGCCAGACGCCCCGATCGTCCACCGCCTCGCCGGCCGGCTCGCGGCACTCCGCGGCCCGGGTCAACCACCCGATCACCTCTCCCTTGGGATCCGAATAGAGACCAAAGATGCTGCAGAGATTGGCCCCGCAGGCCTCCAGCAGCCGGAGGCGGTCGGAGACCGGCCCCGGGAGCGTGAGCTCGTGCCGGTAGATGCCATCACCCCACGCGGCGAGTCGCACCAGAGCGAAAAAGCCCTGACGCAGCTTTTCCTCGCCGTTCGGCAGCCGGAACTGCTGCCGATAGAGATAGAGGGAGGGTTGCTCGTCCGGAATCAGGATGCCTTCGTCCTTCCAGCCGCGCAGGCGCTCGGCCGCCAGAACGTAGCCGCGCTCGCGCTCCGCAGGGGGAAGATCGGCAGCCGGGAGGATGAGGCGCACGACATTATGGGGGTTCTGCTCCCAGAGCCGCCGCAGTTGCTCCCGGCCGACGACATCGTACGGGGGCGCTACGACCTCTGAGAGCGAAGCACGAAACGAGGGGGCATAGCGTAATGCCCTAAAGCCCGAGATATCCACCATGGTGACCTCCCCGAGAAGGACTCGTGTCAAGGCGCGGATCGCTGCTTTGGAAGGCCCCCTCAGACCGCCTCAGGCAGGACGTCCTTATCCCACCTGGCGCCTGGGGGGCCGGCGACCCGTGCCCGGCCCGACGAGCAACCCTCCACGTGGCCCCCGCTGCCCGGCAGGCAGCGGGCGGAGGCGCCCTTCAGAGTCCACGGAGAGGTCTCCCCTTCCTTTCAGAGTCTGCTGACAAAGAAATGAGGAAAGCTTTCCCTGCGGCGTCGCTGGCACGGCATCCTGCCGCCCTGTGCTTTCCTCGGCGGAGTGAGTGTAGCACGGCCTTGATGATGTGTCAAAAACGGCCCGCCGTGTAGGTGTCCAGACTCGCGTTCAGCGCATGGCGCGGAGGCAGGCTGCCTGGCAGCTTCGCCCGTCGGGATTGGCTCTGCGCCGGCTCGTCGGGGAATCCCCTACCCCTGTCCCCCTTCAGGGGCGGACAGGCTGCTTTGGCCGCCGTCCGTCGGCCCTTGCCGGAGGGTACCCCATACCCCGGTCCCCCTTTCCCGCCGCCGAGGCGGCGGGAAAGGGGGCGTCTTATGTTATGGAGGGCCATTCGGGATTCCCCGCCCCCGCGCCGCGCTGTGCATTACCCATGAGTCGGGCAGCAAAGCATCAAGGCGCCTGAGATAGCGCCCCGGTGTCGATCCCAGCGGGCCACCCGCCGCGTACACTGGAGCTCGGAGTTGGCGAGCGGGGGCCGCCATGTGCTGGAACGCCAGCACGCCCCCTCCCCTGCCCCTCCCCCAGGCAGGCGCCTGGCGCCTGCCTGGGGGAGGGGTGATGAAAGCTGGGCGGTCTCGGGCGGTCGAGCGCGCCGCGGCGCGCTCGACCGCCCGAGACCGCCCCAAAAGAGTGTTCCCCTCCCCCTAGCGGACGCGTCGCGTCCGCCAGGGGGAGGGGTCAGGGGTGGGGTGGCTCCCTCTGCATGATGCTGCGCAGGCCATCGGCGCCAACGTCGCCCCACGCCATCTGTCGATAGAGGATAGCGCGCCGCGGGGGCGAGGAATCCAGAGATTAGGAGGGGGTACCCCCAGGCAACAGCCGAGCGACGGCGACCGAAGCAGCCTGTCCGCCCCTGAACCCGCTGGGGGCGGGGCCCCTGCCAACAGCGCAGATGAGCCTGCCTCATCGGCGAACTACGTCCCCGGCAATCGGCTATTGCCGCAACGGTCTCAAACATGTTATAATGCGAATGGCCGCGGAGGAGGAGGGCGATGGCTGGCGAGAGGTTCTACCTGCCGACGGAGATAGTGACCGGCGCCGGCTGCTTTGGCGAGCTGGGCCGCCTTGCCAGGCGGTTCGGCCGCCGGGCGCTGGTCATTGGCAGCCGCGGCCGGCTGGGGCTCCTGGAGCGGGCGGCGGGCCTGCTGACGGAGGCCGGCATCGAGCCGGCCGTCTGGGCTGAGGTGCAGGGCGAGCCAACCCTCTCCGCGGTGGAGGAGGCCCGCGCCCGCGCCCGCGAGGCGGAGGCAGAGGTGATCGTGGGGATTGGCGGGGGCTCGGCCCTGGACGCGGCCAAGGCCGCTGCGGGCCTCGCGCACCAGCCCGGCGCGGTCGCGGACTATCACAGGGGGCGCAGGCTCGAACCCGGACGCAACCTCCCCTTCATCGCCGTGCCGACTACAGCCGGGACAGGCGCCGAGGTGACCCGAAACGCCGTGCTCATCGATCCGGAGCGCGGCGTGAAGGAGAGCATCCGAGACGATTCCTGGTTCCCCGCCCTCGCTCTTGTGGATCCGGAGCTGACCCTCTCCCTTCCGCCTGCGGTCACAGCTTCCACGGGCGCCGATGCCCTCTGCCAGGCCATCGAGTCGTACGTCTCGATCGGTGCGGGCCCGCTGACCGATCCTCTGGCAGCGGAGGCGATCCGCCGCATCGGACGGAGCCTGGCGCGCGCGGTTGAGCAGGGCAGCGACCTCGCAGCCCGCAGCGATATGCTGTATGGCAGCCTGCTGGCCGGCATGGCCATGACCAACGCCCGGCTGGGTGCGGTGCATGGGCTGGCGCATCCCCTTGGCGCCCGCTACGGCATCCCCCATGGCACGGTGTGTGGGCTCCTGCTGCCATACGTGATGGCTTACAACCTGCCCGCCGCTGCGGAGAGGTATGCCCGCGTGTCCGCACTCCTCGGGATCGACGTCTCATCCCTGAGCATGGAGGCAGCAGCGGAGCAGGGAGTCGCCCGCGTGAGAGCGCTCTTCCAGCAGGTCGGCATCCCCTCGCACCTGGCACCCTATGGGGTCACCGAGGACGCCTTTGACGCCCTTGCGGCAGAGGCGCTCGCCCAGAGCTCCCTGCACTTCAACCCGCGGCCGCTTCAGGCGGAAGACGTGCGCGCCATCCTGGCGTCGGCGCTCTAGCGCCGGAGGCCGGAGGCAGGGGTCCGCCCGTCGCACACCAAAGGCAGCCAGTGCGCCGTCTGGCGCATGGATTGGTCTGCGCTCAGGGATGGTCGGCAGCATGCGGCGGGTTTCGCGGCAGAGCTCGTATCCGACCTGCCGCTCCGCCGGCCCGGCCGCGTCACGGTGTGACGAGTGAGGTGCCCATGGAGAAAGTGAACGAGGCCGACCTGCCCTACCGAGGGGGCCAGAGCGGGGTCAAGTACCTCTTCCGGGGACCGCAGGTCGATTGGGGCGTAATCCTTCTGCTACCTGGCGAGAGGCTGGGGGCCCACTATCACGAGCAGGTTGAGGAGACCTTCTACCTGCTACACGGCTGCGCGGTCCTCCTGGTCGACGGGCAGGAGGTGCCGCTCGTGCCCGGGGATGCGGTGCGCCTCCCCGCGCCGGAGCGTCACGACCTGCGCAACGACGGTCCGGAGGCCGCCAAGCTGGTCTTCATCAAGAGCCCCTACCTGCCGAAGGACAAGGTGGACGTCTAGACTACGCCAGCTTTGCGGTCCTCGCGGCCTGGTACACCCGGCGCGCTGTGCGCGGGATGAAGCAACCGTAGACCCAGCTCAGGTACTGGCTCCAGCGCCAGCGGCGACCGGCGGCCGTAGCGGTGCCGGCGATGATGGCGCGCCGCAGGTCCTCCGCCGTGCGGCCCGGGAACAGCGTGTACGCCTGCCCGATCACCGCGAGATGGTGAGCGTCGCTACCGCCGACGCAGGTGAGGCCGAGACGCTGAGCAACGACCTCACTCAACGCGTTCCCGACCTGCCGCACGAGGCTGGCGTTGAGCGTCTCCATGCCGTCGAGGGGCAGCCGCGCCACGTCATGTGCGCTGCGTACCCTGGAGCCCCGGCCCAGCAGACTGTGGGAGATGGGGTCGAAGGGGTGAGCAGCGATGGCCAGCCCGCCCTGGGCGTGGACCTCGGCGATGGTCTCGGCGACCGAGAGCCCGGGAGGGATGCGCTCATGGATAAAGAGCGCCAGCAGGTGACCGTCGGCGGTGCTGACCTCCTCGCCGACGATGACCTGCAGCCAGGAGCCCCTTGCGGCCTCTCGTGCCCGGAGCGCACCCTCGATGCGGTTGTGGTCGGTGATGGCGATGACGTCTAGGTGCCCACGCCGCAGGACACGATGGACGACCTGCTCCGGCGACGGGCCGCCGTCGCTGAAGCGGGTATGTATGTGAAGATCGGCCCTCCCCCATGCGGGGGTGGCGATCTGGTCTGATCTGTTGTTCATCCGGGATTGATACCTGTAGATAATGGCTTCATGCCGATTCTAGTCAGTAGTTATGGTCTAGTCAAATGAGCGACTATAGGTAAGTGTTCAGGCCCGCCTTCAGCGCATGGCGGGAGGTACGCTGCTGGTAGCTGCCCATCGGGACCGGCCTTGCGTCGGCCCGCCGGGGACCCCCCTCCCCCTGTCCCCTTCAAGGGTGGATGGCCTTCTTTGGCCGTAGGGCGAGGGCATGGCCCATCGAGGGACCCCCACC
>DYEI01000403.1 GCA_020725765.1 Anaerolinea sp. | reverse complement strand
TGTTCCCCTCCCCCACGCGGACGCATTACGTCCGCGTGGGGGAGGGGCCAGGGGAGGGGGCAGCTTCGCGAGATGCTTCGCAGGCTGCCGGCGCCTGCGCTCCCCGAGGCCACCTGCAGGCAATGCATAGGACCCGCCGGGAGCGAGAAGGCTGAGCCGCAGGCCGCAAATGTGAGCCGCCACGTCCCATCGCACCTTTCCCGCGCCGCTTAACGCAGCGAGGGGGTCTGGGGAACTCTGCGTTCCCCAGACCCCCTCCTTCTCTGCCCGGTCCGGCGTCGGGCGGAGGCCTCTTGGCCAGGGCTATGCCGCCTGCTCCAGCGCCGCAGGGGCCGCGGCAGCGGGCACCGCCTGAGCCGCCTTGGCCTGGAACTGCGGCAGCCAGGCGGCGTGCGCCTGCAGCATCTCGTCGACGAGCGCCCAGATTTCGTCCAGGGTCAGCTCGGCGGCCGTGTGCGGGTCGAGCATCGCCGCCTGGTACACGTACTCCCGGCGCCCGGTCAGGGCCGCGCGGACGGTCAGCTCCTGCACATTGATGTTGGTGCGCATGAGCGCCGCAAGGACCGGCGGCAGCTCGCCAACCCGCGTCGGCTGCAGCCCGTTGCGGTCGACCAGGACCGGCACCTCAACCACACAGCCCTCGGGCAGGTTGTCGATCAGCCGGTCGTTACGGACATTGCCATAGATCACCCGCGGCTGGCCGGTCTCCAGGCTGTGGATGATCAGCGACGCATACTCGACGCTGCGCCGGACCTCGAGCACGCCCTGCCCGGCTTCGAGCTCGCGGCGCAGCCGCTCCCAGTCGGCGATCTGCGCCTCGCAGCGCCGCGGGTACTCGTCCAGCGGGATGTTGTACCGCTCGATGAGCTCCGGGTTCTGCCCGCGGATAAAGTAGGGCACGTACTCGGCAAAGTGCTCGCTCGACTCGGTGACAAAGTAGCCCGTGCGGCGCAGCATCTCATAGCGCACCCGGTCGTCCTCCCGCACGCGACCCTCCGCCGCCAGGCGCCTGAGCGCCGGGTACAGGTCCTCTCCCTTGCGCTTCAGGCGCAGGTAGAAGCACATGTGATTGATGCCGGCGGCCAGGAAGTCGATCTCCTCGACCGGCACGCCCAGGTCGTCCGCCAGGTCCTGCAGCGTGTGCTGCACGCTGTGGCAGAGGCCGACGGTGCGAATCCGGGTCGCCTCGGCAAAGGCCCAGGTGTTGATGGCCATCGGGTTCACATAGTTCAGGAACAGCGCGTCCGGGCACAGCTCTTCCATGTCCCGTCCGATCTCGACAAGGACGGGGATAGTCCGCAGCGCGCGCATGATCCCGCCGATGCCCAGGGTATCGCCGATGGTCTGGCGCAGCCCATACTTCTTTGGGATTTCAAAGTCCACCAGCGCTGCCGGGTACCCGCCGACCTGGATCATGTTGATCACATAGTCGGCCCCCGGCAGGGCCTCTCGCCTGTCGGTGGTGGCCTCGATCACCGGGTGAGCGCCGAGCGCCTCGGCGACCCTGTGGGCCACGATCTCAGACGTCCGCAGCCGCTCGGCATCGATATCGACCAGGGCGATAGTCGAGTCGGCCAACTCCGGGAAGCTGAGAATATCACCGATGAGATTCCTGGCAAAGACCGTGCTACCGGCGCCGATCATGACGATCTTGGCCATGAGTCCGATGAACCTCCAGGGAACCGTCCAACAGCATGACAAACGCGGAGGCCGGCAGGATACGCCTTCTGCCTCCGCGTGAAAAACACCTCACAGTCCTGCGACTCCCTGCCCGGCAACCCGGTCTGGCCAGGGCCGCTGGCACAGGGGTCAATCGGTGCTTATGTTAACCCCAGATGGCCGATATGTCAAGTGGCGCGGGGGTCTGGGTGTAGTTCAGTCTGGGGCAGGCTCTTCTGCGCTGCCGGCAGGACCCCCCCCCCCGCGCCCCCTCCCCCGGGTCGGCCAGCGGGCCGACCCGGGGGAGGGGGCCTTTTTTCGTGGGGTGTTTTGTGGCGGCGCGCTACGCGCGCCGCCGCAAAACACCCCACTCTACACATCTCCCCTCCCCAGGCGGACGCCGCGGCGTCCGCCTGGGGAGGGGGCTTCAGGGGCGGACAGGCGCGTCCTCTATCGATGGCAGGCGCCCAACTGTAGGGGCAAGGCGACGCCTTGCCCCGGTCCGGGGCTATGCGTTACCCACAAGTCGGGCTGCACAATGTCACGGTGCATGAAACAGCCCTGCGGTGCTCATCCGAGGCGGCCGTCCGCCGCTCACACTGGTGCTCGGAACACGCCGAGCGGCAGCCGCGATGGGCCGCAACTCCGGAGTGCCCCCCCCCCTGCCCCTCCCCCAGGC
>DYEI01000402.1 GCA_020725765.1 Anaerolinea sp. | reverse complement strand
GGGCCGTAGAGAGCCCGAGTTGGGCCATGAAGAAGGCCCCGAGCCACTCTCCTGGGTTGCATAGCCACCGGTGAGCCGTCTCAACAGCGGGTCGGACCGGAACGAGAAGGCCCGAAGCCGCCCTCTTGAGCCGCACAGCCGCCTTGTCGACCCCCTTTCTGACAATATCCGTGCAACAGTCTCTGGCGCGGGGAAGGGGGCAGGGGGATGGGGCGACGGTTCAAGGGAGTGAGCCGTGCACAGCGCCTGCTACGGGACTTGGTCGCGCCCAATCGATGGGAGCGCCAGCTCCTTAAGTTAGCGCCTATGGGGGTTAGGGGTGAGGGGCCCCCTCCCCGCCCCTCTGTGCATGCGCGAGCGGCAGGAAGCCGCAAGCGATGCTGCAGGGCGCAAGACTCTCTGGCGGGCCGCTCGGGCCTGCCCCCAATCTGAGCCACACTCGAAGACACCAACCCTGCTTGACAGCGCCCCGACATGCCCGTATAATACAGTCGCAAGCGCGGGTGTAGCTCAGCTGGCAGAGCGTCTGCTTCCCAAGCAGAATGTCGTGGGTTCGAGTCCCATCACCCGCTCCTGACCCAAGGGTCCCGCAGGGGCCCTGCGGCTCAGCTACACGCCCCGAGGCATTCGCCCCCGGGGCGTTTTTCGTTGATCTGGCGCCCTTCCGAAACCTCACACCGTGTTGCCGTACAAGGGTGTAGTTCTGTCTGGGGGCACGCTTTTCTGCGCTGCCGGCGGGGCCCCCACCCCCGCGCCCCCTCCCCCGGGTCGGCCCGCGGGCCGACCCGGGGGAGGGGGCCTTTTTTCTATGGGGTGTTTTGCGACGGCGCGCGTAGCACGCCGCCGCAAAGCACCCCACTCTACGCATCTCCCCTCTCCAGGCGGACGCTGCGGCGTCCGCCTGGAGAGGGGTCGATGACGGCTGGCAGAGTGCGAGATGCCCCAAGACCGAACTACGCCCCCGTACAGCACCATCCCCGTCGCCTGATGCTGTGCTTCTGCCGGCAACGAAAAACCCGCGCCCGGTGACTTGTCCGGACGCGGGCCATACCACAGTAGCTTCGCCCAGGTGCCGAGCCACCTGGGCCAGGGGCCGGGAGGTGCCGCGTCGCCGGTTCGCTTCGCGTCGCCAGGCCACGCGGTGTCGACTACAGGCTACACTACCCTACATTCGCCACCGCTTTCACCCCGCGGCGTACAGCAGCCTTCCTAGAGGCGCTCCTCCCGCCACTGCGCCAGATAGCTCTTCAGCAGCGCCGTGAAGAGCTGGCCGTGATTCGGCACCCTCAGGTGCAGGAGCTCGTGCACAATCGCCTCGGCCCGGAACTCGGCCGGCTGGCCCATCAGCTCCGTGCTCAGGCACAGATTCCCCTTCGACGAGCAGCTGGCCCACTTGCGCTTCATGGGGCGGATGCGAACGCTCTTCGGCTCCACCCCGATGCGCCGGGCCCAGGCAGCAACTTCGCTCCGGAGCACTTCGGCCGGGACGGTGTCTTCCAGTGGTGCCCACTCTGCCACAGCGTCTTTCGTCATCCTACAGCCTTCCGCAGCACGGCTATGATGCGGCCCACAATGCCCACCATTCGGTCGCCGGCCGATGTGGGCCTCAACGCCTTGTAGAGGGCCAGGCGTACCTCCTGTTCCTGGGCATCGCTGCGGGCCCAGTGCGGATAGGTGGCAAAGGCGGGCTCCACCTCCCGCGCCACCTGCTCGGCCTCGGCCAGGTCCTCGCTCTTGAGCAGCCAGAAGACGCCAAAGCCCTCCTTCGACAGGTCGCTCTCCTGCCTCTTTTGCACGGCCTCCCGGTACTCCCTGACCAACCGCTCCAGCTGCTGCAGGGCTTCCTGTGCCGAGAGCAGGCGGGCCTCAAAGGCCTTCGCAATGGCCTCGGCGCGCTCGCCGATCGGGATGAGGTGCGGAGCCTGGGCCCCCTCCTGGCTCACCAGGGCCGTCAACGCCCTGACCAGGTTGAAGACCTTGACCGTGTCCGAGGTCCCCTGGCCGGCCAGCTTCTCCAGCAGGTCGCCATCGATGTGGTGCAGCCTGTCGGGCGTGAGGATGGCCGAGGTCTGGGTGTGCTCCTGTACCAGCCTGGCGGTCTTGCGCAGGAACTCGCGATCGACCGGCCGGTCCCGGTCGTAGGCGGCCCTGACCAGGCTGTTCATCTGCGACAGCTCGATATAGCCATCGAGGTAGGGCCGCAGGAAGGGATCGGGCGAGAGGATCTCGTAGGCGTTCTGCAGGTCCTCAAAGAAGGCGTAGAACGCCATGCGCGGCCCCTCGTCGCGAAAGTGCTCCAACACCGCCTCAGCGGCCTTGTCGCCCTGCAGGCCGGCCCAGAGGGACAGGTACTCCTCTCGCCCCCGGGCCATGAGCGCTTCAAAGCGCGCCTTGAGCACGTCCAGGCCCTCGATGGCGCCCTCAACATCCCTGCTGTCAAAAGCCAGGGCCTTCTTCAGGTTCTCAAAGATGCCCACAAAATCGTACACCAGCCCTGCGACCTTGCGCCGGCCTTCGCTATCCTCATAGGGCCGGTTGACCCGGGCAATGGCCTGCAGCAGCACATGGTCGCGCATGGGCTTGTCGAGGTACATGCAGTAGAGGATGGGCGCATCGAACCCGGTCAGCAGCTTGTCGGTGACGATGAGTATCCTGGGCTGCTGGTCGGCTTTGATAAAGCGCTTGCGGACCTCCTTCTCCTGCTCCTCGCTGAGGTGGTATCTGGCCAGATCGGGTCCATCATTGTGCGCCGGGCTGTAGACCACCGTGGAGTACTCGGCCGGCAGGTAGCGGTCCAGCGCTTGCTTGTAGAGGGCGCAGGCCTCGCGGTCTACGGCGACCAGGAATGCCTTGTAGCCCATGGGCTCGACGTTCTGCCGGTAGTGCTCGGCCACGTGCCGGGCCACCCGGTCCACCCGCTCGCGGTTCTTGAGCATGTTGGTGAGGGTTACCGCCCGCTCCAGCACCCGGTTGAGCTCGTCGGGGTCGCTGACGCCCTCCAGTTCGGCCAGGTCAAGGAACTCGCGGTTCAGGGTTTCCCGGTCCACCAGCAGGTCATTGGCCGCCAGGGCATAGTGGAGGGGCACCGTGGTCCCATCGCGGATCGATTCGACGATAGAGTACTTGTCCAGGTAGCCCTTCGCATCATCGGTGCCAAAGGTCTTGAAGGTACCCTTGCCGTAGGCGGTCCTATCCACAGGGGTGCCGGTAAAGCCGATGTAAGTGGCGTTGGGCAGGGCGCCCATGAGATAGTTGCCCAGGTCCCCGCCGGTGGAGCGATGGGCCTCATCCACCAGGACATAGATGTTGCTGCGGCGGTTGACGTTCGCCGGGATGTCGTCGAACTTGTGGATCATCGACACGATGAGCCCACGTTGGTCGCTCTGCAGCAGCTGGCGCAGATGGGCCTTGCTCTGGGCCACGGTGACGGGGCCAAAGCCGGTGGCGCCGAGGTTGGCGAAGAGCTGCGCCTCCAGCTCGTTGCGGTCCACCAGCATGAGCACGGTAGGGTTCTCGAATCGTGGGTCCTCGATGAGCCGTCTGGCGGCGACTATCATGGTGTAGGTCTTGCCCGAACCCTGGGTGTGCCAGATGAGCCCGCGCTTCTTCTGCGGGTCCCGCGCCCGCGCCAGGATGCGCTCGACCGCCCGCATCTGATGGGGTCGCAGCACCACTTTGGAGAGCTCGTCATCCTTGCGGGTGAAGAGGATGAACTCGGTCAGCACCCGCAGGATGCGGCTCGGGCTGAGAAAGCGCTTCACCAGGGTCTCAAAGTCGCCAGCCTGCTCGTCGCGCCAGCTGAACAGGAGCTTGCTCGAAAGCACCCAGGTGGCCCCGTAGCGGAACTCGAGGAGGTTGGTCAGCATCTGCACCTGCAGCAGGGCCATGAGCTCGGGCCCCTCGCGGTGATAGCGCCGCAGCTGGGCCAGGGCCTCGTCCATGGCATCCTGTTTCTGGGCCGCCTTGGCTTCGAGGACAAGGACCGGGATGCCGTTCACAAAGAACACCACATCCGGGCGGATGCGGTGGGTGCCGTTGTCGTAGGTCAGCTCTTCGGTGACGTGGAAGGTGTTGGCCCGCGGGTTGGCGGGGTCCAGCAGCCTGACGTTGCGCTCGCGCCTCTCCTCGGGCACATAGACGGTGCGCAAGCCCCGCAGATACTCCCAGGCCCGATAGTTGCCCTCGATGGTCGGCGGCACCCGGCTCAGGGCCCTGGCCAGGTCCTCGGCCCGGGGCAGGTTGACGACGCCGGGGTTGAGCCTTTGCACCTGCTGCACAAACAGGTCGTGCAGCAACAGGCCCCCCTCCCCATGGCGCAGGGCGGCCGCGTCATAGGGCGAGAGGACCTTCCAGCCGGCCTCTTCGGCGTAGTGGACCAGAGGGCGCTGCACGGTGGCCCCTTCGCTGAGCTTGGGCACCTGCTTTCCTCCTGTGCGCAACCAGCGCCGACCTCTACGGCCGGCCAGTTTACGGCTCGCCGGCCAACACTCGCTCGGGATCTACCCGCATCTTCCCCGTCATGAGATAGTGCAGCAGCGATCGGAAGAGGGCATCGAGTGCCTGCTTTCGGTTCTCTTCGGCATAGAGCTTGCGATCAACCGCGCTAAGGCAGTCCACGATTCGCTGTTGCTCTTCTAGCGGTGGAAGCCCAATCAACAAGTTGCGCAGCACGGGGATGTTGACGCCAAGCTTCAGCCTCCCCCCCTTGGCTATGTCTATCTGCCTCCAGTAAAGGTCTGTCTGCATGAGACGGCTTAGCATCTCTGGTAGCAGCAACGCTTTACATCTGAGCCTAATGAGATAAGACGCGAACACCGCTTCATACGGACATTCTCGGACTAGGTAGCTCTTGCCAGTGGTAGCACCAATACGGGCAACGAGAATATCGCCAGCCTGGATGGTGTATTGGTGGTCTTTAGGCGAACGCTGGCAATAGGGCACCGAAGACCAATCTACACGCTCATCTTGAATGTCTGTGATGCGAAGGAACCGCGGTCCCACTGGCTCTCTGACAGCAGAAGCGGTGAGGCCATACTGTGGCTTTTCGCACACATCCCCCAGCCTCACCACCTCCCAATGCTCCGGCACGGGCCCAATCTCGGTCTCCTTGAGCGGCACCCGCTCGGCCTCCTGCACCGGCACCGGCCCATAGGTGAACAGGTGACGCATGAGGCTGCGCTTCAGCTCCCGCGTCGCCGCAATCACCGCCTCGGTAGCCTCCCTGGCGCGCTGCACAGTGCTCAGCACGCGGGCGATGGCCCGCTGCTCGTGGAGGGGTGGGAGTGTAACCGAAAGGCCCAGCACGTCCTGCCGTTGCAGGCTTGGCAGCGTGGTTTGGGCATGTTTGCCGGAAAGCTTGTGGGCCTTGAGGTAATAGAAGATGTAGGCTACGTCAACAGGCCGCTTCCATTTGAGGTAGAGAGTGGTATCGGAGGGCCAACAGGGACCTTCTGCCAGCCAGACCTCGCCTGCAGCCCCCTTACGACCTATCACGACTGTGGGATAATCAACGAGAGGCACATCGGCGGTGGCATAGATGCCTCCTGACCCTATCACTGGCACGCTTCCGGGCGTTTTCGGCTTAGGCTTGCCATACTCCACGGACGCGATGTCGCCCAGCGATAGCGCGTCAGGATGCCTTGCCGAGGCCGATGCTTCAGCGTTGGCATACGGTTGCGCGGAGGAATATGGTGTCTCTCGCCTACTCACGTGCTCACTCCCCGAGACCTAGCATCTCTAGCACATAAGCCAGCTCGCGCTCTATCTGCGCCCGCTCCTCCTCCGCCTCCTGCAGCAGCAGAACCGCCTCCTCCAGAGGCAGCACCTCCTCAACGCCGTTGCTGGCCACGTAGCGGCTCGGGCTCAGGTTGTAGTCGTTCCGCACCGCCTCGGCCCGGGCGATGACCGCGCTCAAGCCGTCGACCGCCCGCCAGTCCCGGTACAGCTCGTGCACCTGCCGGATGTGCTCCTCCCGCAGATAGTTCTTGGGCCGGCCCTTGTCGAAGAGCTTCGAGGCGTTGACCAGCAGGATCTCGCCCGGATGGCGCTTGGCCTTGTTCAGCACCAGGATGATGGCCGGGGCCGTGGTGTTGTAGAAGAGGTTCTCCGGCAGCAGGATGACGCACTCGATCAGGTCGGCCTCGACAAAGGCCTTGCGGATATCCCGCTCCCTGTTGGACCCCTGGTTGCCCGAGCCCCGGCTGACGGCGCCGGTATCCAGCACCACCGCCATGCGGCCGCCGTCCTTGAGCGAGGCGTACATGTGCTGTATCCAGCCCCAGTCGGCGCTGGAGGAGGGCGGCACTCCGTAGCGGAAGCGGTCGTAGGCGTCACGCTCATAGACCGCCGGGGCGAACTTTTGGTTCCACATGGGGTTGGCCGTCACCAGGTCGAACCGGCAGAGGCTCCCATCGCCTTCGGTAAAAGCGGGATGCTCCATGGTGTCGCCGGGGCGGATGGTGGCATCCATGTTGTGCAGGACGGCGTTCATGCGCGCCATGGCAAAGGTGCTGGCGTTGATCTCCTGGCCGTACAGATGCAGGGGCTCCAGATGCGGCGGCAGCCTGAGCCGGCCGTTGACCGGCTCGCCATGGGTCTCCACAAGGCGCAGGGCGCACTTGATGAGCAGCCCGCCCGAGCCGCAGCAGGGGTCATAGACCGACATGCCCGGCTGGGGGTCCAGGATGCGGCTCATCAGGATGCCCACCTCGCGCGGCGTGTAGAACTCGCCGGCGCTCTGGCCCTGGCCCTCTGCGAACTTGCGCAGCAGGTACTCATAGGCCCTGCCCAAGAGGTCCGGCTCCACATCCTCGAGGCCCAGCCGGTGCCGGCTCAGTATCTGCACCAGCTCCCCGAGCCGCCCATCATCCACGATGCGCTGGCCGGCCGCCGTGGCATTGAAATCCAGGTTATCCAGCACGCCCTGCAGCTTGTCGGCGTTCTCCCGGCCCACGGCCCGCGCGGCGTCGGTCAGGTACTCGCCCAGGCCGGTAGTCTGGGCTTTGATGGCCGCCCATCGCGCCTTTTCGGGCAGGTAAAAGCGCACCAGGCGCCTGTCCTGCGCCACCAGGTTGGCCGCGATATCCCGACCTCCTAGCTCGGCCGCGAGGCGATCCAGCTCATCATCGAAAACGTCCGAAAGCCGCTTCAGGAAGATGAGCGGCAGGATATAGTCCTTGAACTTGGGGGCATCCAGCGGCCCGCGGATGACGCAGGCCGCCTCCCAGAGCCAGCTTTCCAGCGTAGAGATATCGAGGAGCCTGTTTGCCATCAGGTAGTATCTCCGTTCCGGTGCGGTAGCCAATCGGAGGGGTTGGTGCAAGTATGTATCTTATACACGGTTTCGCTATGCCTGGCAAGCGAGTCGGCGGCCGCGGGTGTAGTTCGGTTTTGGGGGCAGGCTCTTCTGTGCTGCCGGCGGGGCCCCCACCCCCGCGCCCCCTCCCCCGGGTCGGCCCGCAGGCCGACCCGGGGGAGGGGGCCT
>DYEI01000401.1 GCA_020725765.1 Anaerolinea sp. | reverse complement strand
GGTCTGGCGGTTGGCGCGTCTGGCCGCCCCGGGGCGGCCAGACGCGCCAACCGCCAGACCCCTACCTGAGCAGGGCCGGGCTCCAGCCTGCCAAAACACCCGGCTGCAGCCCGGGCAGCGACTCATCTTGGATGTACCCGCCGCATGCCAGCAAAAAGTAGGCCACAGAGTAGCGTAACCTGCCGGGTAGGAGGGACGACACACTGTACATAAACCATGACATCTGGCACACTTTTTGCTGGGTAGAAGGAGAGAGACGTCTGGGCGGCGGGAAGGGACCGGCAGCGTGCGAGGGCCGGGCCTGAGGCGCCTGTGATGGCGTGGGGCACGTGGCCCGTTCTGCCATATGGCGCTGCAAGCCACAAAGGAGGATGCCCGACGATGCACCCGATCCCGCGAGGGCTGTTGCTTCCCCTGGCCGTCCTGACCGTGCTGCAGGGGTGCCCGGCCATCGTGCAGGCACGGATGGTGCCGGGCGTGTTGCAGGAGGCATCGGGGTGCTCAGGCACGCCGGTCACCGACACAGAGGTGACGACGGTGCAGTCTGCAACGACGTCGGCTGCACCCGTGGCAACCCCAGCTCCGCTGGAGCCGACTGCGGCGCCAACCCATAGCGCTGCGTCGCCATTCGCGGATGTGCCGGGCGGCGCCCTGGAGACGGTGGAGATGTCCCTTGTTCCCCCAACCCTGGTCTCCCTCTCAGAGGCCCACCGGGCGCTTGCGTCGGGTCAGGCCGTGCACTCTCTCGAGGCCTCCGCGTTTCCGCCTCAGTGGCCGCCGGAGATGGAGGTGGTCTCGCAGCCAGCCCTGGCCGTTCCCGGGGCTGTGATCCCTCTCGGCGTGCTCATCGGCGGGACCCCGCCGACGGAGAGTGTCGTGGTCGAGTACGACCTGCAAAGGCTATCGTGGCCCGATGGGCAGGGCGCACGGACGCCTCCGCTGCCGGTGCTCGGGGGGCTGAACCTCGTCCAGTGGCAGGCGCCGGCCCCGAGCCGGCCGGGCGACCTGCTGTGGTACCGTGTTGTGGCCGATGGCCGGCGCGGCCTGCCGCCGCTGCGCTCGGCCGATCAGTGCCTGCCCTACGCCCGCTGCCTGAACGCCGGCAGTAGCGACCCCTTCCCTCAGGGTGAAGGCTGCCTCTGGGAGGCCGACCGCGCTTACTATCCCGGCTCCTGTGGCTACGTGGGGCCCACGCGGGTGATCACGACCGGGGAGCCCATATGGGGCGCGGAGAGCAATGGCGGGCAGGAGATCTTTCGGCACCAGCGGGCCAGCGTGGATGGCGCACCCTTCCACTATCGCTTCTGGTATGGCTCTGGCCTCTACCAGGCCCGCCTCCAGGTTGAGCTGCGGTTTGCCGAGCTCGAGGCCAGCGGGCCCGGGCAGCGGGTCTTTGACGTCCTGGCAGATGGCCAGCCGCTCATTGAGGGGCTGGACTTGTGGGCGCTGGCCGGGCCTTGCGTGGCCCAAGTGATCACGCGTGAGGTGACCGTCACCTATCAGCCGGAAAGGGAGCCGCTGCTGGACCTGGCCTTTGTCCCACGGGCCGGGGATGCATGCGTGGCAGGAGTGGTCGTACGCGGGTTGGAGGCGGTGCCCCAGTACCTCGTGTCGATGGTCACGGCTCACCCTGCGGATGATGTCCATGCAGTGATTGGCGAGAGGCGCCAGCGTCACGAACCCTTTGTGAGGCTGGGCCGGTACACCGACGGCTCGGAGTACGCGGCCGGCCTGCTTTTCCGTGGGGTGCCGGTTCCTGCGCAGGCGTACGTCTCCAGTGCGTGGCTGGAGCTCTCGGGCTACCCCGGCGTCGGGAGGCAGCACGGGCAGGCCGACGTCACGATCTATGCCCAGGCCACGGATTCCGCCCGCGACTTTGGCCGCCACCAACAGAGTGTGACGGCCCGGGCACTGACCGCCGTGGGCGTGCGCTGGCTGATCGACCGGCCCTGGTCGGCCGGGGAGACCTATCGCTCGCCTGACCTGAGCGCGGTGCTGCAGGAGCTTTTCGATCGCCCGAACTGGCGGCCGGGAAACAACCTCACGCTTCTGATCATGCCCAACGGCGGTGCGGTCGGCTGGCGTGATGCCGTGGCGCAGGAGTGGGTTGCCGGCGGGTCCGGCGTGGGGTCGGCAGCCACGCTGCACATCACGTATGTACCGCCCCTGGCCGGGGGAGTTGCACCCTGAGCCTGGCACGGCGATTGCCGCTGGCGGGGGGGAGGTTACCGGCAATGGAAGGGCTGGCGCTTCTTGCAGTCATTGCGCACCCCGGCGACGAGCTGGCCATCGCGGGGACCCTGGCTGGCCATGCCGAGGCGGGGGTACGCGTGGAGGTGGCCTGTGCGACCCGCGGCCAGGTGGGCCCGGCGGCTGGGCAACATTCTCCAGAGGAACGCGCCGCACAGGCGGAGCATGACCTCCGTTGCGCCTGCACACGCCTGGGTGTCAGCGCGGTCCACTTCCTCGGCTACCGGGATTCTGGCCCCCCTGGCCGGATAGCCCTCGAGCCCGGGACCCTGGCGAGGGCGAGAGCTCTGGAGGCGGTGCGGGGCCTGGTCCGGCTGATCCGGTCCGTGCGGCCGCAGGTGGTCATAACCTTTGGGCCGGACGGGATCGACGGCCATCCCGACCACGTGCTCATCGGCGAACTGACGACGCAGGCCTTTGGAGCGGCCGGAGATGTGCAGCAGTTCCCACGGGATGGCGGCCCCGAGCCCTTCCTGCCCAGCAAGCTGTACTACTTTGGGCTGCCGCGGGGTCTCCTGCGTCTGGCGGATATCCCGGGCGCGGGCACGCCCGATGCAGCCATTGCGGCCCGGCGGGATGTGTGTCTGTTCATCGACCGCAAGATCGAGGCGGCGCGCTGCTACGGGCCCGGGGTGGAGCCGGAGCTGATCGGACTCTTCCAGCTGCCGGAGCCGGAGCGGCATCACCTGCTGGGCTTTGAGTACTTTAACCTGGCTCAGCCTCTCCCGGCGGCGGACGACCGCCGGGACCCGCACCTCTTTGCCGGCATTCCGTAGGGCGACTCCCCTCCACCGGCTCCTCCCCCGGGCGGGCGCCGCGGCGTGTCAGCGGAGACCCATCACACCAGCAGAGATTCGCCCCTCCTCCGGGCGAGGAGTTCAAGGGCGGACAGCCTCCTTCGGTCGGAGGGCGAGGGCCTTGCCCATTGAAGGACCCCCACTCCTGACCCCGCCCCGCGCTATCATCACCCGCAAGTGGGCTGGGGGGAGCGCAGGCGCCTGCGGCCTGCGCAGCACATCGCGGCTGCCGCTCGGCGTGTACCGAGCAGCGGTGTGTATGGCGGGTGGTCCGCTGGGATGGGCGCCAGGGCGCTATCTCATGCCCCGTGAGGCTGTGCAGCCCGGCCTATGGGCAATGCATAGCGAGCCGCGGGGGCGGGGAATCCACAATGGGGGGCTCGACTTTGGCCTTTCGGAGCGCAGCCCGCGGCACGGTCCAGAACTCGCCGAGGTGACCTCCAGCCATGTCGCGTCCGAGATGCCCCTCCCCCTCGCCCCCTCCCCAGGAAG
>DYEI01000400.1 GCA_020725765.1 Anaerolinea sp. | reverse complement strand
GGGCCGTAGAGAGCCCGAGTTGGGCCATGAAGAAGGCCCCGAGCCACTCTCCTGGGTTGCATAGCCACCGGTGAGCCGTCTCAACAGCGGGTCGGACCGGAACGAGAAGGCCCGAAGCCGCCCTCTTGAGCCGCACAGCCGTCTTGTCGACCCCCTTTCTGACAATATCCGTGCAACAGTCTCGTCTCGGGGGAACGGTAGGGGGTCTGACCACGCGGAGGAGCAGACCCCGACACTGCCCGCCGACACCGAGGCGGCGGACGATGTGCCGCAGCCCGCCAGCCGGGGCTCGGGGAATGCCAGGATGCTTGCAGCTCTATGTCCTTCACCTCTGAGGCTGGCCCGCCTCCCTGTGGATAAAGCACGACGGGTCCTCCGCTAGGTAGCTCCCGCTGACCGCGAGGGCGCGGCCGCGGCAGCCGCCGCAGAGCCTGCGATACTCGCAGTCGGCGCAGCGGCCCTCGAGGCGGCTCTCGCGCTCTCGGAGCGCCCGGAGGATGGGCGCTTCGGCGTAGATCCGGGCAAAGGGCGCCTCACGGACGTTGCCACAGCTCACCTCTATAAAGGGGCAGGGCCACACCTCGCCGTTGGGCTTGATGTAGATAAAGCCACGCCCGGCGGAGCAGCCGTGGAAGACGGTCTCGGCCAGCCGCAAGCGCAGGCCCCCGCGGATGCCCGCCCGCTGCAGCAGGAAGGGCCAGTACTGCGGGCCGGCCACCGGCTCCATGATGGCCCGTGTGGTGCGCTGGGCTTCGGCCATGAAGCGGATCAGGCGCTCGTTGGCGCCGAGGTCGAGGGCCGCCCTGCCGATGCGCCGCCCGCGGCCAACCGGGACGAGCTGGTACATAAGCAGGATCCCTGTGCCCAGCTCGTCGATGAGAGCCATGAGCCGCGGGAGCTGGTCGATGTTGTACTCCATGGCCGTGATGTTGATGTGGAGGAGGATGCCGGCGCGGCGCAGGGCGCGCATGCCCTGCAGGGCGGCATCAAAGGACCCGGGCTGATTGCGGACATAGTCGTGCGTGGCGGCGTCAAAGCCATCGAGGCTGACCGCGGCGATGACGAGCCCGAGCCGGCGCAGGCGGCGGGCGACCGCATCGTCGATCAGGGTAGCGTTGGTGGCCATGGTGTTGGTAAAGCCCAGGGCCTGCGAGTAGGCGAGGAGCTCGAAGAGGTCGTCCCGCACCAGGGGCTCGCCGCCAGTGAAGGCCATCATGCGGAAGGCCCTGATGCCGGCAAGCTGGTCGAGCAGACGTTTGGCCTCCTCGGTGGTGAGCTCGTCGGGGGCGGGCTTGCCGCCCGAGGCGTGGCAGTGGATACAGTGCAGGTTGCAGGCAGCCGTCATCTCCCAGACCGGGTGGGCCGGAAACCCGATGCAGCCCATGCCACGCGAACCCGCCGCCCCCGGCAGACACTGCACCCCGTAGGTGCGCACCCAGTAGCCCAACTCCTGCCAGTGCGTCAGGGCCGCTACATAGAGCGCGCTCCCCAGCTGGCGCAGGAACAGGGTTGGCGGCCACCAGTAGGAGCGCACGCGGCGACTCGGTCTCTTGCCCCACTCCGGTAACCACTCGCTCATTCCATCACCTCGCAAAGGCCAGGATATAGGCCGCCGTCGTGCCCAGGTTCACCAGGAGGTTGGCGCCACAGAGGCGCTCGAGGGTGGGCCGCTCCCGCCAGCGGCCGCCGACGACCAGCACGGCGAGCGTGGCTGTGAGGGCCAGCACCGGCAGATAGGCCCAGAGCGCCGCGCCGGGCACGCCGTACCGCAGCGAGAGGAGGAACGCCCCACAGGCGGCGGCCGCCGCGGCGGCGTACAGCCAGGCCGCCCGCTCGCGCCCGAGGCGCACGGTCAGGTTGGCCTTCCCGGCCTGTCGGTCGGCGTCATAGTCCGGAAACTCGTTCAGGAGGATCACATTAAAGATTGTGAAGGCGATGGGGAGCGCGACGACGTGCACGAGCCGCGGCACGCTCGCGGTCTGGAGGTAGCAGCCCACGGCGACCGGGAGCCACCCGTAGCAGAAGGCGATCCACAGCTCGCCGATGCCCGTGCTCACCCAGCGCACCGGCCGCGCCGAGTAGAAAAAGCCCCCGAGAAGGCCGATGAGGGCGAAAGGCACCGTCCAGGGACCGGTGCCGAGGATGTAACGCAGGGCGAGTGCCACCACGAGGGCCAGGGCCACACTCACGAGCGCCGCCCGCAGGGCGGCGTGGCGCGGCAGGAGGCCGCTCTGCAGCACGCCCGATCCGCCCGCGAAGCGGCTTCGCCCGAGCGAGCCGGAGAGCGTGTCCTCGGCATAGTCCCAGTGCTCGCCGGCAAAGTACGTGGCGAGCATAACCAGGATCACGCCCAGCGTCCCGAAGGCGGCGGTAGGCCAACGGAAGTTGCCGCTCAGTCGGTAGGCCAGGACCATGCCCAGAACGAAGGGCAAGACCCCAACCGAGTGAAAGGGAAGGCGGGCCAGCCGCAGCCAGGCGGAGAGACGTTGGGCACTGCCGGGCATCGTAGATGCTCCTTTCGTGGCGCCGTGTGCGGGCGCACGGCTCGCTCGCATCCTGCGCCGAGGACGCAGCGGCAAGCTCTGGCCCCAGGGGTGCATCCAAGATGCGTCAATGCGTGGGCTGCAGCCGGGTGTCTTGCTGCGCGGCAGCCCGGCCCTAGCCCAGGATGGGGTTTGGGGGTTGGCGTCTGGCCGCCCACAGGGCGGCCAGACGCCAACCCCCAAACCCCTAAGAAAAGGTCCTGCACCGGGCTCCTGCGAAGCGTAAAGCCCGGTTGCCCACAGGGCACCCCCGCTGGCTGCCTGGCTGCGAATCTGCTGACCGATCTTGGATGTAGCCGCCCCCAGCCACCAGTTGCCCGCCTTGCTGGTCTCTGCTATGATGGAAAACGATGGACGGGGAGGCGCAGTCGATGAACCGGGCGAAGAGCCTCTGGATCAGTCTGGCAGTGCAGTCTGCCGCCTTCCTCTACATGGCGGCGTGCGTCTCGCTCCTGTGGAGGAACAATCTCCTGTTGCTCGGGGCCATGTCGGCCGAGTGTGTGGTGGCGCTGGCGCTCTGGCATGACCGGCTGGACCTGAGCTTTTTCCTCGTCATCGGCCTGCTCGGCGCCCTGGCCGAGGCGCTGTTCGTCCATTCGGGGGTCTGGCAGTATGCCAACCCTACGGTGCTGGGCATACCGGTATGGTTCCCGGTGGCCTTTGGCACCACGGGTCTGATCGGCGGGCGCATGGCGCGGACCCTCGCCGCGCTCTGGGACCTGGCTGGCTCCTCGACCTGATCGGCGCGGGCCGGCGCGCCGCTCTGCCCTGCTTCCATCATAGCGGGCGCGCAGACGAATGTCAACCGACGGGTGAGCGGCGGGCACGCGCAGTCTCCCGGACGCCGGCACGGTGTGCCGCCGCGATCTGGACGGCCGAGGCACTGCATCCGCGGCAATCAGGCGCCTATGGTGCGACCGAACTGAACAGCCTCTACGATGAGCCCGATGGCCGTGCCGACCATCCCGAGTACCAGCAGCACCCGCACAAGAATGTCCAGGGCGGGGGCTCCAAAGTCGAAGGGATAGACCGAGAAGAGCACGATCAGCACGACGAGGCCCAAGGCGGCGAGGATCGCGCGCGTGAGATGCATATACCAGGGCCGATCATAGGCCAGGTAGGTCAGGTTGGCGGCGATGGTCGCCCCGATGGAGAGGTCGAACGCCCAGAGCACCTGCGGATATGCTGCGGTGATAAAGCTGAGGTTCCAGCTGGGCACGCTGTGGACGATATAGAGCAGGATCAGGTTGAGGATGATGGTGACCACATAGCCGGCGCGTGATGAGCCCTGGCCGGCATCGCCTCTGCGTGTCATGGCGCCTCCTTCGGTCGCGTTACCCCGGTAAGATGAGCGAGCAGCGTGCGATCGCGAGAGTGCTCGCCGACGCGAGCATCTCTGGCCGTGTGCTCAGCATGACCCTACGGGCGGTACCGGCGCGCCCTGTGCAGTAAGAGCGCCGCACCCGCCAGCAACAGTACGCCGACCAGAGCAAAGCCCAGCGGCACGTACGGAGGGGTGGGGCCGATCTCAGGCCCTTGGGTCAAGAGCCAGGCGGTCCAGCGCAGGCACCAGGCGCCGGGAATGGCAAGGAGTGTGGCGGCGCACCCGTACATGGCCGGGTGCCTTCTCCTTGCGGAGGCGACCAGGCCCGCCATGGTCGCAAAGGCCGCGGAACCCAGGGCGTAGGAGAGCCCCTCCATCCAGCCGTTGCTCCAGCAAAAGGCGCTGGCAACGAACTGCCAGGCGAGAAAGAGCCCGGGCAGAATCAGCGGGGCTGCGGCAATCAGCCTTCCGATTGCAGGGCTACGCATGGCGCGAGCCCCTGGTGTCCGGGTATCTATTGGCCATCAGGGGAGGCCGCCCTCCGTTTCTGGTGCTGGTCGCAAGCACACGAGAGACGATTGGACCATAGGCCCCTGCGGCCAGGATGTCAAGCGATGGGGCTCCGGCTGAGGGTGTGGCAGCGCGCTGCCGCCCAACGGCGACGCGCCGTTGCTGGCCAGATGTGCATGCGGAAGGCGAGACGCCCGTTGCAGTTGCTCTCGGGAAGGCGGGCTTCGACGAACTCGGGATCGGATCACTCCGAACACTGTCGAACTCTGCACTTTTGACAACAGATGCACTTCCTGGTACACTGTAGACAAGCGCTTGCGCAAGCGCTTGTCTACACTTTGCCGATCTCTTTTTGTGTGCGGCCCCGCTCGCCCCCTTGAGCTGGACCCGATAGGGAGGTCAGGCGTGAGCGAGCAGATGACTCCCCGGAGGCGGATGCTCACCTCCTTCGCACGCCGCGAGCCAGATTGCGTGCCCATCTCGCCGGATATCTCGGCGATGGTTCCCGTGAGGCTCGCCGGGCGGCCCTTCGACGAGATGTTCCTCGACGGCCATCCGCACCACGGCTACGCCTCCGCCAGCGTTGCCGAGGCCTATGTGAACGCCGTCAAGTACTACGGCATGGACGGATGGTACATCTACGGGGCGCTCGAGGAGATTGTTCCGGACGGCCGTCCCCGCTGGCTGAGCCGTGTCGTGCCGCAGCCGGGCGGGGGGCAGATCCGCTATCAGGTGGCCGCAACTCCCTACGGCCCGCTCACACGTACGACCATCTTCCCCCGTACCGAGCCACCCTGGGAGGCGGAAAAGCCCATTAAGGACCTGAGGCGCGACTGGCCCCGGCTGCGCGCTGTCATCGGGGAGGACGAGGACTGGCGCTGGGCAGCTGACTTTGAGGACCGGCGCCGCATTGGCGAGTTCGGGGTGTACTCGGTGGCGGTGAGCATACCACAGGACTGGTGGTTCTTCCAGCGCGAGGGGGGCTACAACGCCCTGTTCTACGACCTGGTTGACGATGAAGCCTACATGCAGGAAGTCTTTGCCTTCTACAGCCGCTACGCCCTGGCGCGCATCCGGGCCGTGCTGGCTGCGCGGCCTGACGAGATCATGCTGGGCGGCTCGGCCTCCAGCCTGAGCGTGAGCAGCCCGGCGCTCTTCCGCAAGTACGACCTGCCGTTCATCCAGGAGGCGGCGAGGCTCTGCCGCGATGCCGGAGTCTTCTCTCATCTCCACGTGTGTGGGCGGTCGATGGCCATCGTGGAGATGATCGCCGAGGAGAGCGATGTGGACGTGATCGAGCCGCTGGAAGAGCCGCCGGGCGGAGATGTGGACATCGTCGCAGTCAAAAGGCGCTACGGCAACCGGCTCTGTTTGAAGGGGAACATCAACACCTTCGAGTTCATGCTCCGGGCGACGCCCGAGCAGGTGCGCGAGAAGGCCAGGCGCCTGATCGACGACTGCGCCGCCGGCGGTGGCTTTGTGCTCTCGACCGGCGATCAGTGCGGGCGAGATACGCCCGACGCGAACCTGTTTGCGCTGGTTGAGGTTGCCCGAACCTACGGACGGTACCATTGACCGCCGGCAGCGGGGCAACCGTATGCAGGCACGCCCCGGCTGCGCGGTCTGAGCGGCAAGCGGCAGGAGGAAGATGATGCGCGCCTACGAGACACAGCTCGAGTTCTCGGGGAAGCGAGGACATGCCGTTGTGGTCGCTTGCGATAAGCCCTGGCGCTTTGTCTTTTGGGACAAGGCACAGTACGTGGGCTGCGTCGACCTCGGTGGCGGCGTCTGGTTTACATCGGAGTGGTGCGAGACGAACAGCCCCAACGACCAGCACTGCTACGAGCCGATCATGGACAAGCAACTCCGCTGGAGCAGGGTGCAGATACTCGAGTCGGGCCCGGCACGAGCGCGGGTGAAGTGGAGCTATGCGCTGTGCGACATGCGCTATCGCATCTTCCACGGGGATACGCGTGCTGAAGAAGTCTACACGGTGTACCCCGATGGTATCGCCGTGCGCGAGGTCGTGCTGTGGCCGGGAACGGCCAACAGTCATGGGGGCAACGCCAACCTCTGGCAGGTTGCCGAGTGGATCCTGATCAACGCTGCTGGCTCGAGCCCCCTCAATGTGCTGCAGATGCCTGCTCCCTTCACGCTCTGGAGTGGTGCGGGCGAGCGGATCGATGTGCCCTGGCCGCTTCCGGCGGACGACTTTGAGCCTTTCTGCTCCCACTACCCCCAGGTAGCGCACTGGCCGATGTACGTCGGGAGGGTCAATCTGAAGGGGCTTCCCAATCCCTTCATCATCATCTGCAAGAACCAGGCGCTCTTCCCGTACCGGCCCTGCTGCAGCTGCAAGGGCGACCATCCGTACTTCAACCTCTTCCCTGGGCGCAACCTCTATAACATCTACAAGCACTGGCCCGTGACCGACATGGAGGACTTTATCGAGTGGGTCCCTGCCGGCGATGACCTGGGCAAAGTCGCCACCCACACCTCCTTCATGGACGTCAACTATGCCCTGCGGCGGAGCGGGTCGGACTATATCCCGACGCCCGACCCGGGCACTACCTGGTATCTGCTGGTTGGGGCCTCGGAGAAGGGCACTGACGGGGCCGAACTGGAGGAGCTGGCGCACTCCTACTCGCGCCCCGCTCGCATCGCGCTGCACCGAGACCCCGGGGAGCCTGAGGAGCTGCATCGCGGGCGGGTGCTCTTCGAGGGATATGACTTTGCGCTGCGCGCCTACACCATCCGCAAGCAGGGCGAGGACCGGGTGCGGCTGAGAATGGTGCCTGAAGTGCCCCAGGTCAATCCTGTGTTCCTGATCAACGGCTGGTCATCTCCCAGTGTTGGGGTGAGGATAGATGGCAGGGAGGCTGCGCGGGGAGAGTGCTATGCCCAGGTGCACGGGCACGACCTGACCATCTGGATTCGGGGCCGGTTCGATCGCGAGACGGGCTTTGAGTTCCTGGGCAAGGAAGCCATGTGGTGACGCGCCCCGAGTTCGGAGAGGCTGCAAGAGGGCGACAGTCGGCACCCTTGACAAGAAGTGGATTGTACGCTATACTTTAGGAAAGCGCTTGCGTAAGCGCTTGCGCAAACGCTTGATCGACCGGTTACCGGCAGGCTCCCCAGGGGCCGACCCGTACAGGGATGCGAGGGAATGTCCACAACCCGACCTGACTTGCCTCCTGATCTTGCACTGTTTCAGCGCCCGCCAGACGAGTACACCATCCTGCCCTTCTGGTTCCTCAATGGGGAGTTGGACCCCGATGAGCTGCGAGCACAGCTGGCAGAGCTCCGTGCTAAGGGCATCAGAGGCGTCATCCTGCATGGGCGCTACGGTCTGGAGATGCCCTACCTGGGCTCCCGGTATCTCGAGCGCATTCGCTTCATCGTTGAGGAGGCACGGTGGATCGGTCTGAGCACCTGGATCTATGACGAGATGAACTGGCCGAGCGGCACCGCCGGCGGTCAGGTCCTGCAGAGCCGCCCGGACCTTGCGCAGCGCTACATCGAATGCATCAGCTTCACGGTGCGGGGCCCCTGGTTCACCTATCTCACCGGTGGGGATAGCCGCTATCTGGATTTCGAGCGCTCAAAGCCCCTCGCTGCCTTTGCCATCGGCAGCGACGGCCGGGTCATCGATCTGACCCCCAGCCTCTCCTTCGAGAATGTGATCCCCTGGGAGGTGCCGGCTGGGAACTGGCGGTTGCTCTACATTGTAGAGAAGCGCGCCGAGTACTACATCGACGCCCTCAACCCCGAATCGACTGCCGAGTTCTTGCGCCTCGGCTACGAGCCCTACATCCGCATGCTCGGTGGCATGGTCCCCTCGGCCGCGGTCGGCTTCTACACGGACGAGCCGGCGATGCACTACTTCCTCAGCGGTGCGGACAACGCCGTGCTGCCCTGGACAAGGGACATGTTGCGCCGATTCCGGGAGCGCAACGGCTACAGCCTGCGCCCACGGCTGCCGGATCTCTTTTTCGACCTCGCGCCCGACAGCGCCCGGGTGCGCTACGACTTTTACTGCACCCTTTCCGAGCTGTACACCGATGCCTACTATCGCCAGATCCACGACTGGTGTCGCTCACGCGGGCTGCTCTTTACCGGGCATCTCCTCTACGAGGAATGGCTGCGCAAGCAGATTCGCGTAGCGGGGAACCTGTTCCGGCACATCGCTGAAATGGACATCCCCGGCGTCGATCACCTCTACCCCCTGATCGGTGGGCCGGATCGCCCTGACGAGCACGTGGCACTGAAGGCTGTGAGCTCGGCCGCCCATCACCTGGGGAGGGAGCGGGTGCTCTGTGAGTCGTTCGGCGGCATCTTTATGGATGCCACGATGCAGCGCATGAAGTGGATTGCCGACTGGGAGTTCGTGCTCGGGGTTAACCTGCTGAACCCTCACGGCTTCCACTACACCCTGGAGGGGCCTCGCAAGCGGGACTGGCCCCCCTCCATGTTCTACCAGTACCCGTGGTGGCCGTACTACGGCGAGTTCTCGGCCTACATCAAGCGCGTCAGCTACCTGCTCACCGGCGGGCGACACGCCGCCCGGGTCGCTGTGCTGTGGCCGATCAACGCCATGTTTGCCACCTATACGCCGCAGAGCCACAACCCCCTTGCCGATCGCACGGAGAGTGACTTTGCCGTGCTGACCGACCTGTTGCTCCGCCTGCACTATGACTTTGACTACCTCGAGGAGGACGTGCTGGCCGGGGCCAGGCTCGAGGGCGGCTCCCTTCGCGTGGCCGACGAGTCCTACGAACTGCTGATCCTGCCACCACTGACGCACCTCAAGCTGAGCACGCTGGAGCAGCTGGAGCGCTTTGTGGCGAATGGGGGGCGCGTCCTGGGGATGGTCTTCCTCCCGGCCCTGGCCTTTGGCCCCGCTGGTCTCGTGGACGTCTCGGAGCGGATCCGGGCGCTCTTTGGTGTCGACCCCGGCGAGACGCAGCGGGGATACCGGCTCTACGAGGGCATCGAGCCCATCGAGCGCGAGCACCCGGGCGGCGGCAGGAGCTGCTTCCTGCGGACCTATGCGCTCGCCCGTCACTTGCCGATGCGGCTGCAGCGGCTCCTTGGGGCACCCGGCCGCCCCGAGAGCCCCTATCTGCATCTTGAGAGCGAGGGAGCCAGGACCCGCTACTACTTCGCGCCGCCCGATGGCGAGCGGGTGGAAGTCACCGACGAGGTGCTGGCCGAGCGCCGGGCTGTAGCGGATGCGCTGCAGGCTGTGGTCGAGAGACTGATCGCCCCGGACGTCACCATCGACAATCCTGAGATACTGTGCCTGCACCGGGTGAGAGGTGGGCAGGACGTGTACTTCCTGATCAACACCTCCTTCGAAACACAGGCCGCCGAGGTGGGGGTGCAGGGGAGCGCGGGGCCGGTGCTGTGGGACCCCTCGACGGGGAACAGACGGCCAGCGGTGCCATCGCGGGAAGCGAACGGCAGGACGTACTTCCGCCTGTCCCTGCCCCCGACCGGATCGGCCTTTGTGCTGCTGGAGGATGCGCCCCGGCAACGCATTGTCGAGGCCAACGTGACCGTGGAGTGGCAGGGAGCACGCGAGGTGCGGGGCTATGGGGCCGTCGGTGAGGGCCGGATCGTGGTGGAGGAGGGCGGCGCCCGCAACGTGATCACGGCCGCTGCGGGCGAGCCCCCGCGACCCCTGGTGTTGGACGGGGAGTGGGAGTTCGAGGTTCCGGGAGGGAATGCTCTCCTCCTGACGCGCTGGCTGACCAAGGCCGAGGTGCCGGATGGAGGCGAGGCTGCGTCTCCTCCGCCGGGAGGAGACTCTGGCGACTGGCTGGAGATGGTGCCCGGTGCGTGGTATCACCAGCTTCCCGCCGAGCCTCGGGAGGCTTTTCCGGTGCCGGTCTGGTACCGGGCGCGCTTCGGGGCGGAGCATCTGCCGCCGCGGCTCGACCTCATCATCGACGGCTTTGCCGGCCGCGAGTGGCAGCTGTATGTCAATGGCGAGGCGGTCACGGCGGAGCCCCGACGCAGCAACCTGGATAGCCAGATGAAGGCGGTCGACATCGCGCCGCAGTTGCGACGGGGCGAGAACGAGATCGCGATCCGCCTTCTCGTCGGCGGCACGACCGATGGGCTCCTGGACCCGCTCAAGCTGATCGGCGACTTCGGACTCGAAACCGGAGAGGATGGCATGCCCTGCCTCGTCGCGCCCCGCCGCACGGTGAGGGCCGCAACATGGACGGAGCAGGGATACCCCTACTGCTCGGGGCAGGGCGTGTATCGCCGCCGCTTTATCCTCCCGCGGGAGTACGAGGGGCAGCGGGTTTTCCTCGAGGCGGCGGTCGGCGACGATGTGCTGGAGGTGCGGGTCAACGGTGAGGTCGCAGGAGTGCGGCCGTGGCCGCCCTACACCGTTGAGATCACACCGCTCCTGCGGCCGGGCGAGAACCTGCTGGAGCTGGTGGTGGCCAACACCCTTGTGAACCTGCTGGAAGGGGTGCCGAGGCCGTCGGGCCTCGCCGGTCCGCCGAGGCTGGTGGCCTGCCGGGAGTTTGCGTTCGTGCTGCCGGTATAGCTCGGGGGAAACCGGAGTTTGTGCCTTCCGCGTCCCGGCGAGAGCTATGGCCTGTTTCCGGCGGGCCGTGGAGAGAACGGATCGGGGCCGGTCATCCGCGGGATTGTGTCGGCGGTCAGATTCGCACCTTGGTCAAGGCGTGAGCGGTGCAGCAATCACGGACGAAGGGCAACTGATGGATCTCTCGGGAACAGTTCGCGACTGGACAGGGCAACGGGTCTCCGGCGCTCGGGTGGCGGCCCTGGGAGCTGGCTGGGAGACCGTCCAAACCGGTACAACCGATGCGGCAGGCCAATTCTACCTGGAGGGCGAGGGCATCATCGCAGTCGATGTGGAGGGGCCAGACTGGCAGGGGCCTGCATGCCAGATACGTACGCTGCCGCGCAGGTTCCGCATCCCGGGCTGCCCCCGTCCGCAGAGCTTTGCCGTTGACCTGGCGCTGCGCCGTGGCTTCCCGGTGGCTGTGCGCGCCTTCGCACAGGATCGGCTGTTGGAGGATATAAAGCCCTCCGGGCCGCCGGCTATTGGCGATTGCTGGTTCGTGGACCTCGATAACAAGGTCGTTCCAGGTGGTTTTCGCTGGCGGGCCGGGGATGGGTGCCCCTGGCTCGTGCTGCCTCCGGATGAGGCTATCCGTCTTCTTGTGCTGTGGAGGGTCCCAGGGTTCGGCGCCCTGGTCTGCCAAGCTGACAATGCGGGCGTAGGCCTCCGACTCGGTGAGCAGCCCACTGGCGTGTGCGTGGGTCAAGATGGCACGTACGAGCTGTGGCTCAACGAGGACCTGGCGCGGACAGCCTGTCGGCGCCTGGAGGGTGTGTGGGCCCGGTACCAGGGCGAAGGCTACCGGTTTGGGGCCGATGTCATCGCACAGCGTGAGAGGGCGCTGGCCGCGCTGCAGGCCATGGAGTCGGTCACCCTCCCTTCGGCAGCCGCGGGAGATAGCCTTCCCGCACGGCGTGAGCGGGCCCGGCGCGCCGATGAGGCACTCGCCAACGCCCTGTGGGCGTTGGAGCACATGGTGCTCCAGCGGGCCGAGCAGGATATCCAACGCCACCGGAATCGGCCAAGGACCCTCACGGTCCGTTTGCCGGGCGGCATGCCGGCTGCCGGGGCGCGGGTGCGCTTCCAGCAGACTGAGCACGACTTTCGCTTTGGCGTCTTTGTCAACCCATCGACGCACCCCGTGAGCCGAGAGCCGCTCGACGGCCAGCTATGGACGGCTATCAAGGATCTGGGCATAAACCAGGTAACAATCTCCATGCTCTGGAGCCATCATGAGCCACGTCGGGGTCAGCGCGAGTACCGGGAGTGGGATGTCGACTACCCGGTCGCCGCACTGCATGCCGCAGGCTTTCGGCTGAAGAGCCATGTCTCGGTGTGGTTCTGGCACGGGTATTACCCGCGTCAATGGGGCGTCTTCATGCCGGCGTGGGTCTATGACCTCGATGCGCCGGAGGTGCTGCGGGCAGTATACCAGCATCAGCGCGCCCTGGTTGAGCGGTACAGAGAGCATGTGGCGGGCTTTCAGGCGATCAATGAGCCCATGCTCTCCCACACTAACGGACCCAACCTGTCATTGCGTGAGACGATAGAGGCGGTCCGCCAGAGTGCACAGGCTATCCGCGATGGTGGCAGTGAAGGGCCCATTGAGGTCAACAACTGCTGCGTCTTTGCCGAAACGGTCAATGCCGATGTGCGGGAACAGGACTATGAGAGAATGCCCTGTGAGTTCTTTGAGGACCTGGTGGCGGCGGGCGTGGACTTTGATGAGGTGGGCATCCAGCTCTACTATGGCGGCTACATGTGCAGCGACCTCTTCTCGGGCGGGTTCGCGGTACGGCATCTCCTCGACCTGTCGGAGCTGATCGATCGCTACAGCTTGGTCGGCAGACCGGTGAACGTCAGCGAGCTCTCCGTGCCCTCTTCTCCGCCGCCGGAGAACGGGCCCTATGTTGGGGAGTGGCACGGGCCCTGGAGCCCTGAGCGGCAAGCCGCGTGGGTGAAGGCTCTTTACACGCTGTGCTATAGCAAGGTCTGCGTGCAGGAGGTCACGTGGTGGAATGCAACGGACGAGGGGGCGTTCATCCACAGCGGCGGCCTGATGACGCGCACATATCAGCCGAAGCCAGCCTACCATGCGTTGCGCTCTCTCATCAACGGCTGGAAGGCAGCGGGCGAGACGGACTGCGACCCAGCCGGAAGGGCCCATCTCAGGGGGCCGGCCGGCAGCTATCAGGTGACCATCGACTATGAAGGCGAGCAGCACGGGCCCTTCATGGTGCACTGGGGCCCCGACGACGTGGAGGCCGAGGTCACTGTGTGGCGTGGGCCAACGAGTTGACCGGTAGCCCACGGGGGCCCGGGCAGATGTGATGCAGGCTTGATCGCTTCTACCCTTCACCGGTATGGCAGAGTGCCCGGCCGCGGGCCGGGTGCGGTGCAGCGCTGAGGCGATCATGGCGTCCTTGCCATGCGTGACGTTGAGGCCGGCCATGCGAGCCGTGTCGCCGTGCCTTCCATCTGACAGCCCTTGGGCCGCGTAGCTGGCCCGTCAGGCTAGGGGCCACCGGGCATGTGGCCGTCAGGCGCAGCCGTGCTCTGCGCCACAGGAGTGGCGGCCCGGAGACGGGCCGCCTGGTCCTACGATAAGGAGGAGATGCAATGGCTGTCCGGAGAGTAGGTCGGAGCATGTTGTGCATCCTTCTGGCCGTGCTGTTCGTCGTAACGGCCAGCGTGGGGTGTGCGCAGCCGTCGCCTGTGCCGGAGCCGACTCAGGTGCCGGTTGAGAAGCCGACGGTGGCGCCAACCCCCGAGCCCACCACGGCAAGCCCGACAGCCGAGGCGCCGAAGGAAACGCCTACCACGGGGCCCGATCTGGCCAACCTGAGTCCGGGCGTGCCGGAGCCCTCGGAGCCGGTGGTGGTCACCTTTGCCTCCTGGGTCGGCGGCGGGCAGTCATGGCAGACGTTGGCCAAGCAGTTCCATGAACTGCACCCCAACATCACCATCGAGTTCCAGGATGTGCCGTTCGAGGAGATCCGCGACAAGCTGCTCATCCAGGTGGCTGCCAACAACCCTCCCGACGTGGCCTACCTCGATGCGAGTGCGGTTGGCGACTTTGCCTCTCGCAACGCGCTGGTGAACCTTGATCCTTACATCGAGCTGAGCATGGCAGTCGATCCAAACGACTATGTGGAGGCGTTCCTCACCAGCGCCAAGCACCAGGGCAGCATCTATGGCCTGCCCATCGATGCCGAGACGACCGGGCTCTTCTATCGTACCGACCTCTTTGCAGAGGCCGGGATCACTGCCCCGCCCGCGACCTGGGACGAGTTCCTGGCCGTGGCCGAGAAGCTGACGATCCCAGAGAAGAAGCAGTACGGGTTCATCCTGTTCGCGCCCGAGGCAGCCTACTACTGGTATCCCTGGCTGTGGCAGGCTGGCGGCGAACTGCTCTCGCCCGATGGGCAGGACGTGCTGTGGGATAGCGAGGCCGGCAAGCGCGCTGCCGAGTTCTACGTAGGCCTGCGCAAGTACTCGCCTCCCGACTATTTCAACTCGAACTCGTGGGATGGCCGCGTGGCCTTTGCGGAAGGCAAGGTCGCCATGTACGTGGCCGGAGCCTGGTTTGCCGGCACGCTGCAGAACGAGTATCCCGACCTCAACGGCAAGTGGGCTACGGCTCCGCTGCCGAAGGACAAGGAGTGTGCCACCACCATCGCCGGTGACACGCTCGTCATCTTCAAGGCGAGCAAGCACCCCGATGCCGCCTGGAAGTGGATCGAGTTTGTGTCGCTGCCGCAGAACATGGCGCTGCTGAACCTCGGGACGGCGGATGCGCCAACTACGCTCCTGCCGCCGCGCAAGTCGCTGCTGGAGGATCCCAAGACGTTTGAGGTCAACCCCGTCCTCAAGGGGTTTGCCGAGAACATGGCCTGCGCCAAGGCCAGCGAGATCGTGCAGCCCAAGTGGTCCGAGATGGAGACTATCCTGAATGAGGCGCTTGGCCGGGCCATCTACGGTGAGGTGGATGCGGCGACGGCCATCACGCAGGCGGCTCAGGAGGCGGAGGCACTCATCAAGGAGTAGTGTTGCGGCCAAACGCTCGCCCCGGGCGGAGGCGGGCGTGTGGGAGGGTTTCCTGTCAACAGAGGCGTGCGGGAACGGGCGAAGGGGCCGTTCCCGCACGCCCATCCACCCGTCCTCGGGCAAGCGGCTCGGAGAGAGGAGTGGCGTACGGGCGGCTTGATCCTGTGGACTTGGAGGCGCGCATGGTGCAGAGCATTGCCACCAGACAGCCAAGACCGCCGCTGAGGGCACGGATCAGAGGCGTGCTCCGCGAGATGCGGAAAGAGTGGACGGCGTATCTCTTCCTGTCGCCCGGCCTGCTGCTGTTCCTTATCTTCTGGGTTTTCACCATAGCGTTCTCGTTCTATCTCAGCTTCCACGACTGGAACATCCTCGAGCCAGCCCGGCCTTTCGTCGGACTGGATAACTATCGGGACCTTCTGACCGATCGAAGGTTTCATCAGGCCATCGTCAACACCGTGTACTACACGGCCCTGTCGGTACCGCTCACGATGGTAGCCGGCCTGGTACTGGCGCTTCTGCTGAACAACCCCATCAAGGCGCGGGGCCTCTTTCGCACCCTGTACTACATCCCGGTCATCACGCCGCTTGTGGTCTCTGCCATCATCTGGAAGTGGGTCTATCAGGGAGACTATGGGCTGCTGAACTACTATCTCTTGCGCCTCGGGCTTATCAGCAGCCCGCTGCGGTGGCTGTCGGACCCCAACCTGGCCATGCCGGCGGTGATTCTGATGAGCGTGTGGGGTGGCGCGGGCTACGACATGGTGATCTACCTGGCCGGCCTGCAGGCCATCCCCGAGGACTATTATGACGCGGCCAAAGTCGACGGGGCCAACAGCTTCCAGAGGTTCCTCCACATTACGGTACCGCTCCTGGCGCCGACGACTTTTTTCCTGTTCGTCATGTCGACCATCGGCTCCTTCCAGGTCTTTACGCAGATCTATGTGATGACGAGCGGCGGGCCGCTGGGGCGGACAACAACCATCGGCTATCGCCTCTATGAGAAGGCCTTCAGGCACTTTGACATGGGCTACGCCTCGGCGATGGCCTATGCACTGTTTGCCATGGTGCTGGGGTTCACTCTCCTGCAGTTGCGCTATATGCGCCAAAGGGATATTGTATACTAGTGCATTCGCTCCATGGGCGGCTGGCGAAAGGAAGGTAAGATGGCAGCGCTGGATCAGGGGAGAGCGCAGGCCGCTGCATTCCGGCGAGAACGGGACGTCTGGCGGACTGTCGTGGCGGTCCTGCAGCACCTGCTTATCTATGCACTGCTCCTGGCAGGCGCGGTGCTCTTTACGGCTCCGTGGGCGTGGATGGTGGTGGCTTCGCTGCAGGATGTCAGCGACATGTTCCGCTGGCCGCCGAGCTGGATCCCGGTCAACCCCAGCCTGGATAACTATGCCAGGTTCTTGCGGACTCAGCATCTCGGCCGCATGTTCTTCAACAGCGGCTACTGCGCAGTGGCCGTGACCTCTCTGCAGCTCTTCTTCAACTCGCTGGCCGCCTACACCTTTGCCAAGCGCCGCTTTCCGGGCCGTGACTTTATCTTCCTGATGATGCTCAGCACGTTCATGATCCCGGGCCAGGTCACCCAGATCCCCTCCTATCTCATCCTGATGCACATGCCGCTCTTTGGCGGGAACAACCTGCTCGGCCAGGGAGGTCACGGCTGGCTGGATTCCTACTGGGGGCTGATCGCTCCCGGAGCGGTGTCGACGTATGGCATCTTTCTGCTGAGGCAGTACATGAAGACGATCCCGGACGAGCTCCTCGATGCGGCGCGCATCGACGGCGCGTCCGAGTTCAGACTGTACGCCCAGGTCGTCCTGCCGCTCACCACGCCAGCGCTGGCAGCGATGGGCATCTTCACCTTCACCTACGTGTGGAACGACTTTTTCTGGCCACTGATCATCATCAGCAGCCCGTCGTTGCGCACCCTGCCGCTCGGCCTGGCCCTGTTTGTGGTGGCCCATCGAACGGTATGGGACTTGGTGATGGCCGGATCGGTTGTGGCGACCCTGCCGGTGCTGCTGCTGTTCCTCCTCTTCCAGCGGCACTTTGTGCGCGGCATTGCACTCAGTGGCCTGAGGTAGTGGACCAGGGGGAGTGATGACGACAATCTATGACGTGGCGCAGGCGGCGGGCGTGTCGATCAGCACGGTGTCTCACGTGTTGAACGGCACACGTTTCGTCAGCGAGGCGACCAAGGCGCGGGTGCTGCAGGCGGTGGAGCAGCTCGGGTATCGCCCAAGCTCGCTAGCCCGGGCCCTCGTGCGCCAAGTGACGCATACCGTCGGGCTCATCGTGCCGGATAACGTCAACCCGTTCTTTGCCGAGGTTGCTCGGGGGATCGAGGATTGCGGTCTCGCCGCGGGCTATAGCGTGATCCTCTGCAACTCGGACCGCAGTCTGAGCAAAGAGGAGATCTATCTGGACATGCTGATCTCCAAGCGGGTCGATGGCCTCGTCTATATGACGGTGCAGACGCGTGGAGAGATGCTGCAGCCCCTGAAGGACCACAACATTCACGCCGTTGTTTTTGACCGCGAGTACGAAGGCTTTGATGCCCTGCTCCTCGACAACCTCGGCGGCGGCTACGACGCGGCGCGCCATCTCCTGAGCCTTGGCCATCGGCGCATTGCGTGCATCACCGGCCCGGATGGACCTACCAGAAGCCAGGACCGCGTCACCGGGTATCAGCGGGCGCTGGAGGAAGCAGGGATCGTACCGGATCCCGAGCTCGTTGTCGCGGGGGATTGGACGTTCGAAAGCGGCCGCAGAGCCGCCCGCCATCTGCTACACCTCGACGATCCTCCAACGGCGATCTTTGCCTGCAACGATGCCATGGCGGTTGGCGTGCTCTCGTATCTGTGTTCGAGGGGCATCAGGGTGCCTGAGGAGCTTTCGGTGATGGGCTATGACAACATCGCGCTCAGCGCCTACACCTGCCCGCCGCTGACCACGATGGCCACGCCCATCCGCGAGGTAGGGCAGTGCCTGTGCGAGTTGCTGCTCGGGCGGATCGCCGGGCAGCTTCCGCCCGAGCCACAGCGGGTGGTCATACGCAGCGAGCTCCTCGTCCGCGGGTCGACCGGCCCGGCAAGGGCCTGACCCCCCGCCGGGCCACCCGGTCCCCTCAGTAGACGCACTCTTTCGCCGCGTCGGCAAAGGCCTGGACGTTGGCCGGATCCCCGTGGAAAAAGTGGTCGGATGGGGCGATGATGTAGCCGGCGTGGTCCTTTGTGGCCTCGAAGCACTCGAAGACGAGCCTCCTCGCCTCCTCCGGGGTGCCGCGCTCGAACCCCGCCTGCTGGTCAAAGCCGCCGATGAAGAAGAGCCGGTCGCCGACCCGGCGGGAGGCCTCGCGCAGGTCGCAGTCGCCGCCCATGGAGGGTGGGGTCATGGTCTCGAGGCCATCGGCGCCGTTCTGCACGACGAGGTCGAGCATCTTCATCACGCCCCCGCAGAGGTGATAGACGATCTTGAGCCCGACCTCGTGCAGGGCGGCGTGTTGGATCCGGTCGTAAGGCAGGCAGAACTCGCGGAACATGGCCGGGCTGATCACCGTGTTGGAGCCGGCGCCCCCGCCGGTCTCGACCATGTCGGCCGGCGTGCCCTGCCACATCTCGGTGACGCGTAGGGTCTTCTCCAGGATGCGCTGCAGGGCGTGGTGCACGAACTCGGGGGTGTCCAGCGCCATGAAGATGGCCTCCTGCGTGCCGACCAGGGTGCAAAAGCTCTGCCAGGGAGAGCCCTGCCCGGGACTGAAGGGGTGGCTGCGGACGATGCCGCGGTCGCCCAGCTTTTCGCGGGCCTCGCGGACGGGCGTGAGGTCGGCCGCGATGGGGATGGGGTAGAACTCGTCCCACAGGGCAAAGTCGCGCTCGCTCTTGATGAGCGGCTCGATCTCCCAGGCGGTGATGGCATTCCAGGCGCCGGTGTGATGCAGGCTGCCCTTGGGGGTGACGATGGTCTCATCCCAGCGGTGGTTGCCGTCCTCATCGACCCCAAGGTCCACGCGGCGGACCTCCCATCGGGCGAGGTCCTTCTCGCTGTAGCGGTAGGCAGGGGAGACGTAGATGGCATAGTCCATGCCAAAGCGCTCGTAGGCCTGGTACCAGTCGATGCCGCCGAGGTAGTGGTCCAGGTAGTACTGCATCCAGCCGTGGACCTGGCAGGGGAGCCGGTCCGGCCGGCCGTTGTTCAGGGCGATGAGCATGCGCTCGCGCGAGGTCATGGGCATGGGAGCTACTCCTCTAGACCGTGCTCGTCTTATGAGCGGCATGCGGGGTCCATCCGCCCCGCGTGCCGCGGCGTGCGTAGGACGGGGCGGTGCTCTCGCCCCGTGCCCCATCTACAGGCGATGCAGATGGCCGCCTGAAGAAGGGGCAGTTCGCTGAGGGCGCGGCGGTTGTGGGCCGCCAGGGGCCGAGGGGCGGCGCCGACCGGTCCCGATAGGGCCTCACCCGCCCAGCTCGACACATCTCTTCCGATAATAGACATAATCCTCGTACGGTACCTCGGCAGGCACCCCGTGGTCACAGGTGGGGATGTAGCCGCCGCGGGCGCGCATGGTGGGGAGGATGTACTCGAGGTGCCGGTCGATGGCCTCGCGGCCCTGCGCCAGCACGCGTTTGTCGATCCCTCCGATGATGACAAGGTCCGGATAGCGTCGTCCTATCTCGACGACGTCATTGCCGGCAGCGACTTCAAACGGGCTCATCACATCCATGCCGATCTCCCGATAGAGGGGGATGACCGGCACGGCGTAGCCGTCGGTATCGATCTGGATATAGAGGTGTCGGCGCCTGTCGATCTGCCGGGCGCGGATGTTGGCGATGAGCTGCTGATAGTAGGGCAGCAGGAACTCGCGCATCATAGCCGGCGAGATGAGCGGCCCCGCCTTGTAGCAGATGTCCTCGGCCAGGTACAGCTCGTCGAGCGTCACGTACTGCTGGTGTCGGGCGATGACGGCATCGGCGAGCGCAAGCCAGGTCCGCATGCAGTCGTGGATGAGGTCCGGCATGTCGTGGAAGGCGTATAGCAGGTCGGCCGGACCGATGAGGCTGCGCAGGTACATGTAGCCGCCGATGAGGTTCTGTTGGATCATGAACCCCTCGCCGGCCGCCTCCTGCGCGATGGTCATGCGCTCCTCGAGGTCGGCGTAGCGGTCCGGCGCCGAGGGGTCCAGCCGCCACTTGACGTTTTCCTCCCAGGTCTTCCAGTCCTTGACCGGGTGCTCCAGGTACTCGGGCATAAAGCCCTCGCGGCGCCCCTTGAAGTAGAGGACGTGGCGGCCTGCGACGTCTTGCTCGACCTCATAGTCGCCCCGGTCCTCGAGGATGCGGACCTCGAAGGGCGGGACGAAGGGGGCCTCGCACCAGCCCAGCTGCCCCAGCGCCAGATGCCCCGGCTCATCGTAGGCGAAGAGCTGGGCGAGGGGCACGTCCTGCGGCATGCCTTGCGTGGCCCAGGCCTCGAGGGAGTAGAAGCCGAACTCGCGCCGGAAGAGGGGCGCGCCGGGGGTGATGGCGTAGGCGTCCCGCAGCTTGCGGGCTGAGGGGTGCATGTGCTCGCGGGGCACCATGGTGTGGATACCGTTAGCAGGGGCAGCGATGTTGTCCGTCATTCGATCTTCTCCGATGGGCCCGGGCCTCTCGCGCGGTCAGGCGCGTCTGCGGGATTGTGCCTTGCGGCTGATAGTATCATCCGACCCAGCGGGTCGCGGTGCCGGCCGTCCTCGCCCCCACCCCTTCCCCTCCCCCAAGCGGGCACTCCGTGCCCGCTTGGGGGAGGGGTGGTTATTCGCGGGGTGCGTTGCTCCGCTGGCGGGCCGCGGCGCGCTAGCGGAGAAACGCACCCCGCCCTCCTGTTCTCCCCTCGCCCAGGCGGACGC
>DYEI01000399.1 GCA_020725765.1 Anaerolinea sp. | reverse complement strand
GGCGGCGCAGGAAGCCAGGGCCGGGGGGATGGGGTACCCTCCGGCAAGGGCCGAGGGATGGCGCCTGAGGCAGCCTGTCCGCCCCTGAACCCCCGCCCCCTCCCCGGGACGGACGCCGCGGCGTCCGTCCCGGGGAGGGGGAAAACATTACAGGGTGTTTTGGGGTCCGCTGGCGCGCCGCGGCGCGCCAGCGGACCCCAAAACACCCATTGGGAACGGCGGCGCAGGAAGCCAGGGCCGGGGGGATGGGGTACCCTCCGGCAAGGGCCGAGGGACGGCGGCTAAGGCGGCCTGTCCGCCCCTGAGCCAAGCCCCGCGCAGCGCCCCAGGCAGGCGCACCCGCCTGCCGCCCAACCGTAGGGGCGCAGCGGCGCTGCGCCCGTACAGTTGCGTGCCTGCCATCGATAGAGGGCGCGCATGTCCGCCCCACCGGGCGTCGCGCCCGCCGCCATCGGGCGGCCCATTGGCCTTGGCCACGTTTGGCTGCGGTGCCGCTCGGGCCTACAATCCCTTGAGGCGGCTTTGCCGGTCAAAGGAGGTTGCCATGAAGTTCTCTACCGTCGACCTCTCCGGGCTCTTCGACCTGAGCCTCGAGGGCCTTGCTCCCCCCTGGCACCCGGGCGTGGCTGAGAACCTGGCCTCCATGCCTGCCGGTCAGCAGAGCTTTTGGGGGGTTCCCTTCGCGCTGGCGCCGGCAGAGGGACCGCGCTGGATGGCCCTCTCCCAGAGGCCCGTGACCGTGCCCCTTCAGAACCGCGCCAGCTATGTCGTGGTGGCGCACTTCTCCAATGTGCCGCCGGATGGAGGGCCTGGTCAGCCGGGCGAGGCGTTGGCCAGCTACGTCCTCGTCTACGTCGACGGCGGCGAGCACGCGGTGCCGATCCGGCGGCGCTTTGAGGTGTCGCAGCTGTGGTGCGGGTGGGGCCAGCTTCCCTTCGCTGCCCGTCCGCACACCAAGGATGCACCCCTCGAGTGGCGCGGCCCCCACGAGCGCGGCATGTGGGGCGTGAACCAAACCTCCGTCCGGGCTGCGAACTCGGGTGGCCCGGCCTACTGGCTCTATGCCCTTGCCAATCCCGAGCCAGCGCGCGAGTTGGCCGCCCTGCGCCTCGAGCCCACGGGCGCCGACCTACTTGCCGTTGCCGGGATCACCCTCTACCATGGCCGGGCGCATCCGCTCCAGCATCGGCGGCTGCAGGCGCTGCGCGTGACCCTGCCTGCGGACGAAGCCGTGCAACCCGACAACCTGCGGGCGGAAGTGGACCTCGGCGTGATCGCCCGGCAGTACGCGGTGCCGGCCTTTGACGGCGAGCGCTGGCTTGCAGCTGAGCTGCAGGGCTGGGGAGAAGAGAGTCCCCCTCCCGGGCCCACGACCGACCTGCGCGTGGAGGTCTCGGCCAGCCCCGAGGCCACCCTCACCATCGGCCAGCATGTGGTGGACCTCGGACCGGTCTACGAGACGGGCTCGGGAACCAGCCGCGATGGTGCCGTCCGGGTCGAGCTCCTGGACCGCGAGCGCACCTGGGTGCACGTGACGGTTGAGGACGTCACGGCCGGCCGCCCAACGCCCGCCCGCGTGCACTTTCGCACCCCCGACGGGCGGTATCTGCCGCCTTACGGGCACCGCCGGGAGGTGAACTTTCACTGGTTCCAGGATTATGGCGCCGACCTGAAGCTCGGCTCGACCGACTATGCCTATGTCGACGGCCGCTTCCAGATCGAGCTGCCGGCCGGGGAGGTCTATGTCGAGGTCGCCAAGGGCTTTGAGTACCGGCCGCTGCGCCAGCGGCTGGAGATCAGGCCCGGGCAGCGGGAATTGCGTCTCTCGCTGGAGCGCCCCTTCGATCTGCGGAGCAAGGGCTGGGTCACAGCCGACACGCACGTCCACTTTATCTCCCCGCAGACGGCCTGGCTCGAGGCCCAGGCCGAGGGGGTCAACCTGGTCAACCTCCTCGCCTCGCAGTGGGGCGACCTCTTCACCAACGTCGGCGACCTGACCGGCGACCGCTCGGGCGTCTCGACGGCCGACACGATCGTGTGGGTGGGCACCGAGAACCGCCAGCACATCATGGGGCATATGAGCCTGCTGGGCGTGCACGGGCGGCCCGTCTTCCCCATGACAACCGGCGGACCCGACGAGAGCTATATCGGCGATCCCCTCGAGTCCTCACTCGCCGAGTGGGCCGACCGCTGCCGGGCGCAGGAAGGGGTGGTGGTCATCCCCCACTTCCCGAACCCTTATCTCGAGGTGGCTGCGGATATCGTCCTCGGCAAGGTCGACGGGGTCGAGATTCGCTACTTCACCCCCGAGCTGGACAACTATAACCTTCGGGAGTGGTACCGCTTCCTGAACCTCGGCTACCGCGTGGCAGCGGTTGGCGGCACCGACAAGATGTGGGCCGGGATGCCGGTCGGCGGCGTCCGCACCTACGCCTACCTGGGCGATGAGGAGTTGAGCTTTGAGAGCTGGGCGCGGGCCGTGCGGGCCGGGCGCACCTTCACTACCAGCGGGCCCCTGATCGGCCTCAGCGTCGAGGGCCGCATGCCCGGCGACGAGCTCCAGCTCCCGGCCGGCGGCGGGACTTTGGAGGTCGAGGCCTGGGCCGACTCCCTCCAGCCCATCCATGAGCTGCAGATCGTGGCCAACGGACGCGTCGTGGAGCAGGCATCGGCCCAGGAGGGCTCCGGGAGGCTGCATCTGCGCACCAAGGTGCGCCTGCCCGGCAGCGGCTGGCTGGCTGCCCGCTGCGTGAGCAAGCTCGTGCTCTGGCATGGCTGGCCGATCAACGTGGCCGCCCACACCTCGCCGGTGTACGTCGTGGCCGGGGGCGCCGAGCTGTTCAGCCCGTCGGACGCTACCTACATGCTGACGCTGCTCGATGGAGGCCTGACCTACCTGGATACGCTCTCCATCCCTGCCAGCGCCGAGAAGCAGGAGGAGATCAAGGCCGTCTTCCGCCGTGCCCAGGCCGAGCTGCACGCGCGGCTGCACCGGCACGGCATCGCTCACTGATCCTCTCTACACGCACACCGTAACCGAAGAGGAGTCCCATGTCCGCGAGATCAGCCGTCTTCACGCGCCTGCGGGAGGCCATCGAGGCCTACCCCGTCATCGACTGCCACGAGCACACCATCGGGCCGAGGGGCGCGCCGGAGAACCGCGAGCCGATCGCCTGCCTGATGGCGGGTTACGTCATCAGCGACCTCCTCGCCGTAGTCTACCCCGGCTTCGAAGGAGCCCGCCCGGACCTTGAGACGTACCTGCTCGACCAGAGCGTGCCCACAGAGGAAAAGTGGCCGCTCCTCGAGCGCCTCTGGCGGCAGATGGAGCACACCGCCTACGCCCGCGTCACCAAGCGCATCCTCAGGGATGTCTACGGCGAGGCGGAGCTTTCGCTCGCGGCTCTGCAGCGCATTCGCGGGCGCCTGCTCAATCTGCGCGATCCGGCGGTGTACCGCAGCGTCCTCGACCGTGCCGGCATCCGCTGCCGGCTGGTCGATATCTGGCCCGATATGAAGGCCTTTATCACCGGCAGGCAAGAGCTCTACGAGCGCGACCGGCTGCTCATCTCCCTGCCCGCGTTCCACGCCGTGCGCACCTGGCAGAACGTGTGGGACCTTGCGCAGGTCGTAGACCGGAGCGTCACCAGCCTCGACCAGTACCTCGAGGTGTGCTTCGAGATCATCCGGCGGATGAAGGAGCGGGGAGCCATCGGGCTGAAGGACCAGTCGGCCTACAGCCGCACTCTGGCCTACGAGAACCCGCCGCGGGCCGACGCCGAGCGGCTCTTCAACGCCATGATGGCCGATCCGCGGGGTGCCCTGGGCTGGCCAGAGGCCAAGCCGCTGGGCGACTGGCTCTTCCACCGCTTCCTGGAGATGGCCCGCGAGCTCGATCTGCCCGTCCAGCTCCACACCGGGCACATGGCCGGCATCCGCAACGAGATCGCCAAGACGAACGCGGTGCTGCTGACGCCAGTGCTCGAGCTGCACCGGGATGTGCGCTTTGACCTGTTCCACGGCAACTGGCCCTACATGGGCGAGTACCTGTACCTGGGCAAGAACTATCCCAACGTGCGCCTCGACCTCTGCTGGCTACACATCATCGACCCGGTGTATGCCCGGAACCTCCTGCGCGAGGGGCTTGGCGCCGTGCCCCATGCCAAGTTCCACGCCTTTGGCGGGGACTATGGGGATGACATCCTGCACGCCGCGGCGCACCTCGCCATCGCCCGGGATGTGGTCGCAGCGGCCCTGGCCGATCAGGTCGAAGAGGGCTGGATCGAGGAGGGCGAGGCCCTGCGCATCGCCGCCGACTGGCTCTTCAACAACCCGAACGAGTTCTTCAGGCTGGGGTTTGAGCGGTTCGAGCCGTAGGGAGGGATTGTCGGCGTGGGGGCATGGGGGCTGCCCTCCCTGGGGCATCTTTTCTGCCAGCCGGCATCAGCCCCTTCCTCAGGCGGACGCCGCGGCGTCCGCCTGGGGAGGGGAGATGCGTACAGTGGGGTGTTTTGCGGCGGCGCGCCCAGCGCGCCGCCGCAAAACACCCCACAAGCAAAGGCCCCCTCCCCCGGGTCGGCCTGCGGGCCGACCCGGGGGAGGGCGCGCGGGGGTGGGGGCCCTGCTGGCAGCGCAGAGGAGCCTGCCCACACACTGAACTACACCCATGCGACACTTCTCAATTGACACCATACCCTCCTGATGCTATCATTTCACCGCCTGCCGAGCAGGCCTAGACGAGGGTATTCCATGCGCCATGCGCGTTGTCTGAGATTGGGCCTGGCCCTGCTCTTCGCGGCCCTCCTGGCCCTTCCCAGCCAGGGGGCCCCGCCGGAGAGCCCGAGTTGGACCCACTTCCGCACGCTCGATGGGCTGCCCTCGGATACGGTGTGGGCCATCGCGGCGTCCGATGGCGGCGATGTGTGGGTAGCGACGAGCCACGGCGCCGGCCTGTATCGCGACGGCCGCTGGTACGCCTACACCCACGCCCACGGCCTTGGCGCCGATTGGGTCGCCGCCCTGACCATTGACGGCCACGGCCGCGTGTGGTTCGGCACCTTCGGCGGTGGGCTCACCGTCCTCGACGGCACGAACTGGCGGACCTATACGGCCGCCAACTCGGGGCCCGGCAACGACTGGATCAGCGCCCTCACCACCGACGCCCGGGGACGCATCTGGTGCGGTACCTGGGGCCGCGGAGTCAGCGTGTTCGACAACGGCCGCTGGCAGACCTACCACAGCGGCAACTCCCCCCTGCCTGCCGACTATGTCACCGCCCTCGCTGCCGGCCCCGATGGCAGCGTGTACATCGGCCTGCACGGTCAGGGCGCGGCCCGCATCGCCGGTGGCACCTGGACGATCTATGACACTCGCCGGGGCCTCGCCGACGACTTTGTCAACGCTCTGGCTGCGGGGCCGGACGGCGAGCTCTGGGTAGGCACGGCCAAGGGCCTCAATCGCCTGGACCGCCAAGGCCGCGTCCTCGCGACCTACACCACGGCCGATGGCCTCCCCTCCGACCTGGTGCTAGCCCTCGCCCTCGACCCCGCACAGCGCCTGTGGGTCGGCACCTCGCGGGGCGCCGCCGTCCTCGCTGACGGCCAGTGGACTGTACACCGCGCTCCGGCCAGCCTGCCCCACGACTATGTCTCGGCCATTGCCGTCGCCGGCGATGAGGTCTGGTTCGGGAGCCTCTCTGCTGGCGTCGCCCGCTATGGCACCGGCGCTGTCGCCTCCGCGCGCCGGCTGCCGGTCGTCCTCGTGCATGGCTGGCACGGGCCGGAGAGCGACCGCCTGGAAGATAGCGAGTTCCGCTTCCTCGCCTCCTGGCTGCGCCAGGATGGGTTCCCCGTATACTATGCCGAAGGCATATCGCCCAAAAACACCCTCCACCAGAACGCCGCCCAGCTCCGGAGCGTCATCGAGCGGGCCAGGTCCGAGAGTGGTGCTGCCCGAGTCGATGTCATCGCCTTCAGCATGGGCGGATTGAACGTCCGCAGCTATATCGAGTCGGGCCTGTACGCCGGGGATGTGGACCAGGTCTTTATCCTCGGCACGCCCCAGGCCGGAGTCCGGATGTGGTATCCCTTCCTGCTGCGCGAGGTGCACGAGTGGTCGCGCGACCCCTCAGCCATCGAGCTGACGCCCGAGTACGCCAGCCTGTTCAACTCGCTGCACCGGAACCAGGTCGGGGTGCCGTACACGCTGATCGCAGGAGACGCCCGCAGCGAGGACCTCCCCGAGGTCCTGCGCGGCCTGCCACCGGGGGACGGTCTCATCTCCGCTGCCAGCGCCCTGGCGCTCGATGGGCCCTCCGTCCGCAAGATCCTGACCGACGACCTGCACGCCTGGTCGGATGAGACGATCCTGCTCGGGCTGCCCTCCCTCCTCTGGCCGCGGCGCACCTACGACGCTTATATCCGCAACCCGCTGCGGCTGGGTCCCGGCGCCACCCTTCCCGGCATCGCCGACACGCCGCCAGCGTTGCCCGCCCTGCCCGAGCCGCCCCTTCACTCGCCGTTCTACAGTGGAGAGGTCGGCCCCGGGCAGACGGTCACCACCACGGTGCTGGTCGACACCCCCGGCGAGGCGCGCTTTTACCTGCGCGGGCAGGGCAGCCCCCTGACCTTCGCCCTCATCGATCCGCAGGGCCGTCGCCTCGATGGCAAGACCATCGGGGACCGGGGTGAGTATCTAAACCTGGGCTTTGCGGACGCGCAGGCCTACCTGGTGCGGCAGGCGCAGCCGGGTGAGTGGCAGGTTGTCGTCGGCCGCCCGGGGGACGTCTCCGGCACGGTACGCTTCACCGGATTTGCCGCGCTCACCTCCCCGCTGCGGCTGAGTGTCAGCACAGCCCCGGAGTGGGCCGCCGAAGGCGAGCCGGTAGCCATCAGCGCCACGCTGCGCCACGGCGAGCAGGCGGTGCCCGGAGCCCGCGTAGAGGCCGAGATCGGCCGGCCCGACATGCAGATCGACCGCCTCGTCCTCCTGGACGACGGCGAGCATGGCGATGGCGAGCCGGGGGATGGCACCTACGGCGCCAGCTACCGCCCTCCCTCGCTGGGTGGCTACTACACCCTCTTTGTGACGGCCAGCGGCACCTTCCGCGGAAGAGCATTCGCGCAGGCCAGCGAGCGCCTCTTCGCCATCTCTCCAGGCACGGCCGAGCTCTCCGGCACCTACACCGAGACGGCCCTCGACTCGGACCGCGATGGCCGCTACGAGGCCCTCAGCCTCGAAGTGGGGGTCAACGCGCGCATCGGCGGCAGCTACCTGCTCGCTGCCACCCTGTCCGACACTCAGGGCCGCGAGATCGCCCGCGCTGTAGCTCCCTGCACCCTCGGCCCCGGCCTGCAGACGGTTGCCGTCCAGTTCCCCGGGACCGCCATTGCACTTTCGGGGGTCGACGGCCCCTATGTGGTGAGCCGGGTCATGCTTCTTGACGAGGCAGGGGCCGCGCTGCCCCTGCAGCAGGCCACGAGCGTGCTTACGACTCGATCATATCGCTGGCAGGACTTTCGAGGGCCATCATGACAAGAATGAGACTCCCACTCGCCAGTCTGCTGGCCTCAGCGCAATCTGCAGGGCGAGTCCAGCTCCCCAGGCTCGGGCGGGCCGTCCGGCGCCCGTACGTGCTCCTGGCGGCGCTTGCCCTCATCGCGGCCGTGCTCCTGTACCTCTTCACACGGCCAGCCAGACCGCCGGACGTCGTCGCCGTCCGGCGCGGGCGGATCACCGCCAGCGTAGAGGCCAGCGGCCAGGTGCGCGCCGCCCGCGAGGCCTGGCTCACCCTGCGCACGGGCGGTGCGATCAAGGCGGTGCTGGTCAAGCCCGGCCAGGAGGTCGACCGTGGCGACATCCTCATCCAGGCGGACTGTCGCGAGGCCGAGAACCAGGTGCGAGAGGCGGAACTGGCCCTGCAGATACGGCAGATCGAATACGACAATCTCAGGGCAGCACCGACCAGCGAGCAGATCGAGATCGCCCGGGCCAGCCTGCGCCGGGCCGCCGCCATCCTGCAGGCGGCACAGAGCGCGTATGATCGGGTGGCTGCCGAAGGCCGCGCCCAGGGCTCTCCGGAGGCCGCCGCCCTCGAGTCGGCCAAGCTCGACTATGAGACGGCGCGCGCCAGCTTTGAGCAGGCCATCCGCGGACCGGATCCCGGTCGGATCAAGGTCGCCGAGAAGAACCTCGAGCTCGCCCGCCTCGCCCTCGAGGCCGCACGGGCGCGCCAGGATTACTGCACGGTCGTCGCCCCCTTTGCGGGAACGGTTGTGCAGGTCAACGCCCGGGAAGGGGAGACGGCCTACGGCGAAAAGGTCATCCGGCTCGCCGACCTCACCAGGCTGGAGGTCATCGCGCAGGTCGACGAGTTGGACATCGCCGAGCTCGTCGTCGGCCAGGAGGCCGAGATACGCCTCGATGCGCTGCCCGGGCAGGTCCTGCAGGGCCGCGTGGCGCGCATCACCCCCGGCGCCACAGCCCAGCGAGGGAGCGTGGGCTACGAGGTCGCCATCACCCTTGACCCAGGCAAGGCACCGGTGCGCCCCGACATGACGGCTGACCTGCGCATCACCACCCTCACCCACGACGACACGCTTCTCGTGCCCAGCCGGGCGGTGGAGATGCGCGGACGGAGCAGGTACGTGCGCGTTCTCGAAGGCGGGCGCATCCGGGATGTGCGCGTCATCACCGGGCTCTCCGATGGAGAGAACACCGAGATTCTCGAGGGGCTGACGGAGGGCCAGCGGGTCGTGGTCAGGTAGCGGCCGGTGATCGCAGGCGGCATGAGGCATGGTCAGGGAGCTTTGAAGCTTCCAACAAGGGGTTCGAGGCCGACAGAGAGCGCGACGGGGCCCGATTGTGAGCCCCCCACCATGACGGCAGACGCAGAGCCGGCGGTCGTGCTCCAGGGTACACCAGCGCGAGGGCCAGGCGCAACCGCGGCGACCTCCTGCCCCTGAGCCCCGATTCACACCGCGGCGATCCTCTGCCGGGTGAACCGGGCCGCAACATCCAGGAGGTCGGTCAGCGTGAAGGGCTTGGGCAGGCACCCCTGGGCGTGAATCTCGTTGGCGATTCCCGGTGCATCACGGGCCGCCGTCATCACGATGATCGGTGCATGAGGGCCGGGCCTCGAGCGGTAGGCTGCCGCGAACTGCCAGCCGTCCATCACCGGCATGCGCATGTCCAGCAGGATCAGGTCGGGAGGCTCGCGCGTCGCCAGCTCGAGCGCCTCGGCACCATCCCTGGCGGCGAGGACCTCATAGCCCTCTTCGGCAAGGGCCTCCGTAACGAATCCCAGGATGCCCTCGTCATCGTCCACCACCAGGATGCGCGCTGACGCGGTCACCGTTCACCGCCTCCCATGCGGCAAGCTCGGCCTGACGCGGCAGGGCGCAGACGCGACGGGGCGCCTGAGAACCGCGGACCGGAGGTTCGGTAGAGCGGTCCCCTGTAGCTCCGACCGCCGCGAGACGCCTGCCCCTGCGGCACGTTCAGCCCGATGGGCACCGCTCCTCTCCTCTCGAGCTGCGCCCAGAGCCGGGTCCGCGCGCAGCATCTCGTCGCTCGTCGCTGCAGCAAGAATCGCGCCAGTTGCTCGTCCGGGCAAGGAACTCAGCCCTGACCCTCCGCCCGCAACAGCTTGAGCCGCCCTGCCTGCTCGAACCAGCGATACAGGTCGGCCAGAGTCTGCCGGATGGGGCGGGGGCGGTAGCCCAGCTCCCGGGCAGCCCGCTCATGGCTGATGTGGCGGTTGGACCGCAGGGCGCGGATCGATACGCCGGTAAAGAGCGCCCGCCCCTGTCGACGGCGGGCCAGGGCATCGGCCAGAGAGGCACCGGCCCGGGCCAGCCACAGCGGGCAGACGAACCAGGGCGGATCGGCGCCCGTGATCTCCTCGACCAGGATCGCCAGGTCCCGCATCGACACCCAATGCCCGGACAGGAGATACCTGGCCCCGGCGGGTGCGACCTCGGCCGCCTTCAGGGCGGCGGACACCACATCCCGCACGTCCACCCAGTCAAAGCCGCTGGACACGAGGGCCGGCATCCGCCCCTGTCCGAGGGCGAGGAGGACCTGCCCAAAGTGCGAGGGGGCATAGTCGTGTGGGCCGATCATCCCTGTCGGGTTGAGGATCACCGCGTCGAGCCCGCGCCCGATGCCGAGGCGCACCTCCCGCTCGCCTGCCGCCTTGGAGCGATCGTACGGAGGACTGCTCGCGGAGAGCGCCAGCGGGCTCGACTCGTCCACCGGCACGCCGAAGGGCTCCTGCCTGAGGGCGTGGATGGAGCTAAAGTGCACGAGCCTCCGCACGCGGCAATCCAGGCAGGCCTGGACCACATTGCGGGTGCCCACCACGTTCACAGCCTCGAGGAGGGGCCAGTCGTCGCTGCGCAGCGAGATGACCGCGGCCGCGTGGTAGACGATATCCGCCCCGGCGAAGGCCCGCCGCAGGGCGTCGAGGTCTCGCACGTCGGCCTGAACCCGCTCGACCTCCAGCCCCTCGAGCGCTCGCCAGTCCCGCGTATAGTCCAGGGCTCGCACCCTCGCGCCGCGCGCGAGGAGGGCGCGGACCAGGTTGCCTCCGAGGTGCCCTGCGGCACCCGTCACTACGACCGTCATGTACTTCCACCTCTGCTTTCGACCACCCGGACAAACGATACATGATACCAGGAGCCGCTGCGTGGTCGCGAGCAGCGATGGAGGTCACAGCAACGGTCTCTGCATCCCACTCAGGAGTATCGCCACGCCCTCGCGCACGGCGTGGCTCCAGTCCGCGCCATCGGGATCGAGCAGGCCCTGAAGCACCAGGCCCAGGCCGAGCGCCAGGAGCACCTGTGCGGCCACCGTCGAGTCCATGGCCCGCAGCGAGCCCTCGTCCATGCCCGAGCGGATAAGCCCCGCAAAGAGGTCCCGGTACCGCCTGTACGGTGCGATGGTAGCCTCCCACACCGCCGGATCGTGGGCCGCCTGCGTCCAGAACTCGAGGAACAGTGGCAGCCGCCCCCTTCCCGCGGCAAAGACCGCCTCGACCACATCAGCCATGACGGCCAGCTGCTCGGGCACGGTCGCCGCAGACGCACGCGCCTCGGCCAGCCCTTGCTCTACCCCGGCAAGCCACCGTTCCAGCAGGGCCAGAAAGACCGCCTGCTTCGACGGAAAGTGATGGTAGAAGGCTCCGCGGCTCACCCCGGCTCGCTCGCAGATCTCGGCCAGACCGGCGCCCTCGTAGCCAAGCTCGTTGAAGCACTCTTCGGCGGCGGAGAGGATGCGCCCGCGGGTCTCGTCCCCTCGGTTACGTGTCATGTGACCTCGATTCCGACCGACCGGTCGGTTCTCATTGTACAGCTTTTTCTGGCGCGTGTCCAATTCCTCCAAATCTCTGGGTGTAGAATTCGCTTTGGGGGCAGGCCCTTCCGCGCTGCCCGCTGGGCCCTCCCCCCGCCTCCCCTCCCCCGGGTCGGCCCGCGGGCCCACGTGCTCTCCATTACCCACAAGCAGCCTGGGGGGACCAGTGGCCTGCGCAGCATCTTGCAGAGGGAGCCACCCCCCTCCCCTGGACCCTCCCCCACGCGGACGCGACGCGTCCGCGTGGGGGAGGGGAACATTCTTTTC
>DYEI01000398.1 GCA_020725765.1 Anaerolinea sp. | reverse complement strand
GGCGGCGCGCGTAGCCCGCCGCCGCAAAACACCCCATTCTACGCCTCCCCCCTCCCCAGGCGGACGCCGCGGCGTCCTCCTGGGGAGGGGCTGATGACGGCTGACAGAGTGCGAGATGCGCCAAAACTGAACTACGCCCCTGCGGCCTGAGCTTGACGCGTTCGGCTGAGAAAGGCAAAGCCTCCTTCGGGCGCTGGGCACCCAGCCCCGAAGGAGGCTTTTTCCCTGGCATGCGGGGTTGTCCTGGGCCACCGCGCGGCGCGGTACCGCGGGCGCCATCCGCCTTAGCCTCGCCCCGGGCCGCGGAACCGCGGCAGGTACGGGGCGTGCGCGGCAAGGAGCTCGTCGAGGATGCGCACTGCGGCGTCATAGCTCCAGACGACGGGGTCGAGCAGGAGGGCCTGGAGGGCGGCCTGCCGGTCGCCGTGCACCGCGGCCTCGACCGCCCGGTCCTGTATTGCGACCTGCTGCGCCAGCATGGCAGTGATTCCCGGCGGCAGCGTCAGTACTTCATGCCGGTGAGCACGATCCCCTGCACAAAGGCCCGCTGGAAGATGAAGTAGATGACCACCATCGGCAGGAGCACCAGCACAGAGCCCGCGACGACCAGGTTGTACTGCTGCCAGCGCTGGAAGGCGAAGAGGGTCACGCCGATGGGGAGCGTGCGGGAGCGGTCGCTATCGGTGACGATGAGTGGCCAGAGAAAGTCGTTCCAGATCCAGATGAAGTGAAAGATCGCCAGCGCCGACAGGGCCGGCCGGCAGAGCGGCAGGACGATCTGCCAGAAGGTGCGCCAGTCGGACGCGCCGTCAATGCGTGCAGCGTCCAGCATCTCGTCCGGTATGGACTGGATGAACTGCCGCATCAGGAAGATGCCGAAGGGGCTGATCAGCGCCGGCACGATCATCGCCCAGAGGGTGTCCTTCAGCTTGAGCACCATGGCCACGATCATGTAGCAGGGGATCAGGATGACGGCGAAGGGGATCATCATCGTGCTCAGGATCACCATGAAGAGGAAGCCCTTGAGTGGGAACTCGTACTTGGCAAAGATGAACCCCGCCATGGCGCTGGTAAAGATGTTGGCGAGCACGACCACCACGGCCACAATCGTCGAGTTGCGGTAGTAGATGGGAAAGCTGGCGTGCCAGGCCTTCTCATAGTGCAGGAATGTGATCCTGGACGGGATCCAGATGATGGGGTAGGTCATCGTCTCCGAGGGGTACTTGACCGACGTAATGAGGGTCCAGTAGAAGGGTAGAACCATGATGATGGACCCCCCAAACAGGATCAGGTACACCAGGATGGCGCTGAGCCGGCGAGTGGTCTTGTTGGACAGCATTGTGGTCCGTCCCTAGTAGCTCCAACGGGTCCTGAGGTAGCGCAGCTCGAACAGCGTCAGGACCAGGATCACGACAAAGAAAAGGTAGGCCAGCGAGGAGGCGTAGCCCATGCGGAACTGGGCGAACCCGGTCTCCTGGATCCACATCACGACCATGCGGCTCGCGTCCTCCGGCCCTCCGCGGGTCATGATGTAGGGCACCGAGAACACCTGGAGGGCGCCGATCGAGCCGGTCACGGTGATGAACAGCACCGTCGGCGAGAGGAGCGGCCAGGTTATCTTCCAGAACATCTGCCAGGAGTTGGCACCGTCGATGCGTGCGGCCTCGTAGAACTCGTGCGGAATGCCGACGAGGCCGGCGAGGAAGAGCACTACGTTGTAGCCCATGCCACTCCAGATGCCGACGACGATGAGCGACGGGATGACCCACCTGGCCGAGGTGAGCCAGGGCTGGGCCGGGATGCCGAGGCCAGCGAGGAAGGCGTTCAGCACGCCAAACTGCGATGGCTGCAGGATGAACCGCCAGACGATAGTCACGGCGATCACAGGTGTGACGACCGGCAGAAAGTAGGCCGTGCGGAACAGGTCCTTGAAGTGGGATCGGCTGTGGATGAGCTGGGCGACGAACAGTGAGGCCGCCATCCCCAGCGGCACCGACACGAAGGCGTAGTAGAAGGTGTTGACCACCGTCTTGCGAAAGACGGTGTCCCTCGTGAGGGCGTAGACATAGTTGTCGAGCCCGACGAACTTGATCGGCTGCAGCATCTCATACTGGTGGAAGCTCAGGTAGAAGGAGGCAAAGATCGGGAAGACCGAGAAAACGAAGAGGAGCCCCAGTATGGGGACGAGCCAGAGCACGATGGGGCGGAAGCGCCGGCGGCCTGTGGCCGCCCGCCTTCCAGCTGACACGCGTACCGCTGCTGTCATGGCATCCTTCCTGAGACTGGCTTCGACCGGCACGGAACCGTCCGGGGGGTCTGGCGGGGCAGTACCCGCTGCCCCGCCAGACCCCAACCCGGGGGCTGGGCCGGGCGAGCTGGAGCTGGATACCTGGCTGCCACCCGGGCACGGCGAGGCTATCGAGCCGACACCGCGCTCCGGGAACCCTCGACAGGGTCCAGACCGGGGCTGACGCGGCTAGGCCTCCGGCGTGATCCAAAAGTTGGTGTTCGCCAGCATCTCGTCGTACAGCTTTTCGTACTCGGCCAGCACCTCCCTGATCGGCTGCTGGTTAAGCAGGATGGCGTCCTCCATCTTGTGCCACATATCGTCGAAGGGGGCCGCGACCTCGCCAGGGAAGACCATGCCACCGGCGAACTGCTTTGCCAGCACGGCGAGGGCCTGCGTCCGCCGCTGCTCCTGCGTCGGGTTCTCGACTCCTTCGACCTCGGCAAAGAGCTTGTCATAGTCCGGATGCGGCTCGGTCGTCACAATCATGCCGACCGTGTGCGAGCGCTCGACCAGGAACTGGTACTCGTGGCAGTGGTACTTGAACAGCTCCCAGGCAGCCTCCATCTTTTCGCCCTCGGCCAGGGTGCTGACCATCCACGCCGGCCCGTCATAGTCAAAGCGGCCGTAGGGGCCATCGCCGTCGAAGGTCGGGTACATGGCGGGTGCCCAGTCGATGTCGGGGTAGTTTGCCTCCAGGGTGGAGCCGAACCAGGTCCAGACCTGTGTGATGGCAGCCTTGCCGGCGCCAAAGGCCTCGTCAAAGCTCAAGAAGGCCCGATCGTTGACCTTGAAGCGGTCGTACATGTCCACAAGCATCTGCCAGGCGTTGATGCTCTCGGGGCTGTTGATAAAGCTCTTCTTCTTGTCGTAGACGTGGGCCTTCTGCTGGTACATCATGTCGTTCCAGATGTACCGGGCGTAGCCGTTGAAGGCAAATCCGGCCTGCACCATCTGGCCACCCTCGACCTTGGTGAGCTGCTGGCAGAACCTGCCAAACTCCTCCCAGGTCTTGGGGATGTCCGACACCTTGAGGCCCTCCTTCGCCAGGAGCTCCTTGTTGACGAAGAGGATGGGGCCCATGGCCGCGCAGTGCACCCAGTAGAGCTTGCCGTCGTCGAGGGGGCGGACCTCGTAGAACTTGTGCTTCTTGATGTACTCGGCGGGGAGGACCTCCTCGGGGATCTCGCGGACGACCTTGCGCCGCGGGTACTCACCCTCGCGGTCCGCCTCGAAGACGATATCGGGACCCTGCTTGGCCGCGACGGCCGCGTTGACCTTGGTGTCGAGATCGCCCCAGGGTATCGGCTCCCAGGTGGTCTTGATCTCGGGGTAGGCCTTGTTGAAGCGCTCCATCGCCGCCCTCATGGAGCGGATCCAGGGGTCCGTCTCATCGCCTGGCGGCCCCCAGATGAGCAGCTCGACTGTCTTCTTGGGGTGGACCTCGTCGTACCATCCGTAGCCTGCCTGGCCCTCCTTGTAGGCCTCGGAGACTTCCCTCACGCCCTCCTGTGTGGCGGGGCTCTCGGGGACTTTGGGGGCGCAGGCCGCCAACGCAGCGGCGCCGGCTCCAAGGGCCAGCAACTGCAGCATTCTCCGGCGCGTAGTGCGCAACCTGGTCTCTGTCATTCTCCTTGCTCCTTCTGGCTCGCAGGAAACCCGTTGCCCCAGATGCCGCGTCGACATCCGGCTGGCGGCATCCGCAGGCCCACACGGCATTTGTCCGACCGGCTGCTGTGTGCTAGACTGAAACCGCCGGCGCGGACAGTGCAAATCTCTTCATATTATTGTAACGCATACCGGGTGCGCCGGGTACTGCCGTGAATGTGCCAGGTTACTGCCAGCGGGTCTGGGAGAGGGTGCCTTGTCGATCACCAGAGAACGCTTTGCCGAGCAGGTGAAGGATGCCCTGCAGCACATCTATGATCCGGCGTACCTGCCTCAGCTTGAGCTGACACGCCTGCTCGCCGGTGACGACAACCTGTCCTGGCAGGAGCGCTCTCAGCGCCTGCGACATATCCTCATCGGTGCCATTGAGCGGCTCGATCCCGGACCCCAGTTCTCCCTCAGGGGGCGTGAGCGCCGGAGCTATGCCATCCTCTCGGCCCGCTACGTCCGCTCGATGACAGCCCAGGCCGTCATGGACGAGCTGGCCATCAGCGAGCGCCAGTACTGGCGCGACCGTCGCAAGGCGATCGATGCGCTCATCCAGCAACTCTGGGAAGAGTATGGTCGGCGCCTGCAGGCGGAGCCAGCGGATGGGGGCGTGCCGACGGAGCGGGAGACTGCGGCCCGGGAGGAGACTGACCTTCTGATCTCGCGCAGCGTGCCCGAGGAAGTCAGCGTGTGCCAGGTGGTGGAGCAGGTGGCGTCGGCCCTCAGCGGGCTTGCGCGGTCCCGGCGAACTCGCTTGCAGATGGAGGCGCCAGAGCCTGGGCCGCTGGTCGTTGCCGACCGCACGATCCTCCGGCAGATCTGCCTCAACCTCCTGTCCCACGCCCTCGGGACAGCGGCGGCCGAGGTGCGGCTGCAGGTCGAAGAGAGAGAGGAGACAGTTGGGCTTCTGGTCTCTGCGAGCACCGGGCCTGCGGCCGCTGTGCAACCGCAGCGGTCCGACGTCGGGCTGCAGATCGTCCGTCGTCTGGTCGAGGCGCAGGGCGGACATATGATCATGGCGGATGACCAGTCGGGCTGGCGCGTCGCAGTCGAGTTGCCCAAGGCGCAGTCGCTGGCCGTGTTGGTTGTCGACGATAATGCGTCGATCATCAGGCTTTTCCAGCGGTACCTGGCGGGCACGCGCTATCGGGCCGTCGGTGCGGAGAGTGGGGCGAAGGCGCTGCAGCTTGCCGAGCAGGTGAGGCCAGCGGCCATCACGGTAGACGTCATGATGCCGGGGCAGGACGGCTGGGATACGCTCCAGGCCTTGCGGGCCCGCCCCGAGTTGCAGGATGTGCCGATTATCGTCTGCTCCATCCTCGACGAGCCCCAGCTTGCCTTTTCCCTCGGGGCTGACGACTTTATCCGCAAACCGGTCCAACGGAGCACGCTCCTCCAGACCCTCAACCGCTGGGTTGGCCAGGCCCGGATAGCGGCGCGGCGGCATCAAGGACGGCCTGGAGATACCTGAACAGCTCGGCCAGCGTGAACCCGCCCGGCTGCTGGACGGTAATCGGCCCCTGCAGGCGCAACACGCCATCCTCGGGCAACCCTTTGGCGCTGACGACTACCACGGGGATGCCGGCGAGAGCGGGATCCGCCTCCATGTGCTCCAGCACGCTAAAGCCGTCGAGGTGGGGCATGTAGAGGTCGAGGAGGACGACGTCGGGCCTGTCCGAGCGCATGAGGCGCAGCGCCTCCTCCCCATCGAAGGCGCGCAGTATCTGGTAGCGGCCCGGCACGGAGAGGAGCATCCTGGCCAGCAGGCGCACTACACGCGGGTCATCATCCACGACCAGGATGCGGCGCGCACCCGGCGCACAAGTCTCCAGCGTGGCCAGCAGCTTTTGCCTGGCGACCGGTTTGACAAGGAGCCCACGCACCCCCAGGGCTACGGCCGGAAGGGGCCCCGATGGCAGGTCGCAGCCGATCAGCAGGGTCCCGGGGAGGCCGGGTGTCTCCTGCGCGTGGCCTGCGAGGTGCAGCACGTCGGGCAGGGCAGCGGTGTCGGTGATCACCGCCCGGGGGCGGTCCCTCTCCAGCTCCTGGGCGGCGGCTGTGAGGTCGGGCGCGTGGGCAACGCGGGCGGCGTCGAGGTGGCGCTGGAGCATCGCGGCCGTGGTCGGGTCGGGATGGATCAGGAGGACCTGTCTGCCATTGGCGGCGGCGTGAGGGATGGGGCCTCGCAGGAGCGGCGCGCGCCGCTCGCCCCGCTCGCGCACCTCCCGCTCCAGAGGAAGCGAGAATGAGAAGCAGCTTCCGACGCCGGGCTTGCTCTCTGCCCAGATACGGCCTCCGTGCATTTCGATGAAATGGCGGCTGATCGCCAGCCCCAGGCCGATGCCACCCTTCCGCCTGCTGGTTGAGGTTTCGATCTGGAAAAAGCTTTCGAAGATGCGCTCCAGATTGTCGGGAGAGATGCCCGGCCCCGTATCCGAGACCGAGACCAGCAGCTGGTCCTCGCGCGTGCGGGCGACGACCGTGATGCCGCCGCGTTCCGTATAGCGGACCCCGTTGTTGAGCAGGTTGAGCAGTACCTGGCGGATCCGGGTGCGGTCGAGGTCGAGGATGGGCAGTGGCTCCTCGATCTGGACCCGGAGGTACAGGCCCTTGCGCTGCGCCAGCCTCTGCAACATCTCTGCCGCCTCGTGGATCACCTCGGCGAGGTCGGTCGGCTCCTTGACCAGGCCCATCCGGCCTGCCTCAATCTGTGAGAGATCGAGCACATCATCGATCAGCCCCAGCAGGTGCTGGCTGCTGTTGTAGATCTCGATCAGGTCGCTGCGATAGGGGGCGGGAAGCTCCTTACCATAGCTCTCGGGGGCGAAGAGCATCGCCTCGGCAAACCCCACGATGATGGAGAGGGGGGTCCGCAGCTCGTGGCTGATGTTGGCGGCGAACAGTGCCTTGTAGCGCCTTGCCTCTTCGGCCGCCTGCCAGGCCTGTGCGAGCGCCTCATTGGCCCGCCGCAGGCGGGCGTAGGCCTCCTCCAGAGACTTGGAGACGCCGGCCAGCCGGGCGCGGTCGCGGCGTGCCTCCTCTGTGCGCTCCAGGGAGCGCTGAAAGCTGTCCCACGCCCAGGCCAGGGTCACATACAGGTAGTGGGCCGACAGCCTGGCAACGACGAGGGTGAACACGCAGAGGAGCACCGGCCCCGCGAGTGTTCCCACGGGGAGCCCGTGCGCCAGCCCGAGCGCGCCGAGGGCGAGGACACCCGCGGTTGCCGCAGCCGCGAGGCCCAAACCGCACAGGTAGTTGGCCAGGCTGATGACCAGTGCAGCGGCGTATAGCACCTGCCCGTCGCGGAGGGCGCCCAGCAGCACGCCGTCGGCCACGATGAGGGCAGCGATGAGGATGGCAGCGGCAAGGCGGTAGTGGCGCTCGTTGAGCCTCAGCACCGCGATGCCTGCGATCAGGACCAGACCAGGGGCGGGCAGCCACGGCAGAGCGGCTGCATAGTGCGCCGGCCGGAAAAAGACCGCGATGGCCAGCCAAGAGAGCGCCACCGCGAGCCATGCGACCAGGTTCAGCGCGTCCTGCTGCAGGTAGCCGTACACCTCATCGGCGGAAGCCGGCTGGCGCTCAGAATCAGCCATATGTTCCTCTCTTCTGCCCGGCGTCTGCCGAGATGGGTCGGATGCAGGGGCCTCGGGTCTGGCTCTAGTATCGGCCGTAGTCTCTCACCAGGTCCAGGGTCCGACAGTACTGGGCGAAGGAGACGTTGTTGGGGATCGAGTGATCCGAGTGGTAGATATAGCCGCCGCCTTTCATGGCTACGGGGATCTTGCTGGCGATCTCCTGCTCGATGGCCGAAGGGTCGGGGTCGGCCATGGCGCGGACGTCGATGCCGCCCATGAATGACAGGTCCTTGCCGTACTCGCGCTTGAGCGTGATGAGGTCCATGCCGGCCTTGACCTCGAGAGGCTGGAGGCAGTCGAGGCCCGCGTCGAGGAGGTCGGGGATGAGCGGCGCCACGTTGCCGCAGGAGTGCAGGATCACAGGCATGCCCTGGGAATGGAAAAAGTCGAACATGCGCCTGTCGGCAGGCTTGATGAGCTCACGGTAGACTTGGGGCGAGAAGAAGGGGGCCTTGCGGTAGCCCATGTCGTTGAACAGGAAGGCGGCGTCGAACCGGTATCCCTCGCGGATCATGATTCTGGCCATCTCGATGGTCATGTCGGCGAAGGTCTCGACCATGTCGCGGATCCAGTCGGGGTCGGTCAGCAGCAGGGGCAGCAGCACGTCGGAGCGGATGTAGGACTGGCAGGCATCATAGCCGGTGATGGCGTTGTAGGTTACAAAGAGATCATCGGCGCGAGCCCGGTCGTATCCGTACTTGAGCGAGACCCAGTCCACCCGCGTCACGCTGGGCTGCAGGCGTCGCTTGGCGGCCTCCCAGTCCTCCCGGCTCTTGATGCCATAGTCGATCAGCTCGGGCGTGGTGGAATAGTCCCGGTGGTTGCGGCGGATGCCGCCGGTGTTGGTCGTCTCTACGATGTACTCTGGTGTGCGCTCGATGACGCGAACCGGGTACATGGGGCTGGTGTCGGCGCCAAAGCCGCGCAGGTGGTAGCCAAAGTACTCGTCGCAGGGCACGAAATCGGGCAGCCCCTCGCTGCGCCAGCGGGTGATGGTGGCTGCCCACGGGCTGTCGTGGATGGGGATGCAGTCCGGCTCTTGATGGGCCAGGGCCATCTGAACGCGCTTGCGGGGCGAGAGGGTGGTTGCGGGCATGGGGCTTCCTCCTTGCAGGGGCCGCGTGTCCTGGACCTGAGGGGTTCGCTTGTGTCCTCCCAGGCAGATCATCGAGATACCGTGCCAGCAAGAGGATAGCACAAATGGTGCAGCAGGACAATGAGGGGGAGTTCCCCGGGTGTGGCTCAGTTTGGAGGCGGGCTCTTCTGCGCTGCTGGCAGGGCCCCCACCCCCGGGGCCCCCTCCCCAGGGTCGGCCCGCAGGCCGACCCGGGCGAGGGGGGCCTTCTCCTATGGGG
>DYEI01000397.1 GCA_020725765.1 Anaerolinea sp. | reverse complement strand
CCCTCCCCTGGCGGACGCGACGCGTCCGCCAGGGGAGGGGCAGCACGTGCAAGCCGGCGCTACCAGGATGCGAGCCTGAGCAGTTGCCCGGAGATGGCCGCTGGACTGGGGGCCTATTCCCGTGGTATGATGCATATACAAAACTCCGGCGGGAGACGGACCGGGCGCGGTGATCGTCACCGCACCACGGCGCCTGGCCTGCCCGGGCAGGAGGATGGGCATGCCCACGATAGAGGACTACCGCTTTGGCCGGATTGTGATCGACGGCAAGGCCTACTCCCGCGATGTGATTGTTTACCCGGACCGTGTAGACCCCTCCTGGTGGCGCAAGGAAGGGCACCGGCTGGACCCTGAGGACCTCCCCGAGGTCCTCAGGGAGCCGCCGGAGGTCCTCATAGTTGGTCAGGGCAACCCCGGGCTGATGGCCGTTCCGCCGCAGACGCGCGCCCGCTTCGAGCAGGCTGGCATCGAGGTCATCGCCGAGCCGACTGCCCAGGCCTGGCAGACGTATAACCGTCTGCGCCAGGAAAAGCGGGTGGTCGCGGCGCTGCACCTGACGTGCTGAGTCGCCCGGGCCATGGCAGAGTTCCTCATCGGCACGTCCGGTTGGAACTATCCGCACTGGGAGGGCCTGTTCTATCCGGAGGACTGGCCGAAGCGGCGCTGGCTCGAATACTATGCGACCCGGTTTCGGACGGTGGAAATCAACGCCACCTTCTATCGCACCTTCCGCGACGAGACCTACCGCGCCTGGTGCGAGCGAGCGCCAGAGGGGTTCCGCTACGTCCTGAAAGCGCCCCGGTACATCACCCATCGCCTCTATCTGGTGGGAGCCGAGGAGCCGATCCAGCGCTTCTGGGGCCAGGCATCGCTCCTTGGGGAGCGGCTCGGGCTCATCCTGCTGCAGCTCGCCCCCAGCACCCCCTACGAGCCGGACAGGCTGCGCCGGGCCCTCCTCGCCTTCGGTGAGCCGCGGCGGGTGGCCGTCGAGTTCAGGCACAGCCGCTGGCTGACCGATGAGACGAGAGAGCTCCTGCGCGAGGTCGGCGCTGCCTTCTGCACGGCCGACTCCCCAAGGTCTCGCCTCAGCGATTGGGTGACCTCCTCCGTCGCCTACATCCGCCTCCACGGGCGTAAGCGGTGGTACGCGCACAACTACACCGACGAGGAGCTGGCAGAGGTCGCGGCGCTGGCCCGGCGCATGGCTGCCCAGAAGGCATCCGAGGTGTACGTCTTTTTCAACAACGACTTGGAGGGCTATGCTCCGCGGAATGCCCTCACGCTTCGGACCATGCTGGAGGGCACGCCTAGCGCGCCGGCCGCAGTATGAGGACCTGTCGCTCATAGTCGACGGTTATCGCCCCAAAGGTGCTGAGCACGTCCGAGCCGAGCAGCCCGGCGAGGCCCTGACCCTCGGCTGGCTCCGGGAGGTCCAGCGCAATGGCGCGGACGCGGGGCAGCACGACCTCGCCCGCCTGCCAGTCATCGACCTGGACGAGCACGGCCTCTCCCGTGCCGAGGATGCCGGTGACCTCGCGCGTCCTGCCAACCTCCGGAAGGTTCGTGCGCGCCTTGATGTCGAGGTCGACTACGGACTGCGAGGCGCCCGTATCGAGGGCGAAGGCGAAGGGCCCCTGCCCCGCGATGGTGACCGGCACGAGGGCGAGGACCGATCCGCCCGGGCCTTCCACGACCTGCAGACGAACGACCATCTCCTCCTGTTGCTGGCGTGAGAGGCGCGAGCACCCCACGAGGGCCAACAGGAGAAACACCGTGAGGAGGATCCGGCAGGCGCGGCGCGTCCGGGTCGCTGGGACCTCTGTCATGTCTGCCTCCGGCGGCGGCAGAGCAGAAAGCGTGCCACCTCCTGCCAGAGCAGGCACGACTCTTGCTCCGTTTCATGGCAGCGCATGCAGTCCGCGCGCAAGGAGGGAGCCATGCAGCGGCGCAGGGGGTACAGCCGCGGAGCGGCGCTCGGGGTTCTGGTAGCAGCCCTTGTGCTCGTCGTGTGCGCCTGTGGGGGAGCCACGCCAACTCCGCCCGCGGCTACCATCCGCTTTGCCTGCTCGGACGAGGACCTCGGCTACTACGACCAGATGGCCCACGCCTTCACCGAGGAGCGCCCGGGCGTGAGCATCACGCTCCTTCCCAAGCGGCCGGCAGCTCTGGCGGCGATAGACCCGGGCGGGTGTGATGCCTTCACCGTGACCGAGTCCTCGGCGGCGCGGCTCGGTCTGGGCGGCGTTGCCAGCCTGGAATCGTGGCTGGGGGAGCACACCGCGGCAACCAAGGCCGAGTTCTATCCCTGTGCCATCGCCCCGTTCCAGCGCGACGGCAAGACGTGGGCGGTGCCAACCGGAGCTGATCCGGTAGTCATGTTCTACAACAGGAGTCTTTTCGACGAGCGCGGGGTTCCGTACCCCGCCGCCGGCTGGACCTGGGAAGACTTTTTACAGATCGCGAGGAGCTTGCGGCGTGGCGGCGGCGGGATATATGGATACGCCGCGGGCGTCTGGCCCGACGAGGCGCTGCTCTTTGTGCTGCAGCATGGGGGGAACATCGTTGACGACTGGCAGAACCCGACCCGCGCCACCTTTGACGATCCGGCCACGGTCGAGGCCATGGAGTGGTACGCGGAACTGATGTACCGGCACGACGTCTCACCCAACCCCGATGAGGCGCGGGCGTTCTTCGGCGGGGGACGGCAGGCGGCCTACAACGGGGTGCTGCAGGGCAAGGTCGGGATGTGGATGGGTCCGTACTCCTCGCGCACGGCGCTCGACGCGCACGAGCCGAGGGTCAACTACGGTGTCGTACCTCTTCCTGCCGATCGTCAGGCGGTAACGCTCGCACAGGTCGAGGGTGTTGCCATCTCGGCGGAGGCCCGCAACCCGGCCGTATGCTGGGAGTGGGCCCTTTTCCTCAGCCGGCAGGTGCCGCGTCGCCTTGCGCCCGCCCGCCGGTCGCTGCTAGAGTCCGAGGAGTATGCGGCCAGGGTCGGCGCAGAGGCAGCAGCGGCGGCACGAGAGGCGATGAGCCAAGCTATAGTGCTGCCGCCCTCCCCTTCCGAGCTCTACAGCCAGGCGAGGAGCCTGTGGGCCAGAGCGGTCAGCAATGTCGCCAGCGGCCGGTACGGCGCGTACGGGGCCCTGCAGGAGGCGCAGCGGCAGCTCGGGCGCTGACCTCCTGAAGAGGCAGCGGTCTGCCTGCGGGGCGTGCCCGCAGGCAGACCGCCTGGGCCGGCAGAGCCTACAGGCGCGAGGCATCGCCTCGCCCCTACAGGCCCCGTTTCGCTTCGATAACCTGCCTCGCCCGGGCGAGGAACTCGGGGACCATCATCGAGCCGAGGTTCTCCATGGTGCGCAGGCGCACGGATACGTCCCGCGCCTCCGCTTCGCGATCCCCAATGACCAGCATGTACGGGATCTTGAGGAGCTGCGCGTTGCGGATCTTGGCGTTCAGCCGCTCGGAGGAGGCATCGACGTCAGCACGCAGGCCGGCCTGCAGCAGCTCCTGCTCGACCTCGCGGGCGTAAGGGATGTGCCGGTCCGCGATCGGGATGACACGTGCCTGCACGGGGTGCAGCCACACCGGGAAGGCGCCGCCATAGTGCTCGATGAGCAGGCCAAAGAAGCGCTCGAGGGAGCCGAGGAGCGCCCGGTGCACCATGTAGGGTCGGCGGAGTGTCCCGTCCTCAGCCGCGTAGGTCATGTTGAACCGCTCGGGCTCGTTAAAGTCGAACTGGATCGTGGTCATCTGCCACTCGCGGCCCATGACGTCCCGTATCTTGAGGTCGATCTTCGGTCCGTAGAAGGCGCCGCCGCCCTCGTCCACCTCGTAGGGGAGCTGCTCCTCCTCCAGCGCCCGGCGCAGGGATTCGGTGGCCTGCTCCCACCGCGCCGCCTCGCCGACGGCATCCGCAGGGCGCGTGGCCAGGTAGGCCTTGACGTCCTCAAAACCGAAGGACCGCCACATGTACAGCGAGAAGCGCAGCACCCGGAGGATCTCGCCCTCGATCTGGTCGGGCGTGCAGATGATGTGCGCGTCATCCTGGGTGAATCCGCGCACGCGCAGCAGCCCGTGGAGCACCCCCGAGCGCTCGTACCGGTAGACCGTCCCGAGCTCGGCCCATCGCAGCGGTAGATCGCGGTAGGAGTGCGTCTGCGAGTTGTAGATCAGGATATGGAAGGGGCAGTTCATCGGCTTGATGTAGTAGTCAAGCCCGTCGATGGACATGGGCGAGTACATGTACTGGCTGTAAAAGTCCAGGTGCCCGGAGGTATCCCACAGCCAGGCACGGCCGATGTGCGGCGTGTAGAGGATCTCATAGCCGTTCTTATAGTGCTCCTTGCGCCAGAAATCCTCCACCACCGTGCGGATGCGCCCGCCGTTCGGGTGCCAGTAGATGAGCCCTGCCCCCGCCTCCTCATGGATGCTGAACAGGTCCAGTTGACGGCCGAGGCGCCGGTGGTCGCGCGCCTCCATCTCCTGCAGGCGCTTGAGATAGGCCTCCAGCTCCTCTTTGGTGTGCCACGCCGTGCCATAGATGCGCTGCAGCATGGGCCGCTTCTCATCGCCGCGCCAGTAGGCCCCGGCGATGGAGAGCAGCTTGATGGCCTCAGGGTTGATCTCCGCGGTGCTGGCCACATGCGGCCCCCGGCAGAGGTCCGTGAAGGCGTTCTGCCGGTAGATGGAGATGGGCTCCCCCTCCGGCAGCTCCTGGATCAGCTCGAGCTTGTAGGGCTGATCGCGGAAGCGCTCCAGGGCCTGCTCGCGGGTGACTTGCTCACAGATGAAGGGATGGTGCCCTCTGATGATCGCCCGCATGCGCTCCTCGATCTCGCCGAGGTCGTCGAGGGTCAGCGGCCGGGGCAGGTCGAAATCATAGTAGAACCCATCCTCGATGGCTGGGCCGATGGCGATCTTGGCCTCGGGGAACATCTGCAGCACGGCCTCGGCCATGACATGCGCCGCCGAGTGCCGGATGACCTCGAGGTCCCCTTGATTGTGCTCGGCCATGCTCTGCCTCCACACTTCCTTTCGGTTGCCTTAAACGACAAACCTCTCGCCCAATGGGGCGAGAGGGTCCTCACGCGGTTCCACCCATCTTCGGCCGGCAGCCAGAGCAGCCGGCCCTCATTGCGGCGGATAACGGTCGCCACCCGGGCGCCCATACTGGCGGGCCTGACGGCCACGCGTTCCGGGTGCCCGCTCGGAGGTGGTTTTCCCCCCAGCCCCGGCGAGCAGAGCTTGCAGTCGGTGGCTCCGCCTCCCTGGCGCTGTACTGGAGGTACTCGTCCTCTTCAGCGCGGTTGACCGGATTATACACCCACTGAGGAACTGTTGTCAAGCATCGTTTGGCCGCGGGTGCATCCAAGATCGGTCAGCAGATTCGCGGTCAGGCAGCCTGCCGGGGACGCTGTGACGGCGACCGGGCCTTTCGCTTTGCACAAGCCCGGTGCAGGACCTTTTGCCGGGGTAGGGCCGGACTGTGGCCCAGCAAGACACCCGGCTGTAGCCCGGGCACCGACGCATCTTGGATGCACCCTTGGCCGCCCACCCCGCACGCGGCTTCAGTCGTCCCCGCTCTCCCGGGAGGGCGTGGCAGCGTCAACGACACGCGCCCCGGTCAGCCGGATCAGGTCGGCGACGGCCAGGCGGACGTCGAGGCCACGCCGGCCTCCCGAGATGTAGACCTGCTCCAGCCGCAGCGCCGAGGAGTCGAGGCACACCCGAAAGCCTCGGTTCAGCAGGGCAAGGGCCGAGATGCCACCGACCTGCAGGCCGGTCAGCGCCTCGGCCTCCCGCTGGGTGGCCATGCGGAGCTTTTTCTCGCCCAGCGCCGCGGCGAGCCGGCGCAGATCGAGCTCGTGCCCCCCGGGCACGAGGACGAGGAGCGGCCGGCCCCACTCCGGCAGCACGACGAGCGTCTTGTACACCTCGCCCGCCGGTACGCCCATCGCCTCCGCCGCGCCCTCCGCCGAGTGAATGCTATCGGAGAAGGTAAAGGCCTCGTGGGGGACGCCACGCGACTCGAGCAGGCGCAACACATTCGTCTTGGCAGTTGTCCTGGTCATATTGAGCCGTTCGCGCACTCTCGCCGCTTGTGCTATAATGCGCCGAGAAGGCTGCCACTCCGGGCAGAAGGAGCTTCCATGGATTGCCCCTACTGCAAGGTCTATAACCCCGAAGAGCGGACCGTGTGCTGGCGGTGCGACAGGCCACTGCCCAAGCCGGTAGTGAAGAAGAAACGGCAGCTCACCTCACAGCAGTGGCTCTACATCATCGTCGTGGTGATGCTCATTCTGATGTTCGCCAACATGTGCGGTCTGCCCAGGATGGTCGAGCAGCAGAGCGCCAACCCCGGCATCATAGGTCCGGCCCTCCGCCTCCTCCCGCTCGTTGCGGGCAGGCCATAGCGACCGGCGCCGCTCCTGGCAGGCTCCTGCCTCCGTCTGCGACGGCCAAGGCGCCTGCCTTCAGGCCGTGGCCTGGCATCTACTGCGTCCGAGCATAGCACAGGTCGCCGCTTTCGCCAAGGCGCGGAAGCGCGCGTGCCTGTCCGCACAGGGCAAAGGGCGGCAAGGCATCTCCTTAGAGCGGCCCGCACGACCCATCGCCGGCCTACTGCCACACCCCTGCCAGCTCGGGCGCAAAGCGCGCGATATCCTCGCGGAGCCTCAGGAGTCCCACATCCTTGCTCTTGACCTCCAGCATGACGTCAAAAGGCCTGAGGCCTGCCGCGAGGCAGTCGCGCAGGAAGCCGATGGCCTCGAAGGGGTTGGCGAAATCGCTGTGCTGCGTCCACTGCGGGGGTCTCACCACCGGCATCCGGCGGCCCGAGGCCGGGTCCTTGCGCTGCTCGATCCGCATCTCAGTGCGCGGCGAGCTGAGGTGGATTTTAGGGGTGAGGTCTGCAGGCCAGGTCTCGAGGGCGGCTCGTACCGCCTCGCCTGGGCTCAGGCGGGTGGGGTTGTGGTTGTGGAAGTGCAGCAGGTCAAAGACCACCTTCACCCCGGTCTGCTCGTGCACCCGCAGCGCGTCGGGAATGGAGAAGACCGCCTCGTCGTTCTCGAGGGTGAGGCGATCCTGCACGGCGGGCGCCAGCTCGCGGAAAGAGCGCACAAAGCGGTCCGCAGCCGCCGGCATGCCGCCGACCCCACTCCCTCCATGGACCACCACGACCGCCTCCGGCCCGAGCCCCATGAGGTCCAGCAGGCGCGCCTGTGCGGACACGTCCACCCGCGCTTTGCGCGCTACTTCCTCATCTGCCGAGTTGAGCACGACATACGGGCCGGGGTGGACCGATAGCCGTATGCCGTACTCCCGCGCCAGCGCACCCACCGCGGCTAACTCGGTACGGCACTCGTCGAGCTGGCCATGGAACTGGGGCAGGTCCGGGTGGGTCAGGTAGGGCGCGAGGTCCGACGACATCCGGTACATGCCGATGCCAGCCTCGCGGAGGTAGAGCAGAATCTCCCGCAGGTACTGCAGGCTGACCGACAGGTGAGGCGAAGACTGCCAGCGTCGCGTATCGTGGGACTTGAGGTCCGGCCTGCCCAGCACTTTGACGGCAAAGCCGAGGCGCATCGTCTCTGCTCCCCGGAAGGCTCCTGCCTGCGGCAGCAACAAGCATGCCGGGCACCGGGCCGACCGGCCGCTGCCAGAACGATGGGGCCAGTCCCGGCCCCCCACATGAGGAGGCGCAGGGGCTACGGCATCTCCAGCCCGTGCGCCTCCAGTAAGGCCCGATCGGAGAGGGTCGCGTGTGTCGGGCCGTCGGCCACGACCTGGCCGCCGTCGAGGATCACCGTGCGCTCGCACAGGTCGCGTACGAGGAGCATGTCGTGGCTGGCGACCAGCATGGTCTGCGGCAGGCTCTGCAACAGCCCGATGAGCCGCCGACGGCCCCGGGGGTCCAGCCCAGAGGACGGCTCATCCAGCACCAGGATGCTGGGCTCCATGGCCAGCACGGTGGCGATGGCGATGCGCTTGCGCTCGCCGAGGCTGAGATGATGGGGCATGCGCGCCTCATAGCCCTCGGCACCGACGGCGGAGAGGGCCTTGCGCACCCGCTCGCGCACCTCGGCGGCACCCAGCCCCATGTACAGAGGCCCAAAGCCCACGTCCTCAAACACGGTGGGCGAGAAAAGCTGATCGTCCGGGTCCTGGAAGACCAGCCCGACCAGACGGCGGACCTCCCCGAGGTTCCGCTCAGTCACGTCGAGCCCCGCGACGCGCACCTGCCCCCTGCCGCGCAGGAGCCCGTTGAGGTGCAGCAGCAGGGTCGACTTGCCCGCCCCGTTCGGCCCGGTGATTGCGACTTTCTCGCCCTCCCGCACCGTCAATGAGACGCTCCTCAGCGCCTGCCGCCCATCGGGATAGGCAAAGGAGAGGTTCGAGACCTGCACGACAACCGGGTTCAGTTGCTCCATCAGCCACTCCACCATGGTGCGTGCCCGGAGGCCACCAGTGCCGCCAGGGCCATGAGCAGGGCAAGCCCAATCCACAGGTCGCGGGCCGGTGCGTGGCGTGCCGTCAGGCTCCGGATTTCGCCCTCGAAACCTCGGGCGAGCATCGCCTGGTAGACGCGCTCGCTCCGCTCATAGCTGCGGATGAACAGGCTGCCGATCAGCCCGCCGAGCACCCTCGCGCGCCAGGCAACCCCGCCGCCGGTCCGGCCACTCATTCGGGCACTGCGCGCCTCGCGGGCCCGCCAGAGGCGCTCGGCCTCATCGACGAGCACAAAGAGATAGCGATACAGGAAGGAGACGAGCGCCACCAGCAGCCGCGGCAGCCCCAGGGACTGCAGGGCGCCCAGGAGGTCCGAGAAGGGGGTCGTGGCTGTGAGGAGCCCTGCCACCAGGACCGAAACCCAGGCCCTCGCCAGCACCTCGGCCAGCGCCCTGCAGCCGGCGTCGGTGGCAGCCAGCCGCCAGCCACCGATTGTCAGCACCAGCAGCGCCCTGCCCGGGCGCACAAAGGGCAGCGAGACTGCCGCCATGAGGGCGAAGGGCACGGCGACGAGCGAGCGCCCGAGCGCCACGCGCAGCGGCACGCGTGCCACCAAGACGGTGGCTACACCAAACGCCGCCAGCGCCAGGTAGCCCGGCCAGTAGCCCGGCGCCAACAGTGAGGCGGCCAGCACAAAGCCGAGCGTGGCCACCAGCTTGACGCGCGCATCCAGCCGGTGAACAGGACTGTTGCCCTCGCGGTACAGGTCGAGAAAGGTGTGCTTCATAGGCTCGCGGTCGGATCTACCGCCCCGACTCGGCCCCCTCCCGGTGCCGGGCCGTTCGCAGGAGAGAGGCCAATCCCCAGGTGAGCGCAAAGACGACCAGCACCCCTACGGCGCCGGCCAGCACCGTCGCCAGCCGCTCATCGGAGATGCCAGGAAAGACATAGTCGGGGATGAGCTGGTAGACGGGCTCCAGTGCGCGCTCGATGAAGCCGTGGTTCTCAGCGACGCGCTCCAGTCCGTCCGGGTCGGGCGAGGCGAGCGGCGAGAGGAGCACGAGTACCAGCGCGATACCCAGGCCGATGAGCCACCAGCGAGCTCTCAACTCACCACCTCCCGGTTTGCCAGGCGCACGAGGTCCGGCCTCGCCGCCGAGAGGAAGACCAGCACGCCCACGGTGATGAGCCCCTCACCGATGCCGATCAGGGCGTGCACGCCACCCATCGCCGGAACGACCACCTGCCAGGCCGCTGCCCCCGAGAGCGCAAGCTCCGCAGCTGCCAGGAGGGAGGCCACAACCACCGAGAGCCACCCTGCCACAAAACCCGCTGCGTACAGGCCAGGCCGCCCATGCCCGAGGAGCCGCGAGAGCCCCCGGTAGGCAACATAGCCTACCAGCACTCCCACAACGGCCATGTTGAGCACGTTCGCGCCCAGCGCGAGGAGGCCCCCATCCTGAAAGAGCAGGGCCTGCACCGCCAGGACGCTGGTCATGACCAGCATTCCTGCCCACGGCCCAAGAAGGATGGCGACCAGGGCCCCGCCCAGCAGGTGCCCGGAGGTGCCGGCGACGACGTGAAAGTTGAGCATCTGCGCAGCAAAGATAAAGGCCGCACTCACACCCATCAGGGGTACCTGTCGGTCGCTCAGCTCAGCGCCCGTGCGCCGCGCCGCATAGGCGACCGAGGCGCCCGACGCGGCGTAGGTCGCCGCCGCCGTCGCCACGTTGAGGAATCCATCGGGAATGTGCATAGCGTCGCTCCTCTTCTCAGTGTCGCCGAGCTGCGTGCCGCGGCTGGCAGCCGGGTACTGGCCACGCCCGGGGGGCCGCTCTGGCAGCAAGTCAGTGTTGAGCCTTGCGTCGTGGGAGCACGGCTCCCAATCGGACCCCGCCGCCACCCCCTGGCAGCCTGCCCGCCCACTATGTCCTGAACTCCCGCCTCGGGCGGGGTGGGGTGTAGTTCACCCTGGGGCAGGCTCTTCTGCGCTGCTGGAAAGGCCCCTGCCCCCGGCGCCCGCCTGGGGAGGGGACGGGGGAGGGGCCCATGACGGCTGGCGGAGGGCGAGATGCCCCAGCACTGAACTGCACGCAGCCGCGTGCAAACAGTTGCATTTGCAGCCAATCTCAATTCGAGTATACTACGAAGAAGAAGCTGTGTCAATACTGAGGGGCCCAAGGGTGCATCCAAGATCAGTTAGCAGATTCGCGGTCAGGCAGCCTGCCGGGGACGCTCTGACGGCGACCGGGCCTTACGCT
>DYEI01000396.1 GCA_020725765.1 Anaerolinea sp. | reverse complement strand
TCCCCCCGCCCCCCTTCCCCGCCGCCGAGCTATCCATTACCCACAAGTGGCCTGGGGGGAGCGTAGGCGCCCGTGGTCTGCGCAGCATCTCGCGGAGCCGCCCCGACCCCTGCCCCTCCCCCAGGCAGGCGCCTGGCGCCTGCCTGGGGGAGGGGCAGGGGTCGGGGCACTCAGTTACAGCCCATCGTGGCTGCCGCTCGGCGTGTTCCGAGCAGCCGTGTGTGCGGCGGTCCGCTGGGATGGGCGCCGGGGCGCAATCCCATGCCCCGTGATGCTCTGCAGCCCGCCTTATGCATAGGTCCGCCTGGGCGAGCGGGGCGGCGGCAACGCGTGGCAGCCCGTGCAGCCAGGACGCGATTCCAGACAGTTACGGGGAGGGTGCGTCTTGCCCTGGAGGGGAGTCTCGGGCTGCGCTGGTGCCAGGCAGGAGTGGGTGCGACACCCCTTTTTCATCGCAAACACCATCTGCAGGGCGACCGGAGCGCCTCACATCTCGAACAGGGTGTGCTTTCGCATCTTCAGGTAGTGCTCAGAGAGGAAGGAGAGCGGTTTCTCGGCCAGCGGAAACTCCCGCGCCAGAACGGCAAGCGGTGCCGACAGGTGCGTCCCCCGCACGCTGCGATGCTCCGCTGCCAAAGCATAGAAGGCCCGGCCCTGTCGCTCATAGTCCTCAATGGTGCGCTGCAGGCGCGCCGCTCCAAAGCTGCGGAAGCGGTGCTGCTGCCCGGTGATGTACTCCGGGAACACGCCGACAAGGAACAGGCAGACGTCCCCGATGCGCTTGTAGACCTCAAACCGGTACTCCTCGTCGATCGAGTTGGCGTAGCGGATGAGGCTGTCGACATCCAGATCGTGGAATCGCTGCCGATGCCAGATGCCCCTGCGGACTCGGACCCGTCGCGTGAACCCGTGTACCCGCGTGAATGAGGCCAGCATCTCCGCGAGGTAGTGACGGACGGGCGAGTCGGCGAGCAGGCCGGCTGCCTGCCGCGCGTCAAAGATGGCAACCCGCTGATGCTGGTGTCGCTCAAAGGTGTACGATGCAGCCTCGAGGTCTTTACGCGCCCGGCTCAGGAGCACAGCGAAGAAGAGCTGCGGCGACACCCGGAGCACCATCTCCTCGTCGCCGATCAGGCGCTGGAAGACTCGCTCATCGCCTGTGAGCGCTTCGACAAAGTCAGGATCGTCACGGACGAGGGGGACGACGCTCTGGTGGTCCTGTCGTTCGGGCAGAACGGTATGGAGCAAGAAGAGGATATCTGCATCGGTAAAGAGCCTGGCTTTGGACTCCACAGTCACCTCACCGATCCAGCGCCGCGAGGCGGCATGTTGCATCACATAACCTATTAATACACCTTGCAGGCGCCAGGTGCAAGAGCCGGCAATCGGGCGGGTGTAGTTCAAAATGGGGGCAGGCTCAACTGCGCTGTTGGCAGGGCCCCCACCCCCGCCGCCACACCCCGCTCCAGGTATCTCCTTGCGTTTGGCCTTTTTCGAACAGCCCCCTACATGTAGCGGGGAGAACGCACAGCGCCTCCCAGGTCCAGGGCCTTCCTGGGCGCACCATAGGGCGCAGTTTACCATAACCGCGAAAGGGCCAAACTCGAGGACGGGGGAGGGGCTGGTGAAGGCTGGCAGAGTGCGAACTGCCCCAATAGCGAACTGCACCCCGATCGGGCCCCTGCATCCAAGGGTACCAGCGCTGTTCTGGACAAAGCCGCGACGGGCAGGAGACCCGACGGTCAGGCTCAGTACTCTGCGCGCTGGCCGAGCGCTGCGGCAAGTGCCGGCGCGTCGTTGGTGGTGATGCGGTCGACGCCGACCGCGGCCAGGCGCCGGGCCAGGTCCACGTGGGCTGGCTCGGTGGCGTCGAGCGTCCATGCCGCGACAAGGGCTCCGCGCCCGTGGAGGAATGCAATCCAGTCAAAGCCGTCGTCCAGGGCACGGGCGAGCGTGTGAGCCCGGATGTACCAGATCCCGGCCATCGGTGCCTGGACCCACAGCGCCTCGGCCCGTGCCCTCAGGTACTCGGCTGCCGAGCCCCAACGCCCGCATGCCAGAGGGTGATCATCGCGATAGCCGTAGGCGCCGAGGCGGAAGGGGGGCGTGTCTGCCTCATGGGGGTCGGGGCGGACGTCCAGGTACAGCAGCGGATCAAACCCCAGGGGCAGGTCCGGTGCGAGTGCATGCAGGTGCCGCAGGGCCCAGTCTGCCGTGGTGGAGACGCGCACGCGCCTCCCGAGGGGCGCGACCAGGTCGGCGAGCGACTGGAGGCTTGCCTCGCGGGCAGGGGCAGACGCGTAGACCTTGAGATCCAGCTGAAGTTCCTCCGGGAACGGCCGGGCGCGCAGCAGGTCTACAACCTGGCTCAGCAGCGCGACCGGTTCGCCGGTTGGCTGGCCCCTCCACACCAGATACACGCCTTCGAGCGTCCTGGTGCTCTGCAGGCCGACGGGTCCGTGACCTGTCGTCCCTTCCTCGAGGAGGGCGTCGTGCAGGAGCGCGAAATCGCCACCGGCGAGGGGCTGGACGTCGACCTCGACGAGGCGGGCGCGGGCCTCCGCGCACGCCCGCAGGGCAGACAGGGACCCCGGCGGGTACACAGTTCCGCAACGAGCCGCGTGGTGAATCAGCAGCAATCGGGGCCTCCTGGCTCCTGTCGGCGGGGAGGGCGGGGCGGGCTCTCGCCTGCAACTGGTCGTAGACAAGAGCCGGGCATAGGCTACTGCTCCTGCGCCGCCTCGATCAGCCTCTTGGCGATGCCGGACACCTGTCGGGATAGGTCGCTGCGCCGGTGGCCGATCAGCGCGGGGATGCCGCGGTTGATGGTGTAGGTGACCAGCTTGGCATCGTCGGGGATCGTCGCCTGCATCGCCAGGCCGAGAGCGGCTTCGATGTCGCGCCGCTGGAGGCCGCCGCGCTGCGGATACCGGTTGAGAATGAGCACGATCCGCTCCCGCGACAGCCCGAGCTGCCGTGCTCGCTCCAGGAAGTAGCGAGCACCTCGCAGGGATGTGATCTCTGGAGTCAGCACCAGCAGCACGCGGTCGGCCAGGTCCAGGAGCAGCTCGGTGGCGCGATCGAGAGCGAGGCCCGCGTCGACGACCACGAACTCGCGAAGGCGCCGCAGGACGAGCACAACCTTACGCAGCTGGTCTGGGCGCATCCCCTCGACGCCCTGCTCCTGCACGAGCACCTGCAAGCCCGTCGAGTGGGGCGTGAGGATGGCCTCAAAGTCGCCCGGCTCCAACTCGTCGATCCTCGACAGGAGGTGCGTAAAGCTGGAGGTGGGCTGCAGGTTCAGCATGATGTCTGCAGCGCTGATCGACTGGCTGGCGTCAACGAGCACCACGCCGCGCCGCGTCTCCTGGCGAAGGGCGAGCGCGACGTTCACGGACAGGGAGCTGGCCCCGACGCCTCCCTTGCTGCCAAGGACGACGATCACAAAAGCTACTCTCTCCTGGCGCAGATCGAGCGCAGCGCGGAGGCGCGCAATCAGCTCCTGGGCCTCGGGCGGCTTGACCAGGTAGTCGGTCGCTCCGGCCCGCAGGCTCGCGACGCGCTCCGTGACGCCGGCCGAAGCGCTGAGGATGAGGATCGGCACGGCGGCCGTCTCGACCCGTTGGCGCAGCGTCTGGCACAGGTCAACCCCGCTCATATCAGGGAGTGTGTACTCGCTGATGACGGCGTCTGGACCCTCGAGGCGCGCCTTGTTGAGGGCCTCGGCAGCCGTCTTGGCGGGGATGACCTCCCAGTCCTGAGAGCGCAGGATGCTGCGGACTATTGCGAGGGCGCTGGGGTCGCGATCGACGACCAGAATGCGTGTCCGATGGCCGGGTGCGCGCATGCTGCGTGCGAGGCCGTTACTGGTGGGCTCTACCGGTGTTCTGGAGTTCATGGTTCACCTACCGGCGGATTCTCTGTGGCTGGTCCCGAACGGCTCCCTCCACCCGCGACGAACCTGTCAGAACGCGCTCTGGAATAACCATGCTGGCTGCTAGATTACCACAGATGTCAATTCTGTGCTAATCAGGGGGCACCGGTACCCGCGCCAGACGCGCCTTGAGCGCGGCGGGCAGACAGGCCAGCGTGCTGCCCTTGCGGATCGGTGTTGTGCTCGGATGGAGAGCGCCTGACTCCTACGGGAATGCCTCTCAGGGGCGGATCGCCTTCTTGGCTCGCAGGGCGAGGGCATGGCGCATCGAGGGACCCCCACCCCCAGCCCCGCCCCCGCCGCGGCGCTATCCATGACCCACAAGTGACCTGCGGGGAGCGCAGGCGCCCGCGGCCTGCGCAGCACCTCGCGGAGCCGCCCCCTCCCCTGACCCCTCCCCCTCGCGGACGCAATGCGTCCGCGAGGGGGAGGGGAACACTCTTTTCGGGCGGTTTCGGGCAGTCGAGCGCGCCGCGGCGCGCTCGACTGCCCGAAACCGCCCATCTGTCATCACCCCTCCCCCAGGCAGGCGCCTGGCGCCTGCCTGGGGGAGGGGCAGGGGTGGGGGAACTCCGTAGTTGCAGTGCATCGCCGCCGCTGCTCGAGGTGTTTCAATGCGCTATCGCGTCCCCCATGATGCTCTGCAGACCGAGTTGTGGGTAATGGATAGCTGGGGGAGGGGTCATTCTCAATGGGTGTTTTGGGCTCCGCTGGCGCGCCACGGCGCGCCAGCGGAGCCCAAAACACCCTGTAACGTCTTCCCCCTCCGCGGGACGGACGCCGCGGCGTCCGTCCCGCGGAGGGGAGCGGGCTGGCGGCAACAGGTGCCAGTCGGCGCCGCCCGGCAGCGAGACTGAGCAGTTGCTCTTTGACAGAGCGCACCAACTAGGCTACCATGAATATACAACGTGCCAGAGAATGTGGTGCACGCCCGGCGGTCTCCGCGGACACCGCCCCATAGCCAGGACGGAGAAAGGCAATGCCCGAGCAGAGAGAACCTCCCCGCTACGTCGGCATGTTCAAGCACCTGGACAAGAAGGGGGGCTTTGCCCTCTGGCTCCCCACAGGCTGGCACCGGACCGACATGGCCGACGGTCACCACGGGGTGATCTACTCCCCCTATCCCGGCGACCTCAACACCTGCTTCTCGGCAGAAAAAAAGAAGCTGCGGTATGCCGTCCTCGAGAAGGATATGCCGATTCTGCGCGAGGGGTTCGAGGCAGGGCTCACCTCCATGCCCGGGGTGGAGGTGGAGTCGCGCGACGAGTCCGTGACCTCGACGCTGATCACCCTGGAGGCGCGCTTTACCTTCCTGGAGGGGGAGGCTCGCCGCAAGCGCTGGGTACGCGTGGTGTACTGGGGCGATGGCCAGCTCATCCTCATCGCGCAGGGGGCAACTCCCGACGAGTTTGACTACTGGCTCCCCATGTTCTTCAACACCATGATGACGGTCGAGATCTACTGAGGCTCCAGATGGAGAGCGAATGCCCCTACTGCAAGGCGCCGCTCGAACTCCTCGAGGACCTCTCCTGGCAGACGTGCAGCCAGTGCCAGCACCGTCTGCACGTGCAGACTCAGGCGGTCTTTGCACGCGCCCGGGCCAGCTTTGCGGCCGGGCAGGAGGCACTCGGCGCGATCGCGGGGAGCCGCGACCGGGGCGCCATCCGCGCCCTGGAGGCCAGGGGAATCCTTGCCTATCAGCAGGCGCTCTCGGGCCTTGAGGTAGCCTTCGGCCCGCACCTGACGGAGGACCAGCGGCATGCCGGCATCGAGATGATGACCGAGATCACCCGGGTGCTCTCGGGCAAGGGGATGGTCTCGGCGGTCTTTGCCAGCTACTGGTTTACGCTGCTGGTAGAGGAGAATGCCCGCCGCGAGCGCGATGACCTGGTTGAAAAGCTCGCCGGGCCCACGCATCGTGGGCTCCTCGGCCTCCCCGTGCGCTGGCACTGGCAGCTCCGGCGCTCGCAGCTCACCCGTGCGCTCGCCCGCCTTGACCGGCAGATCCGCCAGCTCGAGGTCGCCATCGCCTTTGCAGATGTGCCGCGGGCGCGCCTTCTGAAGCCGTGAGCGCGGCACTGCCCCCACTGGCAGTAACCCCATCCCCTTGCCCCCTTCTCAGCCACGGCGGGGTTCAAGGGCGGACAGCCTGCTTCGGTCGTATGGCGAGGGCATGGCCCAT
>DYEI01000395.1 GCA_020725765.1 Anaerolinea sp. | reverse complement strand
GCCCGCAACCCGCAATCAATGTGTGGGTCACATTAGGCTGGCGCACAGTGCGGCAAAGGCACCAGCGGGCCGCCATCATCGGGTCGGCCCCAATGAGATCCGCAACCGCCTGGAGGAGCGCGCTTTCCGGCTTGCCAAGCCCTCCTCTCCGGTCCATAATGGCCGGCGCGGTGCCCCTTGCAGGCACCGAGACCTGCAGCACGCGGAGGTCCTGTCATGCCCCTGAGCGAGGCAGCAAGGGCGATCGTGCGCTTTCTGGCAGAGGAGGACCGTGAACAGCGCGGATGCGACGAGGAGACGCTTCGTGCCCGCCTGCACCTCGCGGACGAGGCCTACGAGGCGGCCCTGAGCGAGCTGCTCGACTATGGGCTGATCGGCCCGACCCTCGCCGCTGCTGGCGAGACGGGAGGGCGGCTCGTCCTGAGCACGGAGGGCCGGGAGGCGCTCGCGCGCGACTTTGCCCCGGAGGGCCTGCCGCTGACCCCCATCGCCCTCGCCCGCAACCCGATCGTGGCGGCAAGCTGGGCCATCGACCGGCTGGCCGCGGCGCAGGAGCTGCCTGAAGGGCGCGACGCGCTCGCGGACGACATCGTGCTCGCCCTGTTGGGGCTCCTGCAGATGGCCGAGGAGTGCCTGCCCCCCGATGCGATCGAGACGGTGCAGGCCGCGGCGGAGGCCCTCATGGCCGAAGTGCGCAGCCCCGCGCCGCGGCTCGCCGTGATCCGCCGTGCCCTCCGCGTGCTCGGCTTCCCCGATGGCACGCTCTACCTCAACAGCCCGCTGGTGACGGCCCTGCCGGCCCTCACAACCGCGATCGACCTGCTCCTCGCCTAAGCGATCACTCCCAGCCGCTTCCCAACGCGCTCGAAGGCCTGCAGGCCGTACTCCAGGTCGGAGCGCTCGAGCATGGCCGAGATCATCACGCGGATACGCGCCTTGCCGCGCGGCACCGTCGGGAAGCCGAGCGACATGGCAAAGACGCCCTCCTCAAAGAGCTGGCGCGAGAACTCTTTGGCCAGGGGCGCCTCGCCGAGCATCACCGGCGTGATCGGGGTCACGCTCGCCCCGATGTCAAAGCCGAGGCGCCTCATCTCGGCCTTGAAGAAGCGGGTGTTCTCCCACAACCGGTCGACCAGCTCGGTGGACTCCTCCAGCAAGTCCACCGCAGCGATGCAGGCGGCAACGTCTGCCGGAGTAGCCGCACTGGAGAAGAGGAAAGGCCTCGCCCGCTGCCGCAGATAGTCGGTGATCAGCTTCTTTCCGGCCACACAGCCGCCCACCACCCCAAAGGCCTTGGAAAGGGTGCCGACCTCGACATCGACCCTGCCGTGAAGGCCATAGTGGTCCACGATGCCCCGCCCCCCACGGCCGAGGACTCCCTCGCCATGGGCGTCATCGACCATGAAGAGGCAGTCGTAGCGCTCGGCGATCTCGTACTCCTTGTCCAGCGGGGCGATGTCGCCATCCATGGAAAAGACCCCATCGGTGATCACGATGGCACGGCGAAACTCTTTTCGCCGCTCGGCGAGGACCTTCTCCAGGCCGGCCGGGTCGCAGTGCGGAAAGCGCACGATCTCGGCCCGCGACAGCCGACAGCCGTCGATGATGCTGGCATGGTTCAGTTCGTCGGAAAAGATGCCATCCCCCCGCTCGACGAGGGCCGGGATCACCGCCAGGTTGGCATAGAAGCCCGACTGGAAGGAGATGACTCCCTCCGCCCCCTTGAAGCGGGCGAGCCGCTCCTCGAGCTCCAGGTGGATGTCCATGGTGCCGGCGATCGAGCGCACGGCAGCCGGCCCCACACCGTACTGCTCGATGGCGCGTTTGGCCGCCTCCTTCAGCCGGGGGTGGTTGGCGAGGCCGAGATAGTTGTTGGAGCAGAGGTTGAGGACCTTCTTGCCATCCACCACCGTCCAGGCCTGCTGCGGCGACTGGATGGTCCGGATGTTGATGTAGAGGCCTTGATCCTTGAGCGCAGCGACATCCTCTTCGATGAACGCCAGTTTGTTGGTAGCCATGGTTTCTTCTCCCGGGCCAACGGCCCCGAACCCACTGAACGAGCCGGACGTCCAGCCGCCCGCACGAGGCCTTGCGCCTCCCTCACGCCGGGCACTGGACGGCAACGAGCCTGAGCCACTCCGCGACCTGTTCGTAGAGCGCCGGGTCGGCCGGGTTGGCGTTGACCGCGGCGGCATACGGTGTGCCCAGAGCGCTCAGCACAAAGACCAGATGGCTGGTGCCCGTGTCGCCGGCCAGCAGACGCTCGTACTCCCGGCGGACCTGCGCCCCCGGATCGGCGAGGATAGGAAAGTGATAGGCAAGGCCCCTCCCCACGCCGCGGATCGCCTCGGGCGCAGCGGGCAGAAGCGCCAGCACCACTGCGCCCTGCCCGACAAAGCCCTCAGCGTGCTCCGAAAGCGCGGCGAGGAGCGGAGTCCAGTCGGCGAGCGTGTCGCCTGAGGCAAAGACGAGCACCTGCGCCGCGCGACCGCGGTAGACCCGGTCGCAGATCGTGTCGCCGGTGCTGGAGGTCAGGCAGAAATCCGGTGCCTCGACCTCTGCCTCCGGCGCCGCGAAGGTATGCCACTTCACAGCAAGCTCCTGCGCCATGTGCGGATGGCCATCTCCGCACGTATTGTCGGATTCGGTCCCTGCGCGCCGCCCCACCTACGGATACATGACGATCTTGGCAGCGACGCGATCGGGGGCGGTCATGAGATCAAAGCCGCGCTGGAACTCGTCCAGCTTGATCTGGTGCGTGATCACCGGCAGGACGTTGAGTGCCCCCGAGCGGAAGAGCCCCGCCATCTGGTACCAGCTCTGCCAGAGCTGGCGACCGTTGATCCCATAGATGGTGACGCCCTTGAAGATCACCTGGTTGTTCAGGTCCACGGTGATGGGCTGCGACGGGATGCCAAAGGCGCTGAAGCGTCCTCCCTTGCGCACCGCGGCAAAGGCCTCGGTGACCGCGCGCGGATTGCCGGTCATCTCGACCACGACGTCGACGCCCACGCCCTGTGTGGCCTGGAGCAAGGTGCGGACCACATCAACTCCCGGCTGGCTGATGTCGATGGAGAGGTCGGCGCCCATCGCCTTGCCGATTGCCAGGCGCTGGGGGTACTTGCCGATGTGTGCCACCAGGCTGGCACCCGCCGCCCGGGCCACGCCGACAGCGAAGAGGCCGGTCGGACCATCCCCCCAGATGGCTACCGACTGCCCCGCGACCGGCTCCACCAGCACGGCATAGACCGCGTTGCCGCAGGGGTCCTGGATGGAGGCGATGGCCGGGTCGAGGCCCGGATCGTTGACCCAGGCCGAGCTCTCCGGCAGGGCGACGTACTCGGCGAAGCAGCCGTCGGTGTCGACGCCGAAAATCTCCAGGTTGGCGCAGATGTGGGGCTGGCCCTTGCGGCAGACGGGGCAGGTCCCGTCGTAGCGGTGCGAGTCGGCCGAGACAAAGTCACCGACCCTGATGGAGCGGACGGCGCTCCCGACCTCGACCACATCGCCACAGAACTCGTGGCCGATGATGAGCGGCGGCTTGATGCGGCTGGCCGCCCAGGCATCCCACTTGTAGATGTGGACATCCGTGCCGCAGATAGAGGTGGCACGGACCTTGACCAGCACGTCCCGGGGGCCGATCTTGGGGATGGGGACGGTGGTCATCTCGAGGCCGGAGCCCGGTCGGGGCTTGATGATGGCGCGCATGGTCTCTGGCATGGTATGCTCTCCTTTGAGCCTGTATTCGCCCGCAGGGGGCAACGGATGGGGCACGGGCAAGGGGCCGGCCCGCGCCCGATCACCTCTCGATGGGGCCCCGGCCGTCCCACGGCCCGACCGGGGCGCCCGCAGATCAGTGGCGATTCGGCTCGGGGGGCAGCCGGGCCCCCGCCATGACGGCTTCCATCACCGCGCGACGCGCATTCTCGATCGAGTTGACCATGGCCCGCTCGGCGGCCGCGCCGTCTCGCGCCCGCAGGGCGGCCACAAGCTGCCGGTGCTCTTCGACCATCTCCTCGGCAGCATCCCGCAGGTCCAGGCGCAGGAAGAAGAGGCGCTGCATCTGATCCAGCAGGCCTCCGACGGCACGGGCGAGCCATCGGTTGCCAGTGGCGCAGGCGATGCGGTAGTGGAACTCGCGGTTGCTGCGCAGATACCGCCAGTAGCTGTCGATATCGCCAGGGCGATAGCCATCGTTCATCCGCTCGAGGGCGGCGAGGTCCTCATCGCTGATCCGGCCGGCGGCCAGACGGGCGGCAGCCCCCTCCACGATCAGCCGGAACTCGAAGAGCGCGCCAACATCCTGCAGGCCGAGGTGCGAGACGCGACAGCCAATGCGGGGGATGATCTCCACCAGCTGCTCATGCTGCAGCAGGCGGAGGGCTTCCTGCACGGGGGTCTTGCTCACCCGGTACTTCTCTGCGAGCGCGTCTACGGAGAGCACCTCGCCGACACCGAGAACCCCGGAGAGGATGTCATTCTTCAGGTCCTGATAGATTCGCTCTCGTAGCAGCAAGATCTCCGCCTCTGGACTTCTGAGATGTGCTGTGAAATTCCACTCCGAATTGTACCACGACTCTGCACGTCCCGCAAGCGGCGCCTGGGTAGGGTTCGGTTGCACCTTCTGTTGGCGAGCAGGCCACCGAATGAATTCGGGGCTGGGGGGCCTTCGGGCTGCCTAGTGGCAGCCCGAAGGCCAACCGTCGACCGTCGTCGACGGGGAACGGGCCCCGCCCGCCTGCGCGGGCGGTTGGCGCCGAAGGCGCCTCTAGCGCGCAAAGCGCGCGCAACGCGACTTCAGTCGCCGGCTTCGTTGCGCACGGCCGGAGGCAAACACTCATACAAGTCTCTATCGGGCCAACACAAGAATGAACTGCACCCCTGTGCAGAGACACGGTTCCACCTTCTGTTGGCGAGCCACCTGTCGGAACGCAACTCTGAACAGACAGGGTCGCCCACTCAGTTGACTCCCCGCACCGGCGCGACTAGAATTTAACCAGGCAGCACCATCGGATGTGCCTTTCACCCGCTGGGAAAGGCAGGCGCCATGTTTCCCCTTCGGGACACCACCCGCTCCCGGAGCGTCCCGCTGGTCAACTGGCTGTTGATTGCCATCAACCTCGTCGTCTTTCTTTGCGAGGTCAGCCTTACTCCCCGGCAACTGGCCACCCTGACGGCCACCCTTGGCCTGGTGCCGCGACGACTCTGGGCCTCCCCCAGCCTGCCGCAGCTCTTGACTGTACTCACCTCCATGTTCATGCACGGCGGGTGGTGGCACCTGATCAGCAACGTGTGGGTGCTGTTCGTCTTTGGGGACAACGTCGAGGACCGCATGGGGCACTTCCGCTACCTGGTCTTTTACCTCCTCTCCGGAGTAGCGGCGGCCTTTGTCCATGCCCTGGTGAGCGCGGGCTCGCGAGTGCCGACCATCGGAGCAAGCGGGGCCATCTCCGGAGTGATGGGGGCCTACGTGGTGCTCTTCCCACACGCGCGCATCCTCACCTTTGTACCGCTCTTCTTCCTGCCGTCGCTGATGGAGGTCAGCGCGCTGGTCTTTATCGGCTTCTGGTTCATTTCCCAGCTTTTCAACGGCCTCTTCAGCCTTTCCGGGGCACTCGGTGTTCGGACCTATGGCGGGGTAGCCTGGTGGGCCCACGTCGGCGGCTTTGTGGCGGGGGCGCTCACCGTGAGGGTCTTTGCCCGCCGTGTGCGGCGGGTGTACTACCCCCGCAATGACTGGTGGTAAGCCTTGTTCAGGGGTTTGGGTGCTTCCCGGAGCAGGGATCGGGCTACACGCTCCGCGCTGGCCCGATGCTGAACGGTTGGGCGGCCGCGCCAGGCGAGGCTGGAGCTGAACACCCGGCTGCCACCTGGCCAGGGCAGGCTTCGCTGCCCGACATGGAGCTCCGGGAACCCCGGGGTACTCGCAAGGAGTCAGGACATGGACCACGTTCGTATCGGAATCATCGGCGTGGGAGGCATGGGGAGCTTCCATGCCCGGTACCTGCTGGAGGGCTGCGTGGCCCGCGCCAGCCTGACGGCGGTGAGCGACGCCGACCCCGCGCGCCTCGAGCCCTATAAGGAGCTCAAGACCTTTACGGACAGCCGGGAGCTAATCCGCTCCGGCGCTGTGGACGCCGTGCTCATCGCCACACCGCACTATTTCCACACCACGATTGGCTGCGATGCCCTCGAGCAGGGGCTGCACGTCCTCGTGGAGAAGCCGATCTCGGTGCACAAGGCCGACGCCGAGCGGCTGATCGCCGCGCACAGGCGCAAGGACCAGGTCTTTGCGGCCATGTTCCAGCAGCGCACGACGCCCCACTACAGGGAGATCAAGCGGCTGGTCTCTTCCGGAGAGCTGGGCCGCATCCAGCGGGCCTGCTGGATCATCACCGACTGGTTTCGCCCCGAGGCGTACTATGCCTCCGGAACCTGGCGTGCCACCTGGAAGGGCGAGGGCGGAGGGGTGCTGGTGAACCAGTGCCCGCATAACCTGGACATCTTCCAGTGGATTGTGGGCATGCCGGTCCGCGTGCGCGCCTTCTGCGGCCTGGGCAAGTACCACGACATCGAGGTCGAGGACGAGGTCACCGCCTACTTTGAGTACGAAAACGGGGCGACGGCCGTGCTCATCACCAGCACCGGTGAGGCGCCAGGCACCAACCGCCTCGAGATCGCCGGAGACCTGGGGAAGCTGGTGCTCGAGTTCGGGCAACTCACCTTCTACCGAAACGAGGTCCCGGCCAGCGAGTTCTCTCGCACGAGCCCGGCACCCTTCTCCAAGCCGGACGTCACGCGGATCGAGATTCCCGTGGCGGGCGATGGCGGTCATCACGTGGAGATCACCCAGAACTTTGTCGATGCGATCCTCGACGGCACGCCGCTCATTGCTCCGGCGGAGGAGGGCATCCGCTCCGTAGAGCTCGCCAACGCCATGCTCTACTCACACTTTACCGGCCAGACGATCGAGCTACCCCTCGACGGCGCCGCCTACGAGGCCTTCCTGCAGGGCCTCATCGCGACGTCGCGCCCCAATAAGAAGGCGTCAGCGCCCGGCCCGATCGGCGACATGGCCAGCTCCTTTCAGAAGCCATAGCCGGGAGTGTGATCCCATCCGGCCCGCTTGCGGGCACAGGAGCCGACTTGCGAGGTCATCTCCTTGAGAAGTAGCACCGAAAAGCGAAACGTACTCCTGGTGGCGGCTACCGCCTCCTTCCTCACGCCCTTCATGGGCTCATCGATCAATATCGCCCTGGCGTCCATCGCCAGGGAGTTTGGAGTCGATGCCGTCTCATTGGGGTGGGTTTCGACCGCCTATACGTTGGCCGCGGCCGCCTTTCTCGTCCCGTTCGGCCGCCTGGCCGACATCGTGGGCCGGAGGAAGGTCTTTATCGCCGGGGTCCTCACCTATGCCCTCTCGACCATCCTCTCGGCGCTCTCTACCTCCGGCACGATGCTCATCGCCTGTCGAGCCCTGGAGGGAGCCGGCAGCGCACTGATCTTTGGCACGGGCACAGCCATGCTGACCTCGGTCTACCCACCGCAGGAGCGGGGCAGGGTGCTCGGGATCAACGTGGCGGCCGTGTACGTGGGGCTCTCGGTCGGACCTACGGCAGGAGGCTTTCTCACGCAGCACCTGGGCTGGCGGAGCATCTTCTGGGTCACGATGCCTCTGGCTTTCATGCTCGCCATCCTGGCTGCCTGGCGGATCAGAGGCGACTGGGCGGAGGCGCGGGGAGAGGCGTTCGACCTTCCCGGCTCGGTCATGTACGCGCTGGCGCTCGTCGCCCTGGTCTATGGCCTCTCCAGCCTGCCCAGGGCCACCGGGGCCGGGCTTCTGGGGCTGGGCGCCCTGGCGCTGATCGCCTTTGTGCTCTGGGAGGCGCGGACGACGAGCCCGGTGCTGGAGATCGGCCTCTTCCGGGAGAACACTGTCTTTGCCCTCTCGAACCTGGCCGCCTGGGCGAACTATGGGGCGACGACCGCCGTAGGGCTCCTGCTCAGCCTCTATCTGCAGTACATCAAGGGGCTCTCGCCCCGGGATGCGGGCGCCATCATGGTGGCACAGCCGATCGTGATGGCGCTCTTCTCCCCGCTGGCGGGCCACCTCTCCGACCGGTTCGAGCCCCGGATCGTGGCCTCTGCGGGCATGGCCCTGACGGTCGTCGGCCTGGTCATGCTCGCGACTCTGGGCGATGGCACACCGCTCGCCTTCGTCATCGCCTGCCTCATCGTGCTTGGACTGGGATTCGGGCTCTTCTCCTCCCCCAACACCAACGCCATCATGGGCTCAGTGGGTCGCAAGCGCTACGGCCTGGCCTCCGGGATGGTGGGCACGATGCGGCTGACCGGGCAGATGTTCAGCATGGGCATGACCATGCTCGTCTTTGCCCTGCACATCGGCCGGGTCCAGATCTCCCCCGAGAGCTATGGGCGGTTCCTGGAGAGCGCACGCATGATCTACACCGGCTCGGCCATCCTCTGCACAGGCGGCGTGCTGGCTTCCCTGGCCCGGGGAAGGCTGCACCGGGAGGAGCTGAGGGAGCCGGCTGCAGGCCGCCAATAGCCTTTCCAGTTCGCCTGAAGGCCAAGGAGCCTGGCCCATGGCCCTCTATATCGCTGCCTGCGACACCGAGTCAGCGGGTTGCCTCGCCGTCGTGGGCAGCGGGGCCTCGAGTGCGCAACGTTCGCGGCGCTGGCCGAGCAATGCCGGGCCGGCCTGGTGAAGGATCAGTGGCGTGCCGGGATGTTCAGGGCCACCGAGGCGCCGCAGTTGACGAGGAGGAGCCATGTCCATTCACGAGGTGCCTACCCCGCCAGCGCAGCTCCCTGAAATGCAATGGCTGCTCGCACAGCTGCGCGAACGAGCCATCCGGGCGGGGCTTCCTCCTCTGCTGCTCGGAGGCGTCGCGCTTCTCGGCCTCTCGGGACACCTCCACGCACCGGAGCGCGCCGAATGGCTCGGCATACTCCTGTGGCTGTTGGCCGCTGTGGTGTGGGGAGCGGGCAGGCTCAGCACCCTCGCCTCTGGCTGGGCGTTAGCCGTCGGATTCCTGGCCGCAGACCTGCTCGTGGTGTCGTGGCTCGGCGTGGAGCAGGCAACCTTCCTCCTTGTTCTCCCGGCTCCGCTGGCTGCCTCGACGGTGAGCGTTCCAGCCGGTGTAGCGATCATGTCGATCTGTACGGCTTTGCTTGCGTGGGCACCGCCTGCTGTACTGCCTGGCGAAGCGGCGCTCCGCATCGTGACGGCTGTAGGCGTCTGGGGGGTGTTCGGGCTGGTGTGGCTCATGCAGAGGCCGCTGTTCACCGCCCTGCAGTGGTCCTGGTCCAGCTATGAGCGGAGCCGCACCCTGCTTGAGCGTGCTCGCGACTACCAGGTACAGCTCAAGCAGACCCTGAAAGACCTGGCCGACGCCAACCTGCAGCTTACCAGGCTGAACCGCCTGGCTCAGGGTCTGCGTCAGGAGGCAGAGAATGCCAGGGCGGCCAAGCAGCAGTTCGTGGCCAATGTGAGCCACGAACTGCGCACGCCACTCAACATGATCATCGGTTTCAGCGAGATGATCACCCAGGCGCCCGAGGTCTACGGCAGCGCGATCCCTCCAGCGCTTCTGGCAGACCTGGAGATCATCCTGCGCAACAGCCAGCACCTCAGCGACCTCATCGACGATGTGCTGGACCTCAGCCAGATCGAGGCCCGGCGCATGGCCCTGACCAGCGAACGCGTGGTTCTGACCGAGATCATCGAAGCAGCTGTGACGGCTGTCCGCCCCCTCTTTGAGAGCAAAGGGCTGTATCTACGCATGCACGTTCCCTCCGGCCTGACGGCGCTCTGCGACCGCACGCGCATTCGCGAAGTCGTGCTCAACCTGCTCTCCAATGCAGGACGGTTCACCGAACGAGGCGGAGTGGAGGTTCGCGCCTGGCAGGAGGGCCACGAGGTCGTCGTCAGCGTTTCTGACACGGGCCCGGGGATTGCGGCTGAAGATCGAGAGAAGCTCTTCCAGCCCTTCCAGCAGTTGGATGGGTCTGTGCGCCGACGATACGGCGGTACTGGCCTCGGATTGGCAATCAGCAAGCACTTTGTCGAGTTGCACGGCGGCACCCTGTGGCTCGAGAGCGAGAAGGGGCGCGGCACTACGTTCTACTTCCGCCTGCCCGCCGAGCCAACGCCGCCTGGGGACGAGAACGCCATTCGTTGGCTGACCACCGAGTGGGAGTACGGACAGCGCTCGCAGCCCTCTCTGGCACCCGTGCCGGTGTTGCGGCCACGATTCGTCGTCCTCGACCCGGCAGGCTCGCTGGGCCGGCTGGTGGCCCGTTATCTGCCGGGGGTCGAAGTAGCGGCCGTCACGGATGAGGATGAAGCCGCCCGGGAGCTTGCGCGTGTCCCCTCGCAGGCCCTGCTGGTGAATGACTCCTCAGTGGCGCAGGCTCTGCAGCGCCTCAGCGCCTCGTCCGCGCTGCCGCGCGGCACCCCGGCGATCATCTGCTCGGTGCCAGGAGTTCCCGAGGCCGCGGACGCGCTTGGGGTCTCCGAGTACCTGGTCAAGCCGATATCCCGTGCCGACCTCTTCGGCGCGCTCGAACGCCTCGGCATCCATGGCGGTACAGTGCTGGTGGTCGACGATGAGCCGGAGGCCCTGAGGCTTTTCTGGCGGATGCTGGCCTCAGCTGGCGACGATTACACGGTGCTGACCGCGAGCAGCGGGGAAGAGGCGTTGCGCATCCTCCGCCGCAGAAGGCCAGACGTCATTCTGCTCGATCTGGTGATGCCGGGGATGGACGGGTTCCGGTTGCTGGAAGTATGGGGAGAGGATCCGGGGCTCAGGAACATCCCTGTGGTGGTGATCTCGGCGCGCGATCCGGCCGGGCAGCCCATCGTCTCCAATGCCGTCTCGGTCACACAAGGGGGTGGGCTGGCATGTCATCAGGTGCTGGCATGTATTGACGCTATCTGGAGGGCGCTCGCGCCAGGAGACGAGCCTGGCGGTCCAGTGCGGCGACAAAGTCCGTCCTGCTGACCGGCTTGCGCAGGTAGTCGGCCGCGCCAAGAGCCAGGGCGAGGTCCTGTTCGGCCAGAATCGTGCAGACGATGACCGGTATGTGGCGGGACGCGGGGTTCTCGCGCAGCCTGCCGAGGACCTCCCAGCCGTCGACGCCCGGCAGCATGACATCCAGAACCACGATCCGCGGCCTGACCTGTTCCACCAGCGCGAGGGCGTGTTCCGGGTCGCGGGTGCCCACAAACGGGAAGCGCGTGCCGGAGAGGTATCGCTGGAAGAGCTGCAGAGTGTCTGCATTATCGTCGATGACGAGCACGGCCACCTGCTCGAGGGCGGGCAGTATCAGCCGGGCCCGGAAGGGTCCATCACCCGGAGCACTGTCGACCAGTTGCAGCGAGCCACCGGAGAGGCTGACCAGTTTTCGCGCCATATCGAGGCTCTCGGTGCAGCGCTCTGTTTCATGGCCGGGCGAGCCGTGTCCGATCGGGCGCACCTCGATGCACAGTTCCCCTCCGCGCGCCTCGGCTGCGATGCGCACCTTTCCGCCCGGCACGGCTCGAAGGGCTGCCGTCAGTGTGTTCAAGAGCGCCTGCCGCAGTGTAGGCGCCTGCCCGGCCAGGCGGGGGAGTGTGGGTGGGAGGATGCACTCCACCTGCACCCGCAAGGCATGCTGGAGCGGCGCTGCAGTTCGCAATGCCGCATGTATCACCGTCTCGGCCGCCACAGCCTCGCTGGGCAACGACTTGCCCAGGTACGCAAGCTCCTGCTCGCGGGTTGGCGCCTGCATGTCGTCGGCGCCCTCTGCAGACCGAGGCTGCCCGCGAGTGCCATCCGGCCGCAGCCCGTATCGTGTACAGAGGAGCTCGGCGAGGGCGCGGAGTGCGATGCTCTGTTGCCGACGCAACTGGCGCTCGCTGAGGCCCAAGGCTCTCGCCACCTGCTGAGGTGTGAACTGTTCCGTGTATCGGTGGTAGAGGGCGCGGTATACACGCCATCCCTTCGCGTCTGGCGGCGTCTCTGGCCGAGGCTTGAGGGCTTCGATGCCTTCGAGAAGGATACGGCGGAGCGCCGCCGCCCCTCCTTGCGCCTCGAGGTCGAGGAGGCCTATAAGAGGGCTGCGCCGCAGCTCACCGGGGTCATAGAGGTTATGCAGCGCCCGACGAATCTGGCGCACGAGCGGAGCGATCTGGTCCCCCACCCTCGCTGCGCGATGGCCGTTTCTTGACCTCGATTCGACCGTTTGCTCATCCATCGGGCCGGTTCCTGTGCTATACTATTGCAGCAAGCACTCTCGCGGCTGCGCGCAGGTCTTCTGTGTCGGTACTTTACCATAGGACGCAGCAGGCTGCAACAGTACGTAGGACCTGAGCCCGGGGCCCCGGCCAAGGCCATCCGGGTCTGGTCTCCTGCAGGAGGGCGGGCATTGGGGATGAGCGCGCGGGGCCCCGTCTCCATGGCTCTGCTGACCAGCAGGCTGCCGCGAGGTGCGCCTGGAGGAGTAAAGCCCTGTGCTGTCCATTCCGCACTCCTGTGCTCCCGACGGCTCTTTCACGAGCACTGCAGTTCCGTGCCTGCATGGAGCATTGTACGTCTGGGCGAAGGTGTGCCGGGGAGAGGAGAAAAGGACTGATGTCTAGCAACATCCTCAGCAGCAAGGCGGTCAGCCGCCGCCGTTTTCTGGGCCTGGTAGCGACTGCTGCGGGCGGAGCCCTGCTCGCTGGCTGCGCGCCGAAGCCAGCAGCCAAGCCCGCCCAGCAGTCCCAGGCCGGAGCGGCCACAGTAGCGCCGCAAGTGGAGAAGTATACTATATCTCTGTGGACTCACGACAAGCTCTACGTCGACTTTTTCACGTTCCGCGGTGAGACCTGGAAGAACGACTGGCCGCAGTACGAGTTCACTTTCGACTTTCAGCAGATACCCTATAACGAAGTCTTCACGAAGGTGCTGGCCAACCTGGCTGCCGGTTCCGGTGCCCCAGACCTGGTCGGCATCGAGATCAGTGCCTTCTCCCGCTTTATGAAAGGGGACATCGCCGAGACAGGGTTGGTCGACCTCACCGAGTGGATAGGCGACGAGCGCAAAAAGTTCGTCGAGGGCCGCTGGACGCCGTACATGCACAAGGGCAAGATATACGGCGTCGAAAGTGCCCTGTGCCCCGTGGGCTACTGGTACCAGCCGGAGATCCTCGATGCCGCCGGCATACAGATGCCGCTGAAGACGTGGGACGACTTCTTGGCTGCTGGCAAGCAACTGGCCGCTAGCGGTAAATGCATGGCCCCAGTTGACGACCTCGGAAACGGGCTCTTTATGGAGCTCTTCCAGCAGCGGGGCGGTAACATCTTTGCCGAGGACGGCTCGGTCACCCTCAACACACCTGAGGCGGTGGAGGTGCTTCAGTTCCTCGTCGATGGCGCCAACAAGGACAAGGTGTTCCTGAAGACGGGCGCCGACAGCTTCTGGGGAGCAGGCACCTATGCAGCCTACAAGGATGGCCTGGCAGCCGGCGCCATCATGCCCGACTGGTACCTGGACGCCACCCTCAAGCCGCAGCTTGCTGACATGGCGGGCAAGTGGCGATTGAGCGTGCTGCCCCTCTGGCCGAAGGGCGGACACAAGACCTCGACCTGGGGAGGCACCGGCTTTGCGATCACCAAGCACTCCAAGCATGCGGATGTGGTCTGGAGCCTGCTGCATTACACCTACATGACCAAAGAGAGCCAGGTGCTCCGCTTCCAGAAGATCCACTACTTCCCGCACATGATCGAGGCCATGACAGACCCGGGTGTGGTGGACCTGGAGGAGCCCTACTGCGGCGGCCAGAAGGTGGGGGCCGTGTTCGCATCGGTGGCTCCCGACATCCCGATCCAGTGGCAGAGTCCGTACTGGAGCGAGGCCATGACCGAGCTCGCCAACCAGTGCACCATGGCGTTCGCTGGCGAGATCAGCCCCGAGCAGGCGATCAAGGCCGCGGACGAGAACATCAAGGCGATCGTGGCCAAGGGAGAGTAGCTCAGGCCTGTGGGGTTGCGGAGGTAAGCCCACTACCCTGCCGCAACCCCACTCCTTCCTCCAGAGGTGACACGCACGATGACGGCCGTGACGGTACAGAGACCGAGTTGGTGGCAGCGAAACCAGCGGCGTCTGGCGCCCTACTTCTTCATTGCGCCGTTCTACATTCTGTTTATCGTTTTCTTCTTGGGCCCTGGGGTCTTTGCCCTCTATCTGTCGCTGCATAGTTGGAACGGCATCGGGCCGCTCAAGTTTGTCGGCCTCAGCAACTTCAAGGAGCTTCTGACCGATACCGTCTTTCTGAAAGCACTGCGCAACACGGCCTTTTACTCCGGGACGAGCCTGTTCGTGGTGACGCCGATCTCGCTCCTGCTGGCGGTAGCCCTGAACGCCCGACTCGTCCGCTTTAAGGACACGCTGCGCACCATCTACTTCACCCCGATCGTGACTTCTTCTGTTGCGATCTCGATCGTCTTCCTAGTGCTCTACAATCAGCGGTCAGGACTCCTCAACACTGTCCTCGGTTACCTGGGGATCGATCCCATCAACTGGCTGGGCTCCAGACAGTGGTCCAAGTTAGCCGTGCTGGGCCTCGTCACCTGGCGATGGGCCGGGTTCAATGCGATCTACTTCCTGGCTGGGCTGCAGACCATACCACAGACGCTCTATGAAGCAGCGATGGTTGATGGCGCGAATCGCTGGCAGATGTTCTGGGAGATCACCATTCCAACCCTCCGCCCTGTGCTGCTCTTCGTCGCCGTGATCGTGTTGATCGGCTCCGCGCAAATATTCGAGGAGCCGTACATGCTGACGAACGGAGGGCCGGTAGACTCGAGCCTAAGCATTGCCAACTATCTCTATCGTGTTGGTTTGTCGCAGTACCTTCGCTTCGGCTATGCGTCGGCGATCGGCTTTGTGATGTTTGCGCTCATTTTCTTCTTCTCCTGGTTGCAGATGCGCTCCTTCGGTGTGTTCCAGGAGGACTAGCAGGCTCAGGAAGGTGTGCTGTGGCGAAAGCATGGAGGTCGGCCTTTGCCATCGTTGTACATGCGCTGCTCATCATTGGCGCGCTGATCACCGTGTTGCCCTTCCTCTGGATGGTCTTGAGCTCGTTCAAGACAACGACTGAGATCTTTCGCTACCCGCCCGCTCTGTTGCCGGACCGGTGGATCTTCAGGCACTATCTTGATCTCTTCCGGACGACACTATTCCCAAGGTGGTACGGCAATAGCCTGTGGGTAGCAACGATCGCGACTCTGGCAGTTCTCTTCTTCAGCTCGCTGGCCGGCTTTGGCTTTGGCAAGTACGACTTTTGGGGACGCGAAGTGCTGTTCAACATCCTTATCGCCTCGATGATCGTCCCCTTCGGCGTCGTTCTAATTCCGTTGTTCGTCATGGTGAGCAGACTTGGAATGATCGACAAGTACGCGACGCTGATTGTGCCCTTTATGGCACCGGCCTTCGGTATCTTCATGATGAAGCAGTTCATGGCCAGCATACCCTCCGAGTTGCTGGATTCCGCGCGCATTGACGGAGCCCAGGAGTTTGGTATCTACTGGCGGATCGTGTTGCCGCTGCTGCGCCCGGCGTTGGGCGCGCTCACTGTATACACCTTCCTCGGCTCCTGGAACAGCTTTCTGTGGCCCCTTGTCATTATGCGCAGCATGGCGCGCTATACCCTGCCGGTCGGCCTTGCCACCCTTATAGGCATTAGCTCAGGTGGCAAAATCGAGTACGGGATGCTTCTGGCAGGATCTACGCTCGTGTCGCTGCCGGTAGTGACCCTCTTTCTGCTTATGCAGCGCCAGTTCATCGCTGGCCTCACCCTCGGGTCGGTGAAGGAGTAGGCCTTCTCTGGCAGGCAGTTCCGCGACGGCGCGGCCGCCAACACGGCTTGTGGCACCAAACCCTCACCCGAGAGCGGACTCTCGCACTGGGTCCAGCCCCGCCAGGGGCTGCGGTCCGTGCGCGCTCCTTCGTTCCCCAACTCGCCACAATGTGAGCATCGCGTCGCGGGCCCGCATCGCCCGCCCTCGCCGCATCCCCCATGCTTTCGTCGTCCATCAAAACGCGCTATACTGGGATGAGCTCACATCCCTCCGACGCCTGCGGCCTGGCCTCCTAAGGTGGGCCCGTGTGCGGCGGCGCAGCCGCCGCATCCTCGTGTGCGCTCGCAGACTCGTGCGCCGGTCCCCCTCGGCAGGTCGATGGGGCTGGCCGGGCAGGAGGCTTGTGCCGAGCCGCCTCTTTGATGGTACAGGAGCAGCCACCTATGTCCGCATATGACCGGGCTGTGGCCAGGGACCGGGTAGCTCCCGGCGACCTGGTGCACCTCCGAGAGGAAGCGCTGCAGAATGTGCTGGCGTTCGCCGTCCTGGGATGGTATGTCTGGTGCGCCACGCTCTTCCCCGGCGGCGATGAGTTTGGCGCCATCTGGCGCGGACCGGTCCTCATGGCCCTAGGGCTTGTGGTGGCCTTTGTGCTGCGCCACTCGCACCCTACCCTGGCCAGTGTGGCGGCACTGGCCGGGATGGCTGCGGGAGCCGTGCACCACGTGTGGCTGCAGGGCCTTGGGGTGACGCCTTACCTGCTGGCCGTCGTGGTGGCGCTGACTGGCCTGCTGTTCGAGCTGCGCGCCGTCGTCGCCGCAACCCTGCTCTGTGGGGGGCTGGTCGTGGCCGTGGGCGTGCTCCATTGGCGGTACCCGCTCATCTCGCACGAGCTTGTTGCGCCCACCCTCGTGATCGGAGCAGTCGGAGCCACCTCGGCTCTTGCCGTGCGCAATCTCTACATCGCCCTGCACTGGGCCTGGGATCGGACGCAGGCGGCGCAACGGAACGAGCGGGAGCTGCGCGAGCGGCGTGCCGAGCTGGCACGGACGGCCAAGGCGCTGGATGAGGCGTGCCAGCGCCTCGAGCACATGAACTATGACCTGGCCCAGGCGCGCGAGGCTGCCGAGGAAGCCCGTCTGCTGAAGCAGCAGTTCATCACCAACGTCTCCCACGAGCTGCGAACGCCACTCAACGTCATCGTCGCCTTTAGCGAGATGATGTATCTCTCGCCGGAGAGCTACGGCGGCGTTCCCCTGCCCCCCGAGTACCTCGGCGATGTCCGGGAGATCTACCGGGCCAGCCAGGCCCTCCTGCATCTGATCGATGACGTTCTCGATCTCTCGCAGATCGAAGCCCAGCGGATGAGGCTCAGGTTGGAGTCGGTGAGCCTGGCCGAAGTCGTGTCCGAAGCCCTCGAGATTGTGAGGCCGCTCGTCCGCGGGAAGGAGATCGAGCTGCGCACCGAGATGCCCGAAGGGCTGCCGCGGGTGCTCATAGACCGGGCACGCGTGCGGCAGGTGCTGCTGAACCTCCTGAACAACGCCCGACGCTTTACGCCGCGGGGCTCGATCACGGTGCAGGCCGTGCAGGAGGGCCGGCAGGTGCGGGTCACGGTCGCCGATACCGGCATCGGCATCGCGCCCGGGGACCACGAGAAGGTCTTCCAGGAGTTCCGACAGCTCGATGGCACGATCACCCGTGAGCGCGATGGCACCGGGCTTGGATTGGCGATCAGCAAGCGCTTTGTGGAGATGCACGGCGGGCGCATCTGGGTAGAAAGCGAAGGGATACCGGGTCAGGGGTCCAGATTTCACTTTACGCTTCCGCTGGATGGGCACGGACTGGCACCCACCGGTTTGCAGCGAAGCAGCCTGACCCTGATCAAGCCTTCCGGACGCGGCCGCACGCTGCTTGTGGTTGGCCAGGATGCCGGCGGTGTCCGCCTGCTGGAGCAGGCTCTGGAGGCCTACCGGATCGTGCCGGTGACCGACCTGACCCGGATACGCATGCTTGCCCTCGAGATGCATCCGCAAGCGGTGCTCGTCAACTCGGCCCAGGGGCGAGAGGCGTGGGTTGCGGCCAGGCAGGTGCGCCGGTTGCTGGCGGACCAGTCGGTGCCGGTGATTCTGTGCCCGCTGGTGACCGAGCAGCATCTCCGGCAGGACCTGAACGTGGTCGAGTACCTGGTAAAGCCGATCTCGCGCCAGGAGGTGGTCGACCTCCTGGACCGGCTCGGCACCGGTGCACGGCGGGCGCTGGTGATCGACGACGACCCACGGGTAGCGCAGATACTGCATCGGATGATACGCTCTGCCGGGCGGGACTGGCAGGTGCGGCGCGCTCACCGGGGCCAGGCGGGCCTGCGGGCCATGAGGCGTGAGCGCCCCGATCTGGTGCTCCTTGACCTGGTCATGCCCGGCATGGACGGACGCGAGGTGCTGGCGCGGATGCGTGGCGACCCGGAGCTGAACTCCATCCCCGTAGCGATCATCACCGCGCAGGAGCACACGCCGGAGGTCGAGCGGCGCCTGAGCGGGGGCGTAATCCACGTGTCGCGCCAGCCGGGATTCAGCAACGAGGAGGCGCTCAGCTATCTGCGCCACATCCTCGAGGCTACCTGCACGCCGCCTTCGCAGCTCGCAACGGCCTCGGGCCCAGCAGCGGCCCAGCCGGCAGAGGTGGCGCCCTGAGGAGTCGACCGGGCGGCTGCCCCCGGCCTCAGCGGCCGCCTCGCGGCCCAGCCGGCAGGGCCGCAAGCGCCGACAGCAGGTCGGCCTGCGTCACCGGTTTGGGGAGATAGGCCGCAGCGCCAAGGGAGTAGGCCAGCTCCCGGTCATCCAGCACCGAGCAGATGATGACGGGAATGTCGCGGGTGGCCTCGTCGTTCTTGAGCCCCTGCAGCACCTCCCAGCCATCCTGCGAGGGCATCATCACGTCGAGGGCGATGGCGGCCGGCCGGAGCTCCCTCGCCAGACGGAGCGCTTCGGGGCCGCTGGTAGCGCCAACTACCTGATAGCCGTAGCCGGTGAGGTAGCGGCGAAAGGCGCGGATCACGGCCTCGTTGTCTTCGACCGTCAGTAGAACCTTCTCGGCGTCTGGCGGCAGGCTGAAGCGGCAGGTGCATGCCCTGGTGTCGCGCTCAAAGGCCAGCCACTGACCGCCCATCATCTCGATCAGCCGACGCGCCGTGCTCAGCGCCTGATCCAGGTCGTGGTCGGACCGGCCCTCTGTCAGTGGTGCAGAGCGCTGCGAGCCCCTGACCGAGATGATCACACCCGGGCCGCCATGGGCCGCCTCGAGGGAGACCCTGCGGAGGTCGGCGCCGGTGATCAACTGGCTCAGTATCCTGAGGATAGCTTGCCGGAGCAACGTGCGGTTGGCACAGACCGCCGGCAGGTGCTCGGGCAGAGTGCTCTCAAGGACGACGTGGTGCTGTTGGGCAAGAGCGGCAACGGAGGACAGCACTCCCCGCGCCAGCTCGCCGAGATGGATGGTCTCGCGCTGCAGCAGGACGCGCTCGGCCTCGCTGGAGAGCAGGTCGTCATTCTGCACAGGCGTCGGGCTTGATTGTGGGAGCTTTTGCCACAGGAGGGCCCCGAGGCGCAGCAGGGCCTTGCGCTGCTCGCGGAAGAACTGCCGCCGGCTGTAGCCCAGCTCCTTCATGATCTCCGCCACCTCGCGCCCCTCGACGTAGCGGTAGACGAGCAGCAGGTAGTGCTCCGTCTGTGATGGAGTCACGCTGGAGCGTGCCGGAGGGTTCAGGGACTCGATGCTCTCCAGAAGCAGGCGATGCAGCCGCTGTGCGCGGTTGGGCCCTTCCGCCCGCTCCTCAGGCCAGAAGCGGAGGGCCAGGGGGTGGGTCTCGAGGTAGGGGTAGTCGTGAAGGTGGTTGAGAACGTCGCGGACCTGCTTCAGGAACTCGGCCTGGACAGGCATCGGATCCTCTTTCCACAACAGGACGCAGCCGGGCCGAAACTGGCACTGGAGCGTCGCCAATCTGGCACTCGGGCTCTGGCACCGATGGGGATCTGCCCTTATACTGTGGATGCAACCGTGTTGCCAACAGAGGCGAAGTGGCGTCTGTGCGCAGAGGCTCCCAACTCTGCAAGCATTCTAGCACACCCGGCAAGGGCGCGCAAACGGGCGGTGTGCCACGCGACGCATGGCGCGAACTGCTTCGGGAGGAGGGCGTCCGTGGGCGCAGGCGCGTGCAGGCGTCTGGCAACGGATGGGAGCCGCTCCTGATCGGCGCGCACAGCCTTACTTCCTGTGGCAGGAGCGGTCCGTAGGGCCGTACCTCATCAGAGGTCGGCGGCAGCATATCCTTTTCCACAAGCGAAGGGAGCGTGACCCATGAGCAAGGCGATCACTCGACGAGCGCTACTACAGCAGGCCGCCGCTACCACGGGGGTGGTAGTGCTCATGGCCTGCCAGCCCGCCCAACCGGCCGGCAAACCTACCGAGCAAGCCCCCAAGCCGACCGAGGTGAAGCAGGCCGAGCCGGCGCCAGCGGGCAAGCTGGTCATCGACTTCTGGGATCCCAGCACGCCGGAGAGCGCGTGGGCCAAGAGCAAGAAGGCCATTCTGGATGACTTTAACGCCCAGAGCGAGAAGATCCAGGTCAACATGGTCTTCAAGCCCACGACCGGCCAGACGCAGATGTCGGAGGCCCTGCTGACAGCCATCGCCGGAGGCACCCCGCCCGACAGTGCCTACTTTGATCGCTTCATCGTGCCAACATGGGCGGCCGAGAACTCACTCACCGACCTGACCGAGCTGGCCAACGCCGCGGGCATCAAGGCTGAGGACTATTTCCCCTTTGCCTGGAAGGAAGCCAGCGGCTGGAAGGGCAGGCTCTGGGCACTCCCGCACGACACCGATGACCGCGCCGTGTACATCAACGTTGAGAAGGCGCAGAAGGCCGGGTTAGACATCAACAATCCGCCCAAGTACGTCGACGAGTTCGATCAGTGGGCTGAGGCGATGTTCGAGTACGAGGGTCCTCGGCTGATCACCGCCGGGTTCATCCCCTGGGCGCAGCAGGGCTGGATCTACTCCTACGGCTTTACCTGGAACGGCAAGTTCTTTGACGAGGAGAAGCAGCAGGTCACGGCCAACGACCCGCGCATCGTTGCCGCCTGCGAGTGGATGGCCTCCTACTCCAAGAAGTACGACATCGCAACCATCGACTCCTTCTCCCAGGCCTTCGGCCAGGAGGCCCAGGAGCCCTTCGTGATGGGCCAGCTGGCCATGACCTACGATGGCGACTGGCGGATCGCCTCCGTCCAGGAGCGCTACGCGCCGGACATGGAGTACATCGTGATCCCCATGCCCTATCCCAAGGACGGAGGGCGCGTTGCGACCTGGGCTGGCGGCTGGTCGCTCGTCATCCCGCGGGGCGCCAAGAACGTCGACGCCGGCTGGGAGTTCATCAGCTTCTTCACCAACGTCGAGAACATGGTCAAGTTCTGTGTCGAGACCAGCCATATCCCGACACGAGTGGAATCGGCCAAGGATCCGCGCTTCCGCGAGAACAAGTGGCATGCGGTCTTTATGGACCTGCTGCCCATCGCCGATGCGCGGCCGCCGCTGCCGATCGGCCAGTTCCTGTGGACGGCGCTGGCAGAGGCACGGGACCTCATCGTGCATCTGACCAAGACCCCGCAGGAGGCGCTCGATGACGTGACCAAGCGCGCCAACGAGGAGATGAAGAAGTACCAGTCCTGAGGCGCCTGAGCGGCAGGCGAGTGGGGGGAGGGACCTCCCTCCCCCCCGTCATACATTGTTAAGGAAGGCGAGATGATGGCCGAAGCGTCTGCACTGCCGCGTCGGCTGTTGCGTACCCAACGGCAGCGCAACATTGTGAACGGTCTTCTGTTTGCAGCGCCCTGGATCCTAGGGTTGCTCCTCTTCTACGTATACCCCATCTTTTCGTCGCTGTACTACAGCTTTTGCGACTATAGCATCCTCCAGGCGCCAAAGTGGGCGGGTATCCGGAACTACCTGACGCTGTTCACCAACGACGAAAAGTTCATCAAGAGCATCTACAACACGCTGTATTACGCGTTCTTCGCCCTGCCCCTCGGCCTTGTGTGGGGCGTGAGCATCGCCCTCCTCCTCAACATGAAGGTGAAGGGCGTGTCCGTCTATCGGACGATTTACTTCCTGCCCGTCCTGGTCCCCGATGTGGCGCTGGGCATTCTCTGGCTGTGGGTGTTCAACCCGCAGTTGGGCATTCTCAACGCGCTCTTGTGGAAGTGGTTCCACATTGTGGGGCCGGGGTGGCTCTCCGACCCGGCCTGGGCCAAGCCCTCGGTGATCATCATCTCTCTGTGGGGGGTTGGTCAGGCCGTGGTGATCTATCTGGCCGGGCTGCAGGATGTGCCGCAGGAGCTGTACGATGCCGCCGAAGTGGACGGGGCAAACGCCTGGCAGCGGATTCGCAACGTGACCATCCCGATGATCACGCCGGTCATCCTGTTCAACCTGATCATCGGACTGATCGGCGCCTTCCAGTACTTTACGACCGCCTATGTGATCACGACGGGAGACGGGCGTCCGGCGCTCTCGCTGATGTTCTACGCCATGTATCTGTACCAGAACGCCTTTGTGCTCTACAAGATGGGCTATGCCTCCGCGATGGCCTGGCTTCTGTTCCTGGCGGCAGTCATCAGCTCGTATGCTCTGTTCCGCAGTTCGGCGCGGTGGGTTTACTACGGCGGGCAGTAGACCCGGTTGCTGGAGTCTGCTTGTGAGGAAAGACGGAATGGGCGGAGAAACAGTTGCTTGCCAAGTCAGCACGGCCACGGGCGGCGCGCGTCGCCGTCGGTTCTGGCGGCGGATCGGACGCTTGTGGGGCCACCTTGCCCTCATCCCTCTCTCCATCGTCTACATGATACCCTTTTTCTGGATGCTCTCTACAGCGCTCAAGACCGATCGCCAGGTGATGGTCTGGCCACCCGTCTGGATTCCCAACCCGATCGCCTGGGACAACTTTCCCCGGGCCATCGCGTTCTTCCCCTTCTGGCGCTTCCTGGCGAACACGCTCACCATCGCCGTGCTGGCCATGCTGGGAATACTGATCTCCAGCTCGCTAGTCGCCTACAGCCTCGCCCGCATCCGCTGGCCCGGCCGGGACCTCCTCTTTGGCATCACCGTTGCCACGATGATGCTGCCCTACCAGGTGACCATCATCCCTCTCTTCGTCCAGTTCACCCGGTTCAAGTGGATCAACACGTACCTGCCCCTGATCGTGCCAGCCTGGTTCGGCGGCGCCTTCTACATCTTTCTGCTGCGGCAGTTCTTCATGACGATCCCTCAGGAGCTCTCTGACGCCGCCCGGATAGACGGAGCCAGCGAGTTTCGGACCTTCTACCAGATCGTGCTGCCGCTAGCCCGCCCTGCCCTCGCGACCGTGCTCCTGTTCGAGTTCCTGGCACGGTGGCGCGACTTCCAGGGGCCGCTCATCTACCTGCAGGACCCACGCAAGTACACCATCTCGCTGGGGCTCTCCTATTTCCGCCTCGAGCACAGCACCGAGTGGCAGCTCCTCATGGCGGCGTCGCTGACACTCACCATCCCGATCATCATGCTGTACTTCCTCACCCAGCGCACTTTTATCCAGGGCATCGCCCTGACGGGGCTCAAGGGCTGACGGCCGGCTGGCCGACCTGCGCCACATGGACCCGGGGGCGACGCTCCCGGGTCCATGCTTTGTGGCCCTCTCTTCGGGCCAGCGTACGCCGCCCGCGACCCTATGCCAACCGGAGGAAGGTTTGCGCCCGAGGCCGGCTTCCCAGGGCATCCACAGGTGCGCTGTCGCCTGGCATGTGGCCCATGGCACCCGGCGCTCGCTTTTTCCACGCTGTGTCCTTCCGACTATAATGACCTCGGGCCCCATGAGAGGGCACTGTGCGTCCCGTGTGGGCAGCGAGTTGCCACGTACCCGGCGTTGCAAGCCCATCCTCCCGCGTTCGCTCCCGGAGGCAGAGGAGATGATCTACTACGGCGCCGACTATTACCCCGAAGAGTGGCCCCGCGAGCGCTGGGCCCGCGATGCTGAGCTGATGCAAGAGGCGGGCTTCAACCTGGTGCGCCTGGGCGAGCTGGCCTGGTCGCGTCTGGAGCCCGAGCCCGACCGCTACGACTGGGCCTGGCTCGATGATATCGTCGCCCTGCTCCACGAGCATGGAATCGCCACCCTCCTCGGCACCCCGACGACCGTCGCCCCGCCCTGGATCGTGGACCTGGACCCCGAGGTGACGCTGGTCTGGGAGGATGGCACTCGCTCCTCCTACGGCTACTGGAGCAACTATTGCGTCAGCAGCCCGGTCTTTCGGGAGCGCAGCCGTCGCATCGTCGAGGCGATGGCCCACCACTACGCCGATAACCCGGCCGTCATCGGCTGGCAGGTCGATAACGAGTTCGGGGTCATGGGTCGAGCCCGCTGCTACTGTGACCGCTGTCGCGAGGCCTTTCAGCGCTGGCTGAGGGCTCGCTACGGCACGCTCGAAGCCCTGCGCACCGCCTGGGGCGCCACCTTCTGGAGCCACGAGTACACCGACTGGGCGCAGATTCCTGCCCCGCGCCGGACTACGGGCCCGCACAACCCCGGCCTGCTCCTGGACTGGGCGCGCTTTTGCTCCGACCGCACCCTGGAGTTTGCGCGCATGCAGTGCGATATCCTCCGCACCCTGGCACCCCGTCAGCTCCTCACGCACAACCTGCTCGCCGCCCAGTTCACGCACCTGGATAACTACCGCCTCTCGGAGCTCTTTGATGTCATCGGATGGGATAACTATGTCGCCGCCGAGCACCCCGAGGCAGCGGCGCTCTCCCACGACGCCTTCCGCTCCTACAAGCGCCGGAGCTTTTGGGTGTTGGAGCAGCAGTGCGGCGCCAAGTTCTGGGCGCCCTACGCAGCCCTGCCCCGCGGCGCAGTGCGCCTGGCCAGCTACCAGGGAATCGCCCACGGCGCGGATGCCATCCTCTTCTTCCGCTGGCGCTCGGGACTGATCGGCGCGGAGCAGTACCATGCCGGTATCCTGCCGCACGACGGCCGCCCCGGCCGCACCTATGAGGAGGTCCGTAACCTCGGGCAGGAGCTGATCCGCCTGCGGGCTGCCCTGGCAGGGACGTTGCCGCGCGCCGAGGTGGCGCTGGTGCTCAGCTACGAGTCGCTGTGGGCGCTGGAGCAGCAGCCGCACCACGCGGCCCTGGGAGACCCCTGGCGCTACCATGACGGGGTGTATCGCTGCCTGCTGGAGCAGCACATCCCCGTCGATTTCGTCCCTCCCGTTGCGGACCTCACGGGTTATCGGCTGGTGATCGCGCCGGCGCTCTTTGTGCTCGATGCCCGAGCGGCGGAGAACCTGACGCGCTATGTGGAGGCGGGCGGTACGCTGCTGGCCACGGTCCGCACCGGCCAGAAGGACGCGCACAACCGCGTGGTCGACGTGCCCTTCCCGGGGCTGCTCGCGGGGCTCCTGGGGGTCACCGTGCGCGAGTTCACCTCCTGCCCGGCCGGAGACCTCACCCCCGTGGCCATCGCCCCGGCGTGGGGCGGGGAAGAGGCACCTGCCGACACCTGGTGCGAGTGGCTCGAACCGGTCGAGGCAGAGCCGGTCGCGCGCTACGCCGGGGGCCTCTATGCCGGGGAGGCTGCGGCCACCTGGCGGCAGGCAGGCCGCGGCGGGGCGATGTATCTCGGGGCGATGGGTCACGCCCTGACCGCGCGGCTGCTCGAGCAGCTCCTGGTGCGGGCGGGCGTGCGGCCTCCTGTGGAGGTCGAAGCCGCCTGGCCGGTAGAGGTGGCCGTCCGCGAGGGTGCGGGGCGGCGGATCGTCTTCCTTCTGAACCACTCCGGCGAGGCGCGGCCGGCGCGGCTCGGGTTCCGCGGGCGCGACCTGCTGCAGGGCGCCGACGTCGCGGGGACGGTCGAGCTTGCGCCGTTCGGGGTGCTGGTTGTGGAGGCCTTGTAGGGGCGGTTCGCGAGGCGCCCCCTTGGGAGGGGATTGTCGAATCATGCCGCCGCTCGGGGGCGCGGGCCGCGACGGGGGTCGCCCCCTGTCCGCTGGCCGGCTAACACAAGGAGGGGCCCGCCATGTCCACCAAAGCCAGGCTAGCCATCGAGGGCGGCACGCCCGCGAAAAAGCGCAAGGATCCGCCGATGTTCCCCGGAGGGATGGCCGTCGGCCCTGAGGAGGAAGAGGCGGTGCTCGAGGTGGTGCGCTCCCGCTGCCTCTTTCGCCATTACGGGCCGCCGCCGGGCCCAGGCAAGGCGGCGGAGCTCGAGCAGGCGTTCGCCGCCTTTATGGGTGCCCGGTACGCCGTCGCCGTGACTTCGGGCACGGCTGCGCTCATCACCGGGCTGCACGCCATCGGCGTTGGCCCCGGGGATGAGGTGATCATCCCCGCTTACACCTGGATCGCCTCCGCCACAGCGGTTATGGCCGTCGGCGCGGTGCCGGTGATCGCCGAGGTCGATGAGACGCTGACCCTCGACCCCGCGGACGTCGAGCGCAAGATCACCCCCTACACCCGGGCGATCATGCCGGTACACATGCGGGGCGTGCCCTGCCGCATGGCCGAGCTCACCGACATTGCGCACCGGCACGGCTGCCGCATCATCGAGGATACGGCCCAGGCCGATGGCGGCAGCTACCGCGGCCGCCGCCTCGGAACCCTGGGAGACGTCGGCTGCTTCAGCCTGCAGTTCAACAAGATCATCACCTGCGGCGAGGGCGGCATAGTCCTCACCGATCAGGAGGAGGTCTGGAAGCGGGCGCTGATGTACCATGACCCGGTCAGCGCCCTGCGCTTTCCGCCGGAGGAGACGCTCGCCGGAGTGAACTATCGGCTCAGCGAGCTGCAGGCGGCGGTTGCCCTTGTGCAACTGCGCCGGCTGGAGGGGCTGCTCGAGGCCATGTGCGAGCGCAAGCGGGTCCTCAAGGGAGGTCTGGAGGCCGTGGTGCGGCGCAAGGGCCTCAGCTTCCGTGAGCTGGCCGACCCGGAAGGCGATACGGCCATAGCGCTGGTCTTTTTTGCCTCCAGCGCGCAGAAGGCGCAGCGTATCGCCGAGGCCCTCAGCGCTGAGAACATCGGCGCCGGTGTGCTCTACCGGCCCGATCGGATCGACTACCACGTGTACGCGCATTGGGCGCCGGTCCTCGAGCAGCGGACCTGGACGCCTTCCGGCGGTCCCTGGCGCTGGGCAAGGCGCGACATCCGCTACAGCCCGGACATGTGCCCGCGCACCCTCGATCTGCTCGGGCGAGCTGTGCATCTGGACGTGAGCCCTCTCCTGAGCAATGAGGACGTTGAGGAGACCCTGGAGGGAGCCAACAAGGTGCTGGAGGCGCTGGCCTGAGCGTGCGGCGAAGGGGGAACGGGGGCTAATGTGACGCATGGATGTTCTGCGGAATGCCGCGCAAAGGACGCAAGCAATCCGCCGGGCATGAGATAGCGTCCTGGGGTCCATCCCAGCGGACCACCCGCCGTACACACCGCTGCTTGGGACACGCCCAGCGGCAGCCGCGATGTGCCGCGAGTGCGCCCCCACCCCCGCCCCTCCCCCAGACAGGCGCCCGGCGCCTGTCTGGGGGAGGGGTGATGACAGATGGGCGGTTTCGGGCGG
>DYEI01000394.1 GCA_020725765.1 Anaerolinea sp. | reverse complement strand
CAAAAGGTCCTGCACCGGGCTCGCGCGAAGCGTAGAGCCCGGCTGCTCTCACAACGCCCCCGGCAGGCTCTCCAACGGCGAATCTGCTGACCCATCTTGGATGCACCCGGCGCCAATCCTCACTTGACAAACAATCCCCTTTTGTGATAGAATCAGCAGGGAAGTGACGATTTTCGCAATCGTCTGGAACCAGAGCTACTGTTTTCGCACCGGGGGCTGCCGGGATGCGCCCGGCGGTCCCAACAGACTTGCCTTGTCACAAGGAGCACTCGGCCATGAAACTCAGTCGCCGGCAGTTCGTCAAGCTCTCCGGCGCCTCCCTGGGCGGCCTGCTCCTGCCCAGAGGGGCGGCCTCGGCCGCAGGCATCCAGCGGTTCCGCCTGCACAAGCCCATCGGCGAGAGGCACACGATCTGCCCCTACTGCTCGGTTGGCTGCGGCCTGCTCATCGCTACCGACGCACAGGGCCACATCCTCAACGCCGAAGGCGACCCCGACCACATCATCAACCGGGGAGCGCTCGACCCCAAGTCCATCGCACTGCCCCAGCTCTCCAACTCGGAGCGCCGCCTGCGCAAGCCACTCTACCGGGCACCGGGCGCGAGCTCGTGGCGGGAGATGACCTGGGACGAGATCCTCCCCATGGTCGCCGACCGCATCAAGCGAACGCGTGACGCCACCTTTGAGACAACCGAGAACGGCGTCACCGTCAACCGCACGCGGGCCATCGCCTTCCTCGGCGGGGCCGCCAACAACGACGAGGACTGCTACCTCGCCAGCAAGCTCACCCGTGCCCTCGGCCTGGTGTACGTCGAACACCAGGCGCGTATATGACACTCCGCCACGGTTGCCGGTCTCGGCAACACGTATGGCCGGGGAGCCATGACCAACCACTGGGTTGACCTCAAGAACGCTGACTGCGTTCTGGTCATCGGCGGCAACCCCGCCGAGAACCACCCCGCCTCCATGCGCTGGGTCAACGAGGCCCGCCAGGCCCGTGGCGCAAAGCTCCTCGTCGTCGACCCTCGCTTCACGCGCACGGCTGCCGTCGCCGATCTCTACTGCCCCCTCCGGCCGGGGACGGACATCGTTTTCCTCGGGGCGATGATCAGCTATGCCCTGGAGAACGGGCTCTATCATCACGACTATGTCCTCAACTACACCAACGCCAGCTTCCTCGTCCATCCCGACTACAAGGGTCCCGCCGAACTGGATGGCTACTTCTCCGGTTACGACCCTAGCAAGCGCACCTACGACCGGAGCACGTGGGCCTACCAGCTCGATGCCGATGGCCAGCCCAAGGTCGATCCGACGCTCCAGTCGCCACAGTGCGTCTTCCAGATCCTGAAGCGTCACTATGCGCGCTACACGCCCGAGATGGTCGAAAAGGTCTGCGGCACACCGCGGGACCAGTTCCTGGCCATCGCCGAGGAGTTCTGCAGGACCGGCCGCCCCGGCAAGGCCGGCACTATCCTGTACGCCATGGGGCAGACGCAGCACACCGTCGGGTCGCAGAACGTGCGCGCTATGGCCATACTGCAGCTCCTCCTCGGCAACATCGGCCTGCCCGGCGGTGGCGTGAACGCCCTCCGCGGCGAATCCAACGTGCAGGGCTCGACCGACATGGGCCTGCTCTTCCACGTGTTGCCGGGTTACCTGCCAAGCCCGACACCTTCTGCTCATGCGACCTTTGAAGCCTATGTCGAGACGCAGGTCAAGGCCGCGGGCAAAGGCTACTGGAAGAACACCCCCAAGTTCCTGGTAAGCCTCCTGAAGGCCTGGTGGGGCGACGCGGCGACCCCTGAGAATGACTTTTGCTACGACTATCTGCCCAAGCGCAGTGCCGACTATTCCTGGATCTCGCTCTTCCACGCCATCGCTGATGGCACCATCAAGGGCCTGTGGATCATGGGGCAGAACCCCGCCGTCTCTGGCCCCAACGCCCGCTTCGAGCGGAAGGCCCTCGCCAGGCTGGACTGGATGGTCGTCCAGGAGCTATTCGAGACCGAGACCGCTGCTTTCTGGCAGGCCCCGGGCGTCGACCCGGCCAGCGTGCAGACCGAGGTGTTCCTGCTGCCCGCAGCCGACGCCCTGGAAAAGGCCGGCTCCATCGTTACCAGCGGCCGCCTCATCCAGTGGCGCCCGCAGGTTGCGGCGCGCCCCGGCGAGGCGCAGGAGGATATCTGGATCCTCGACCGCATCTACCGGGAGCTCAAGAAGCGCTACGAGGCGGAGGGCGGCGCCCTCCCCGAGCCGATCCTCCAGCTCGCCTGGAACTATGGTGACCCCCCGAGCGCAACCGCAGTCGCCAAAGAGATCAACGGCTACTGGACGCGCGATGTCAACGACGAAGCGGCTCGCGCCGCCAGGGGCGACCTGCTCTCGACCTTTGCCCAGCTCCGCGATGACGGCTCGACCTGCAGCGGCTGCTGGATCTATGCGGGCTACTACTACCCGCGGGACGATGGCACCGGCATGATCCTGCCCTCCTGTATGCGCCGGGGCACCAAAGACCCCGGCGGGCTGGGCATCTACCCGTACTGGGGCTGGGTCTGGCCGGTGAACCGGCACATCATCTACAACCGCTGCTCGGCAGACCCCTCCGGGAAGCCCTGGGCCGAGGACAAGGCCCTCATCTGGTGGGACGGCACCAAGTGGACCGGCTACGACGTGCCCGATTTCGGCGTCACCACCGACCCCGCCAAGCCCGGAGGAAACGACGCCTTCATCATGAGGCCCGACCTCAAGGGAGCACTGTTCAGCGCCCTGAACGAGGGGCCTCTGCCCGAGCACTATGAGCCGCTGGAGAGCCCCGTACGGAATGCGCTCTCCAACGTGCAGCACAACCCTGTCGTCAAGATATGGGAGGCCGACAAGGGTTCGCCCATCGGCGACAACCTCGGCGATGCCGGCGAGTTCCCGATCGTCGCCACCACCTTCCGCGTGACCTCCCAGTGGCAGGCGGGGGCGATGTCCCGCAACCTCCCGTGGCTGGCTGAGCTGCAGCCCGAGATGTTTGTGGAGATCAGCCCCGAGCTTGCGGAGGAGAAGCGCATCTCCAACGGCGACCGCGTCGTGGTGCGCTCGGCCCGGGGCGAGATCAGCGCGGTGGCCATCGTCACGCGTCGCTACCGCCCCCTGCGCCTGTGGGATGCCTCAGCCGGCGCTTTCCGCACGGTGCATCACATTGGCATGCCGTGGCACTATGGCTGGCTGGGCGTGGCCACCGGCGACGTGGCCAACGACATCACGCCACACGTGGGCGACGGGAACACCATGATCCCGGAGTACAAGGCGTTCCTCGTCGACATCCGCAGGGCCTAGCCGCCGAGCACGGAGGAGAGCAACTATGAGTAAGGCAATGCTCATCGACACGACCCGCTGCACAGCCTGCCGCGGCTGCCAGGTCGCCTGCAAACAGTGGAACGATCTGCCCGCAGAGAAGACGAGAAACCTGGGCAGCTACCAGAACCCCTACAGGCTGTCGGCCTATACCTGGACGATTGTGCAGATGCGCGAGGTGGAGTACGAAGGGCGGCTGTTCTGGTCCTTCCTGAAGCGCCAGTGCATGCACTGCCTGCACCCGGCCTGCGTCTCGGCCTGCCCGGTCGGAGCCATGCACAAGCTGCCGGATGGACCGGTGCTGTACAACGACGCGCGCTGCATCGGCTGCCGCTACTGCATGACGGCCTGCCCCTTCCGCATACCGCGCTTTGAGTGGGACAAGCCGGTCGGCTACATCCGCAAATGCCACTTTTGCTTCGACCGCCTGGCCGAGGGCCTGATGCCTGCCTGTGTCAAGACCTGTCCGGCGGGGGCTCTGCAGTTCGGCGAGCGCGAGGAGATGATCGCGCTGGCCGAGCAGCGGCTCAAGGCGCAGCCGGAGAGGTACATCCAGCACGTCTATGGCAAGGAGGAGGGCGGCGGCACCAGCGTGCTCATACTCTCCGCGGTGCCCTTTGCGTACCTCGGCCTGCCGACTCTCGCTGACCATCCTGTTCCTTCCGAACAGGAGCTCGCGATGCCATTCGAGTACCTCGGCGTCCCCTCCCTGGGCAGGGAGCCGGTCGCCAAGCTCAACGACGATCTTGCCCGCTACGGCACGCCGGGCATCGCCATCGGCGTCGCAGCCATCCTGGCTGGCCTCCAGTGGTACAGCAAGCGGCGCGGGACGGGCCAGCACACCGGGGACGCTGCACCCGCTGCTAAGGAGAGTGGATCATGACCACAAGGCGCGCACAGTGGGCGAGAAGCCTCCCGGTCTCCTGGACCGAAGTTGTGGTGTATCTCCTGCTGCTCGCCCTGGCGGCCCTGGGGCTGGGCGTGGCCATCGTGCGCTTTATGCGGGGCCTGGGCGCGACGACCAACCTGAGCAACGCCTACCCCTGGGGCATCTGGATTACCTTTGACGTGTTCATCGTGCCCTTTTCGGCGGGAGCCTTCACTCTGGCTGCAGTCGTCTACATCCTGAACGACGAACGTTACCACGTGCTGGTACCGCCGGTAGTGCTGGCAGGGCTCCTGGGCTACATCATGGTCTGTGCCGTCCTCCTGGCCGACCTCGGCCTGCCGCACCGGTTCTACAACATCATCGCCTTCCTGAACCCCGAGTCGTTCATGTTCGAGATTTCCTGGTGCGTGATGCTCTATACCGTCGTGCTGGTGCTCGAGTTCAGCCCGGTGGTGCTGGAGAGCCTGGGCTGGGAGGGGCCGCACCGCCTGGTGCGCTCGTTCACCGTCGTCTTTGTGAGCGCAGGCATCATTCTCTCCAGCCTGCACCAGTCCTCGCTGGGCTCGATGTGGCTGCTGCTGCAGGACAAGCTCCACGCCCTGTGGTGGACTCCGCTCCTGCCCCTCCTCTTCCTGCTGACGGCCATCGCGGGCGGTCTGTGCATGGCCATCCTGGTGTCGATGCTCCTGCCACGGGCCTTTGGCCGGCCGGTGCGCACGCACCTGCTGGCCAACCTCGGGCGGGCCGTGGCCGGCTTTCTCGCCGTATATGGCGTCCTCAAGCTGCTCGATCTGCTGATCGCCGGGGAGCTGGGGTTGCTCTTCACAGGGAGTACCCTGTCCTTCCTGTTCTGGGCCGAGCTGCTGATCGGCGTGGCAGGACCCGTGGCCATCCTCAGCCAGTCGCGTCTGAGGGAGACTAACAGGGGGCTGCTCGCCGGCGCCAGCCTCGCTACCCTGGGGCTCGCCCTCAATCGCGCCAATATCAGCATGTTCGCCATCTGGCGGCCTCGCGGCACCGTCTACATCCCGCATTGGATGGAGGTGGCGATCCTCGTCGGAGCCGTTGCCGCCGCCGTGCTTGTGCTGGCCCTGGCGGCGCGGCTTCTGCCGACGATGCTGGGGCCGACAGAGGAGGAGGCCGCATGAGCGCAGCGGCTGCCCTCGCGACCGTCACGGCCTGGCAGACGGCCCCCATCTGCGGCGGCGACGCGACGACACTCGAGCGCCTCGCGAGCCGCGTGAGCGAGCGCCCTGATCTCGCCGACGTGGCGCCCTTCTGGCTTGCCATCTACGAGGTGCAGGTCGCCGCGCGCGAGGAGTTGGCCTCCTCGCGACCCAAGCTCGCGTGGGAGGTGCGCCGGGCGCGTGCGGCAAACGGGCAGCCGCAGCTCGACTTTGAGGACCTGCAGGTGACGGCTGACCCGCTGGAGGGGTTGGTCCGTCGCCTCGAGGAGGCGTGGCGTCGCTTCGACCCTGCCCGGCCAACGGTGCGCGCGGAATGGCCCGCGCGCCTGCGGTCCGTGTTCGCCGATCCGACGCTGAGCTTCGGCCAGCGGCCGGACCTCGCCTTTGCCGACGCGCTGGCCCTCCTCGCCCTCGTGCCCCACCTGGAATGGGCGGCGGCCGCGGTTGTGCCGGCCCTGCAGGAGCATCCGCCCGAGTGGGACTGGGGCCAATGCCCGGTCTGCGGCGGATACCCGGATCTGGCGGTGCTCTCTGGCGAGCCGCCGCAGCGCAGCCTGATCTGCTCGCGCTGCAGTAGCGCCTGGCCGTTCCGCCGGGTTGGCTGTCCCTTCTGCCGCGATGCAGAGCAGCAGGCCTACTGCGAGGGGGAGGGCAGTACCTATCGCCTGTACCTCTGCGGTGCGTGCCGGCGGTACCTCAAGACGGTCGATGCCCGTCGGCTCGCTCCCGTAGACCCGCGCGTTGAGCGGCTCGTCACCATCGGAATGGACCTGGCCGCCCTGGAAGCGGGATACGGCCCGCGCCAGGGGGCTGGAGTCTGAGCAGGTCATCTCACCAGCGGCCCGAGGGCCGCATCATGGGAGAATGGAGGTTGTTTCCTATGGTCACGCAACAGCTGACAGCCAACGGCAAGGCGCGGGTGGCAGGGTTTGCCTTTGCCGCCATCGGTGCCCTGTTCATCGCGAGCGGGATGGCACTCTTTGCCAGTCACCTGTCGGTCGCCGGGTATGGCATCTGGGTGTTTGTCTGGGGACTGGCTTTCCTGCTGGGTGCCGTCTCGCGCTTCGCTGAGGCAAAGGCCTGAGGCAGGCCCGGCCACCATACACGCAGCCCCACGCGGTCGAGCCAGGGGAGCCCGGGCTCCCCTGGCTCGTTGCCACGCGTACCCCCGCCCCGTTCGGTCAGAACCATTGGGCACAAGAGCCCTGCTCAGCTCCATGGAGTGCGACTCCAGTCGCAGACCTCTGGCGCAGAGCGTGCTATGATGTGCGCAGAGGTATGAGCGACCCGCAGGAGGGCACACCATGGAGAAGACGACAGCTACTCGCATTCTGATGGACGAGCACCGGGCCATCGAGCGCGTCCTCGACATCGTCGAGCAGGCCGCGAACCGCGTCGAGCGCGGCGATCCGGTTCCGAACCGGCTCTTCCTGGATGCAGCCATCTTTTTCGCGAGCTTTGCCGATCGCTGCCACCATGGCAAGGAGGAAAAGCACCTCTTCACGCGAATGAGCGAGCGGGGCATCCCGGTTGAGGGCGGTCCTATCGGCGTGATGTACGCGGAGCACGAGCAGGGGCGGGCCTACGTCCGCATCATCCGCGAGGAAGGTCAAAAGTACGCTGAGGGCAGGCTCGAGGATCCCGATGTGCTGGTCGACGCGGTGCGCGACTATGTCCGCCTCCTGCGCCAGCACATCCAGAAGGAAGACCAGATCCTCTACCCGCTCGGGGACAGGGTCTTCACCCCCGAGGATCAGCACGACCTGCTCGAGGCCTGCGAGCGCGTCGAGCGCGAGGAGATGGGCGAGGGCGAGCACGAGCGCTTCCACGCCATGATCGACGAGCTGGAGGCGGCGCTGGCCCGCTAGCAGCGGCCGCCTACAGGGCCTCCAGCAGTCGCTTCGCCGCCTGAAGAGTCATGCCGGGCGTCGCGGCCAGCTCCTCCAGGCTTGCCTGACGGATGGCGTCCAGGGAGCCGAACTTTTTGAGCAGGGCCCGGCGCCGCTGCGGCCCGATGCCCGGTATCTCTTCAAGCTGGGAGGCTACGCTCTTCGCCTCATGTACCGTGTGGTGCAGGCGACGGGCAAAGCGATGCGCCTCGTCCCGTATGCGCTGCAGCAGAAAGAGCGCCTGCGAGTCACGGGGCAGCCGCAGCGGCTCCGACCGCCCCGGGAGATAGAGCTCTTCCTCTCTCTTGGCAAGGGCCGCAGCCTGAATGTGTGACAGGCCCATCTCGGAGAGCACCTCGGCTGCCACATTGAGCTGCCCGAGACCACCGTCCACGATGAGCAGGTCCGGCAGCACCGCCCAGCGGGAAGCCTGGCCACCGCCGGCCCCCTCTGCCTGGGCGCGACGGAACCGCCGGCGGAGGACCTCGCGCATCATGGCATAGTCATCAGCGCCAGGCACCGTCTTGATCCGAAAGTGCCGGTAATCCTGCTTGCGCGGCAGGCCCTTGCCAAAGACAACCATGCTCCCCGTCGCCGAGACCCCCTGCAGGTTGGAGATGTCGTAGCACTCGATGCGCGCCGGGGGCTCGGCGAGGCCAATCGCTGCCTGAAGTTCCGTCAGAGCCTCGGTGTATCGCGTCTCCTCCCGCTCCCACTGGGCGCGCAGGTTGGCGAGGGTCTCCGCGGCGTTCTCTGCCGCCATCTTCACCAGCTCGTGCTTCGGTCCTCTGCGGGGCACGCGCAATGCGACCCTGGTGCCGCGCTTGCTCCGCAGCCACTCCTCAATCACGAGCCACTCATCGACCCGGCTCTGCAGCACAATCTCCGGCGGCACATACGCCGCGCCATCGTAGAACTGTTTGACGAAGGAGGCCATGATAGAGCGCGCGTCCTCATCGAGCGCGCCGGTGAGCACGAAATAGTCCCTCCCGATCAGCTTGCCGTCGCGGACAAAGAACACCTGCACACAGGCCTGCCCGTCGTCGCGCGCAAAGGCGATGATATCCTGATCCGAGAGGCTCTCCGACACAACACGCTGCCGCTCGATCACTGCCTCGATGGCCGCCAGCTGATCCCGCAGCCGGGCAGCTTGCTCAAAGTCCAGCGCCTCTGCAGCTGCCATCATCCGCCGGCGCAGGCTCTCCTGAATCTGCCCCTGTCGCCCCTCGAGGAAGAGGGCGATCTGCTGCATCAGCTCGCGATAGTCCTCCTTGGAGATCGCGCCGATGCAGGGGCCGGGGCAGCGCCCCATGTGATAGTACAGGCAGGCGCGCTTATCATTGCCGGTGATCTCCCGCTTGCACGTGACGTAGGGGAAAATCTTCCGCACGAGCTCCAGAGTCGTGTGCACGGCTCTCGAGTTCGTGTATGGCCCGAAGTAGCGTGCACCATCATTCAGCATGCGCCGCGTGATCGTCAGGCGCGGATAGTCATCCTGCATGCTGATCCGGATATACGGGTAGCGCTTGTCATCCTTGAGCCGCACGTTGTAGCGCGGACGGTGCTTCTTGATGAGGTTGCACTCGAGGATCAGCGCCTCCAGCTCGGAAGCAGCCACGATGTACTCGACCGTGCTCACATCTCCCACAAGTCGCTGAATCTTGGGAGGCTGTGAGAGCGGCGTGTGAAAGTAGGAACGGACCCGGTTGCGCAGGTTGACGGCCTTGCCGACGTAGATGATCCTGCCCTCGACGTCCTTCATGATGTAGACGCCAGGCCTTGCGGGCAGGGTCTGTAGCGTGCGGTCCAGAGCCGGCCGGTCAGGCGTAAGAGAGCTTTCGACCATGGCGACGTGCCCCCGATCTGGCTTTCATATCGGGGGTATTATACCACATTCGGGGCGCGGCAGAGTCAGCCTAAGCACCGGCCCGGTAGGGTACCGCCGTGCTGCCAAGCCTCACCCGCAGGCCGCGGGGGGCCGAGGCGACCACATCGCCCTCGTGCCAGACGCTGACCACTCCATCCCTGGCAACGATATCGTAGACCTCGCCACGCAGCCGCACGCCGTTCAGGCGGCTATCACCCCAGGGCGGGACGCGCAGCACCACCTCACCCGCGATGTTCGGCCAGACGCCAAAGCCCCCGAGGATCATGGCCGCAGCTGGCATGCCGCTCCACGCGTAGAGGGGCAGGCTCTGCCGGAGCTCGGGGGCGTCATAGGGGGGCGCATAGTACTCCGGCGGCGTGAGCCAGCGCCGCTCCAGCGCGTAGGTCCACCAGCGCACGAGGGCGTAGCGCCAGCCCGGCCTCCGGTGCAGGAGCTCGGCGAGGGCGAACACACCGCTCCAACCCGGCCAGGCGGCGCCATTGTGGAAGGAGTATGCCCACGCGCTGCGGCCCTCCAGGTCGCCCCGCTCCTTGTAGAAGGGATAGCAGCACATGAGGCCCCAGTCCCCGTAGTACTGCTGCTCGTTCTGGCGGGTCTCCAGCATCCGCTCCAGGTGCTCGAGGTGGCGGTGGCACTGGCTCTCGGTACCGATCCCGTAGAGGGCAGCAACGACCGTGTCGATGGCGGCATGGTCCTCCACAAAGCCCTGATAGCTCCGGACATAGTCCACATAGTGCCCGCGACCCTCGTGCCATAGCCGCCGGTTGATGGCGGTCTGCGCACCATTCATCCAGGTGACCATGTCTCGGGCGGTCGCCTCATCGCCCCGCAGCAAGGCCATCTCGGAGATGTTCTTCAGGGCCTGGCAGTGGAGGCAGAGGTCGTAGGTGACCCAGTCGTCGCGCAGCACGTCAAAGGCCCAGTCCGGCTGGGCGCGTCGCTTCTCAAAGAGCAGGTCGTGGTTGGTATCCCGGCTGCGCAGATAGCTGACACAGGCCAGCGCCTTCTCCCAGATACTGCGCCCGCCCACCCGTTCCTCAAGCAGGTCCTGCTCGCCCGTCCAACAGACATAGTCGTGCACGAGCATGGCAAAGTATGAGGGAGAGTCGCAGGCATCCGGCCATACCTCATAGGCGGAGGGATCACTGCCGCCCGGGCCTTCTTCATACTCGGGGAGAGTGCGGATGCTGCGGCCGAGGCGGCCATCCTCGTGCACAGCGCGCGCCAGCGAGAGGATGGCGTCGCGCACCCTCTCCGGCCAGAAGGGCAGGAGCGCCTGTGAGCACCAGTAGACGTCGCAGGGGATCACCACTGCTGGCGCCAAGCCCTCCTCGGGGGCGGGCAGGAGGCCCCGGAAACGCCCATCGCGATCGACCCGGTAGGCGCTCGCCGCCGCGTTCAGGGCTGCAACAAAGGCGCTGTGAAGCACCCGATCATGGACCTCGAGCCTTTCGGCCAGCCAGTCGCCGTAGCGCTGCGCCCCTTCCAGCTCCTGCCGCCAGCGACCGATCGTCTGTTGGAAGAGCGCTTCATGCTCCTGCCGCTGCCAGCCCCCGGTCACCACAAGGCAGAAGCCGACGGATTGCCCCCCGCCTGCACGCAGCCGGTAGGTCAGATACGCCCGTGGCCCGCTGACCTCCCACTCGGCCGGGGAAAGGTCGGCGCCGAGCAGCGCCGCACGCGCCGGACCCTCCGCCGGACGGCGGGGACCAGCCGAAGCCGTCTCCCCAAAGATGGCCACGATAGCATCGTAGCGCTCGTCGTAGTGGAGGCCGTACGCGCTCAGCCCTTCATCGGAGACAAAGGCGGCGCTGATCAGCGCCTCGAGCTCGTGCGGCTGGCCATCCTGGCTCGTCAGCTCGTACGCCTGGTAGATGGCGTTGCGTCCGGCGTCGCAGAAGCTGCTCACCGTGAGGGCACAGCCGGGAGCGTGCCACTCCTCGGTCATGACCCGGGCGCGCACGCGCACCCGGCCAGCGACCGGATCCAGAGGCTGGCCATCCAGCCTGAGGGTCTGCCGCCAGGCACCTGGCTCCAGTATCGGCCCAACATGGAAGACGTCGTACCTGCTCAACCGACCCGGAGATTCGAGAGTCGCGGAGAGCGTGGGGTTGGCCACCTGATACCGTACGGGCGCCTCTCTTGGCGGGCCCGGCACGCCGGGAGTGACGGGAGCCAGCTCGAGGCTGATGGACCCATCCGCCTCAGGGCGGACGTCGTGTAGCTCCTCCCCTGATCGTCCCGTCACCATAGTCCCTCCGGCAACCCGCACCCGTCAGCCCAAGACAGGGCCATCCGACGCTATCGCTTAGCAACGTCCATGCCATAGGAGGCGGCCCCACCACTCCTCGCCCGTTCAGGGGCGGACAGGCTGCCCTAGCCGCCGTCCGTCGGCCCTTGCCGGAGGCCACCCCATCCCCGCCGCCGAGGCGGCGGGGATGGGGCGTCTTGTGCTATAGGGGGTGGAGTTTGGCCTTCTGAGGTTCT
>DYEI01000393.1 GCA_020725765.1 Anaerolinea sp. | reverse complement strand
GCCAGGGGGAGGGGTCAGGGGTGGGGGCGGCTCCGCGAGATCCTGCGCAGGCCCCGGGCGCCTACGCTCCCCCAGGCTACTTGTGGGTGATCGAGAGGAAGGGGACGGGGGCGAGAGTCAGCACAGGAGGAACGCCTGAGGATCGGAGCTGCGGCCACGTCTGGGATGTTGATGGATCGAGGCGTATCGGAGTGATCGGCCATGTTGATTGATATTCATGTCGGAGAGATTGTGCGCCTGCGCAAGCCGCACCCCTGCGGCTCGACCGACTGGGAGATCACCCGCGTGGGGGCGGACGTGGGCCTGCGTTGCCTCGGTTGCGGTCGACGCGTCATGCTGCCGCGGGACGTGTTCCGCCGCCGGGCCAAGATGATCGTGCCACGAGAAGAGGCGGGGCGGTAGCCCGGAGCTGGAGACCCGTGCCACGCAGGGCTCGGCGCATCATGCGCGGGCGCCTCATCCGCGTTTGCCGTTCCCGCTCAGTTGTTGTAGACTTGCGCTCCGGTCATCCGCATCTCGTCTCCCCGGTCCATAGGAAAAGCCGTGGCGTCCCGGCCTTGCATGTGGTGGGCAGTGGCCTCGCTGCCAGGGTGGGGGTTGAGCTGGAGCCGGGGTTGGGGCAGGCGCTGGCGCCAGCGCCTGCCCACCCGTTCCGCTCCCGAACACCCCGGCCCGCTTTGGCGTGAGACAGGAGCGTGCATGCCATGACCATTCGTGCTCAGGTGTTGCGTCTGTTGGGGGAACCCCCGCGCCCCGTGCCTCTGGATACCAGGGTGCGCAGCGAAGAGGCGTTCCCCGGCGGTCGGCGGCTCCTTATCGACTATGCAGCCGACGAGGAGGACCGTATCCCCGCCTACCTGCTCATCCCCGAGCCCGCCCGACCCGCCGGCGCCCGGGAAGGCGCGCGGCTCCCCGGCATCCTCGCCATACACCAGCACGCCGGGCAGTGGTTCCTCGGCAAGTCAGAGCCGGCGGGGCTGAGCGCGAACAGCATGTATCACTACGGCCTCGAGCTGTGCCGGCGGGGTTACGTCGTTCTCTGCCCCGACCACCTGGCCTTCGAGGACCGCCGCCCTCCCGAGTTCCGCCGCGCCGAAGGCACTGCGCCCGACGGGGCGAACTATGAGCGTTTCGTCGCCATGCGGCTGCTCCTCGAAGGCAGCTCCCTCAAGGCCAAGTACACCTTTGATCTCGTGCGGGGTCTCGACCTCCTGCAGAGTCTGGAGATGGTCGATGGCAGCCGCCTCGGCGCCATTGGCCACTCCCTGGGCGGTCAGGAGACTTTCTGGCTCGCCTGGTACGATGCGCGGGTGCGCGCCGCGGTCTGCTCCTGTGGCCTGGGGACTCTGAAGACGATCCTGCGCGACCAGATCAACCACAACCTGGCCATGTACCTGCCCGGCCTCCTCCGCGTCGCCGATATGGACGAGCTGGTCGCCAGCCTTGCTCCCTGCCCCTTTATGCTCACCGCGGGTCAGGAGGACCCCATCTTCCCCATCGACGGTGTCCGCCAGATTGTGGCTGCGGCGCAGGCGGCGTACATGCGCACCGGCGTGCCGGACCAGTTTCAGGCCACACTCTTCCCGGGTGGCCACGGCTTTCCCCAGAGCGTACGAGAGGAGGCCTATCGGTTCCTGGACAGATGGCTCAAGGATTGACCCCCGGGCTGCCGGGCAGCGCTGTGCACGGGATCGCTACAGGATGGAAGGCAGGCCCAGCACCAGGAGCATGCTCGTCCAGCGTGCCGCGACCACCCGGTACGACGGCGCGTAGCTGCGCTTGAACATCGTCGAGTGGTGCATCGGGGGATAGTTGTGAAGAATCAGATAGCGGGTGAGGATGTCAACGCGCCCCGGCGACATGGAGGGGAAGGTGCCCCGGCGGGTGAGGGTGGCAAAAGTGTCCCAGGCGCGCTTGAGGTCCTCTGGTGTGCCCCAGTGCTGAAAGGCAGTGCGCAGGCACACCTCCAGGAGGCGCGCCGGATCGCCGCCGTGCGCCTTGAAGGGGCGGAGATTCAGGCGGCCCAGTTGCCCGTCTGGCCGGAGGGGCTGCCACAGCGGCTCGTTCTCGTCGGGCTGGATGGAATCCAACTCGGCCCGCAGCTCGGCCTCGAACTCTTCCACAGAGCTGATGGCATGCTCCGGACCCAGAACGCCCTGATACAGGAGCTTGTAGATATCTCGCGGCTCTGCGGCAGGGTAGCGGATCAGGTGGCCCTGGATCAACGCAGTCAACGCCTCCCGCGAACGCCACTTGCGGTCGCTGGTGACGAGGGGCATTTCCTCTCCCAAGTCGTTTTCTGGTCGGCAGGGTCATTCTAGGTCAGGAGCGCGAGGGTGTCAACATTTCGGGTGTGGGGGGGGGGTGCAGTTTCAGTATTGGGGCATTTCGCACTCTGCCAGCCGTCATGAGCCCCTCCCTCGTTTCCTCTCCAGGCGGGCGCCGCGGCGCCCGCCTGG
>DYEI01000038.1 GCA_020725765.1 Anaerolinea sp. | reverse complement strand
GTTCCCCGTCGACGAAGGTCGACGGTTGGCCTTCGGGCTGCCCGCGGGCAGCCCGAAGGCCCCGTAGCCCCGAATTCATTCGGTGGATTGCATGCGCCCTCTGCGCCGCATTCCGCAGAATATCCATGCGTCACATTAGGGGAGTGTTCATGCTGAGACAAACGGCGGGGCAAGGCCGCCTGCGGAAAGGGCCTATGAGACGCCGGCGACTTCGACTCGACGATAAAGCCTGTATCGGCTGCATGTCCTGTGTGGTCGTCTGTGCTGAGCGGCATACCGGACAGAGCTCGCTCAGCCGCTCTCGTATCCGTGTCCGGGTCGATACCCTGTCGGCCCGACACACGAGCCGATACTGCCGCCAGTGTGTGCGTGCGCCCTGCGCCGCAGCATGCCCTACCGGGGCGATTAGCTTCGCCGGCGAGCTCGGGGCGTGGATGGTGCATGCCGACCAATGCACAGGCTGTGGAAGATGTCTGGAGGCCTGCCCCTTCGAGGCAATCTGGCTCGACCCGGTGGGCGGTGGGGCGATCAAGTGTGATCTGTGTCTTGGCAGGACCTGGTGCGTGGAGGTCTGCCCCCCGAAGGCATTGAGCGTCGTCGGACGGGATGAGGAAACCGGGAATGGCTGAGAGGTTTGGGGGCTGGACGGGCAAGAACCTGCGCGTGGACCTCGGCCGTGGGCAGGTTTGGACCGAGCCTTCACTCGAGCTCGGCTGCCGCTACATCGGAGGACGGGGCGTCGCAGCACGCATCGCCTGGGAGGAGGTGCCACCCGGGACGAGGCCCTTTGACCCGGCCAACCGGCTGATCATCGCTGCGGGGCCGCTTACGGGTACCTCCGCTCCGAACTCGAGCCGCACGACCATTTGTACGTTGAGCCCGCAGGCCTATCCGTTTGAGTGGTTCACATACTCCAGCATAGGCGGATTCTGGGGGCCCATGCTCAAGTATGCCGGCTATGACACGATCATCATTCAGGGGCGCTCGCCCGAGCCCGTCTACCTCTGGATCAATGACGACCGTGTCGAGCTCCGCAGCGCCACGCGCCTGTGGGGCGAAGGCATCGGCGGCACGCAGCGCGAGATCATGCGTGAGCTTGGTGAGGATGTGCGGGTGATGGCTATCGGCCCGGCAGGAGAGAACCTGTGCCGGATCTCCACTATTGGCACGGGTGCGGGGTCGGCGGCCGGCCAGGGTGGCTTTGGCGCCGTGATGGGCGCCAAACGTCTCAAGGCCATTGCTGTGCGAGGGACGGGGGAGATCCCTATCGCCCATCCCGAGGCTTTCTCTGACTGCACTCTGGCGATAGCCCAGGCCGCTGAGGCACCAGCCGGCTGCCCTCGCCGCCAGAGCCTGGACCCCGAGCTCGTCGCCCAATACGGTCAGCGGTTCAGCGCCTGCAGCCAGCAATGCGCCTATCCCCGGTGTCACATCTGCCGCGCCTACGATGGGGTGCCCGGAGTCCTCCATCCCGACAAGACGTACAGCGGCCAGATCGTGTGTGTGAGCAGTCTGCTGGGCGGCGAGCCGGGCTCATTTTACGACTGGAAGACCGGCTTTCGGGCGGGATTCGAGCTTGGCCGGATCAGCGATGACTATGGCATCAATCACTGGGAACTGTGCATCGGCCTGGTCCCCTGGTTGCGGCGGTGTCACCAGGAGGGCCTGTTGCGAGACCTGGATGGGGTCCCCTTCGACCTGGACTCCCCCCAATGCTGGGCGCGGCTGCTGCACATGATTGCCTATCGGGAGGGGATTGGCGATGCACTGGCCGAAGGGGGTGTACGGGCCGCCCACCTTCTGGGGATGGGTGAGGAGCTCATCCCGGACTCTTATACCGCCTGGGGTTTTGCGGGGCATTGGGACGGCAGAGGGGATCGAGCCAACCTGATCGTGTTCCCCTACTGGCTGGTGACGGCACTTCAGTGGGCGGTGAGCACCCGAGACCCCATGTCCAGCGGGCACGGATACGCCCAGAACATCATGATGTGGTCGCCCATGCGCAGCCCGGGTGAGGGCCTGGATTGGCAGGAACTGGCGGACGTGGGCGAGAAGGTATATGGCACACGTCAGGCCGTCCATCCCCTGAGCGGCTACGAGGCCAAGGCGTACCCCGCCGTGTTTCACGGGCACCGCAGCGTGATCAAAGACAGCCTCACCCTGGATGACCAGGCCTATCCGCGCATCTACAGCAAGAGGACGCCCGACCATCTTGCACGGGCGGGCGACATGCCCGGCCCATCCTTCGAGTACCACATGTTCAGGCTGGCAACCGGGCTCGATATCAGCGAGCTCGAGTTCGAGCAGCTTGCCGAGCGGGTGTTCAACCTGGAGCGGTGCCTGCAGATTCGCAACTGGGGACGTTCGCGCACGGTCGACGAACAGGTGATCCCATGCTTTGAGCGAGTTGAGAACTGGGTGAACCCCTTCCTGGGCGAAGGCAAAGGGCTGGACCGCGACCGGTTTGCCTCGCTCCTCGACGAGTACTATGCCCTACGAGGCTGGGATCCGGCAACGGGCCGACCCACCCGGCGCAAGCTCGTGGACCTCGGCTTGGCGGACGTTGCCGCCGCGTTGGATAGCGAGCTGCCCTTGTGAGGTCGAGGCATCGCGCTCTTGCAGACACGACCTGGGGAGAAGACTGCCATGAGGCTTGTGACTTTCCTGAAGGACGGTGAGGCCCGGCTGGGGGCACTGCTCCCGCGGGCGCAGGGGGAAGCAGTGGTCGATCTGAACCAGGCGGAGCCGCGGCTGCCTGCGGAACTGGTCGCCTTTCTCGCGGCCGGTGCCGCAGCGCGGTCCCTGGCGGAGGCGGTCATCGCTGCCCCGCCGCCCGAGGCGGTCCTCATGCCCGATGAGGTGGCCCTCAAGGCCCCGATCCTGCGCCCGGGCAAGATCATCTGCATCGGGCTCAACTACCATGATCACGCGGCGGAGGCGGGCGTCCCTGTGCCAGACTACCCGGCGGTCTTTGCCAAGTACAGCAACGCCGTGATCGGTCCAGGTGAGGCAATCGTTCTTCCCCGGATCAGCCAGCAGGTGGACTATGAGGCCGAGCTGGGGGTGGTGATCGGCCGGCGAGCCAAAGGCGTCGCTGAGGCGGACGCACCCGGCTATGTTGCAGGTTACCTGGCGTTCAACGACGTGAGTGCCCGGGACTTTCAGAACAGGACCAGCCAGTGGACCATCGGCAAGACCTTCGACACCTTTGCCCCCATGGGTCCGGCTCTCGTGACCGCCGACGAGATACCCGACCCCCACAACCTGAACATCCGCCTGAGCATTGGGGGAGAGGTCCTGCAGAACTCTAACACCCGCAACCTGGTCTTCGGCGTGCCCACACTGGTCGCCTGCCTCAGTGCCGTCATGACGCTTGAGCCGGGGGATGTGATTGCGACCGGCACGCCAGGCGGTGTCGGCTTTGCCCGCAAGCCGCCCCGCTGGCTGAGGCCAGGGGACGTTGTGCGCGTCGAGATCGAAGGCATCGGCACGCTGGAGAACCCGGTCATCGCCGAATCGGTTGCCTGATGGTCCGGCGAGGGCTGCTAAGGAGGCAGGGCAAAGGGAATGGCAGCGCATCCTCTGTTCGATCTGACCGGCCGGGTTGCCCTTGTGACCGGCGCTAGCAGAAACATGGGTCGCTCGGCGGCCATCGGATTGGCTGAAGCCGGCGCCGACCTCATGATCTGCAGCCGCCACGTCGAGAACCTGGAGGACACGGCCCACGAGATCAGCAGGCTGGGGCGACGGGTCGTCCCCGTGGCCTGCGATGTCAGCGACATCCAGCAGATCGACGAGATGTACCGCCGGCTCGACGCCGAGTTTGGCCGAATCGACATCCTCGCCGCCATTCCGGGGCACAATGTGCTGTGCCATCCTGAGGATATCGAGGTCGAGCTGCTCAAGTCCGTCCTGCAGAGCACGCTGGTAGGCAAGTTCTACTGCTGCCAGCAGGCAGGACGGCGAATGCTGACGGCAGCGAAGGGAAGCATCATTGTCATGAGCTCGGTCGGAGGGGTGTCGGCGCTCGGGCGAGGCAACTTTGCTTACAGCGTCGGCCAGAGTGCCGCTCTCCAGATGGTGCGGGAGATGAGCACAGAGTGGGCCGGGCGTGGTGTGCGCGTCAACGCCATCGCACCGGCCCAGATCGCCAACGAGGACCTCGACAGGCGCATGAAGGCGGACCCCCATCTGAGGGAAACCTTCCTCCGCGGGATACCCATGGGGCGCCTCGGGCACCCCGATGAGATCAAGGGAGTCGTCATCTTTCTTGCCTCCGACGCGTCATCGTTCGTTACGGGAGCCGTGATTCCCATGGACGGAGGCAACCTGGCCATGAACGCCGGGGGCACGCACTACTAATGTGACCCACACATTGATTGCGGGTTGCGGGCCGCGCGGTGG
>DYEI01000037.1 GCA_020725765.1 Anaerolinea sp. | reverse complement strand
GATGGGCGGTTACGCGCGGTCGAGCGCGCCAGGGCGCGCCGGACCGCGCGAAACCGCCCAAGAAGAGTGTTCCCCTCCCTCTGGCGGACGCGTCGCGTCCGCCAGAGGGAGGGTCAGGGGTGGGGGCGGCTCCGCGAGATGCTGTGCAGGCCTTGGGGGCCCACGCGCCCTGAAGGCCACTTGTGGGCAATGGATAGGTCGCCGCGGCGGGGGTAGGGGCGACAGTCCGGTCGCACCCATGGCACTGCCAGGCGGCGCCATGCCTGCCGCCTCCGGCAGGAGGTTCTGCTGACGGACCGTTCCTGTGCACCTGACGGAGAAATGGGGGCCTGCCCGAGACCCTGTCGTTGCGAGCCAGCCCCGGCCGGCCGCCCGGCTACGGCACCAGTCCCTCGCCGACGTTGTGCAGCCTTCGCCCGCTCGCGGCGTCCTCCAGCCAGGCGGCGACCGATACGCCCTTGGGGCCCCCGCTGTAGAATCGCGCGTAGCGGCAGGTGGTGTGGGGGGTGGAGCCATCCCGCGGGCTCTGGCCCTGATCGGTCAGGTAGTAGCGATAGCCCGGCACCTCGCGCGACAGGGCTCGGACCGTCTCCCCGAGGTGAAGGGCGAACCCGGAGATCGCCCGACGGTCGCACACAAAGGCGCCGTGGTTCATCTTGCTCTGGAAGGTGCTGAGTATCCCATCGTAGATGGAGCAGGATTGCAGGTAGATCGCCCGGTCGCCGAGGCGGCCGTACAGCCACCGGAACCAGTCGAGGATCAGGTTGCCGCCGCTGGTGATGCACTCCCAGAACACAGGGTCGGCCTTCCACACGTCGCGCACGACCTCCTGCCAGCGGGGCCAGAAGAGCTGGCCACTGTCCGAGTAGATGATGATCCGCCTGCAGCCGGCAAAGTGCTTCAGGACCTCAGGGGCCTGCGCCACGCAGCCGAAGGCCCCGGCACTCTCCCCGGCGATCAGGAGCTGCTCCGGGCTGCCAAAGAGCGGCGCTGCGACCTCCAGGGCAGCACGGACGTTGCGCGCCCCCCAATGATAGAGAACGCGGTCTCGCCCCCGGCGGTCACGGTAGGCAAAGGTGCCGTGCCCAACGTGGAAATCGCCGGTGCTGTAGGGCAGCAGGATAAAGCTCCAGTCGTTGAAGGGGTTGCGGGGGTCGTTGGCCGCGAGGATGCCGCCGTTCATCAGCTCCAGGTAGCGATGCACGGCCGGAAAGTAGTAGGCGTCCTCGCCGTTGAGGAGGGTCGCCGGCGTGATCGGGCGGGCTGCTGTGTAGCCATCCCACGACACGCCTCCACCCGAGAAGAAGACGACCAGCCGGTTCACTGTGCCCTTCTTGAGGTAGACGGCGTAGGGCGAACCATCCGAGCTGCGAGCGCGCTCCGCGGGGATGGCCAGCCGGTACCAGCGATGCGTGCTGGGGAAGCTGCCCCGGAAGGGGCGTGCGCCCCGCAAGAGCCAGGAGATGCCGTAGGCCGCGGCGATGGCCGGGGAGAAGGTAGCGGCCAGGGCGTACAGGAGCAACCTCTTCATAGCAGGCCCCCTCCGGGTGTGGCGAGGATATCGGCAGTTGCAGTGCGGCAGAAGGGCAGCTTATCACTGCTTTCGGGGCGTGTCAACGCGCGGCGTGGCGCTGCGGCGCCGACGCGGTTCCACCTTGTGTTGGCGCAGTGGGGGCGTGTGGGAGTGCTCGGCGCCGCCCGCGCTCTAACGAGGCTGGCGACTGAAGTCGCGCCTGAAGGGCGCCTTCGGCGCCAACCGTCCGCCTTCGCGGACGGGGCCCGTTCCCCGTCGACGAAGGTCGGCGGTTGGCCTTCGGGCTGCCTACTGGCAGCCCGAAGGCCCCGTAGCCCCGAATTCATTCGGTGGCCTGCCCGCCAACAAAAGATGGAACCGAATCGCGGCGCCGGGTGCGTTGACGCCGCGGACGATGCGTGCTATGCTATACGTACAAGTTCTGCCGGGCCCGGGTCGAGGGCCGGTTCCCTGGCGACAGAACCGATCTGCCACGATGAGGCTCGTGGCAGGGCGGCGATGAGCCGCTGTTGAGTGCCGGCGGTAGGCCGGCTGATAGCTTCTACTCCTGCTGGTGGCTGGGGTAGAAGCTTTTTTGTTAGCCTGCGGGCCTTCCGGGCCGGGTCTGCGGCAAAGCTGAGGCCGTCGGCTGCTCCGGCGCCGGGCCTGGCATTGAGGTAACGGCAAGAGATGAGTGTCGGTCCTCAGCTTGGGCTGTTCATGCTGCTTGGTCTGGTGTTCACACCCGTGGTAGGCGCGATGGCCTTCCTGATAACGTACGGTGAGTACTCGCGCCATCAGCCTGGACGTCGGAGGTGCATCCGACTGGCGCTCGAGAGCGCGGTCGTGTCAATGGTCTTGATCCTGGCGCTCGTGCTTGCTGCGGCGCTGCTCCTTGGAAGGCAGGGCGCAGCGGCGTTGTGAGAAGGTGCCCCTTGCGGAGCAGACCGACCTGCGCCCACAGGTGCACCGGCCCACGCAAGGGTGGCCCGAACCGAGGTGTTTGCCCATGGTGTTCCACAGCATTCTCTATCAGAAGGCCGAAGGCAGCGGAGGTTGGGAATCGCCGGATCCGCCACCATGCCTCTCCGATCTCAACCTCGACCAGGTCGTCGATGCTATCACCGCCGACAAGCGGGAGTACAACCTGAAGCCGTTCTTCTACGCCCTTCTGGACGACATCGACGAGATCCGCTACCGTCAAGAGGTCATGCAGGACCTGGAAGACAAGGCCCTGCTCGACAGCATCCGGGCGTTTGCGAGCCAGATGGTCGTCGTCCGGCGCTATCTGGCCCTGTCCGAAGAGCTCGATTTCAAGAACCATCGCGAGGGATGGTTCCTGGAGGCGGCCATCGCCTAATGCGACGCGGTAACCCGCCTCTCCCGCGACCTTGCGCGTGCACAGCTCAGGTCCCGTGGATTGCTCGCTTTCCGCGGCTACCTGCGGGACTATGCCGGTTCGGATGGCTTCTGCGCACTGAAGGAGGACGCAGCGCAGGTCAAAGCCGCGCTTTCAGCCATACGGTACTGCGTGACGATCAACGGCCTCAAGGTCAGAGTCCGCAAGTATGAGGGGGAGACGGACTATAGCGCCGAGGTCGAGAGCACCTTTGAAAAGTTCAGGCAGGGCGCTGTCAGGGACTATCGCACAAAGACCAACCCCGCCTCGGGCATGAGCTACGTCGAGGCCCAGATACTGGACTGTGTGGCGCGCCTGTTCCCAGAGGCCTTTGCGAGCCTGCATGCGTTCTGCGACCGCCACAGCCACTCCCTGGATGAGACCATCCGCACGTTCGATCGGGAAATCCAGTTCTATGTGGCCTACCTGGAGTTTGTCGCCAGGTTCAGGGAGGCGGGGCTGCCGTTCTGCTACCCCGAGATCACCACCGCCAGGGAGGTCGATGACTACGAGGGCTTTGACATCGCTCTGGCCAACAGGCTGGTCCCAGAGAACCTCTCGGTGGTCTGCAATGACTCTTACCTGGAGGGCCGGGAACGGGTTATCGTCGTCTCCGGCCCCAATCAGGGGGCAAGACCACCTTTGCCCGCACCTTTGGGCAGCTGCACTACCTGGCAGGCATCGGTTGCCCCGTCCCCGGCCGAAGGGCCCGGCTCTTCCTCTGTGACCGCGTGCTCACGCACTTTGAGAAGGTCGAGGACATCAAGAACCTGCGCGGCAAGCTACAGGATGACCTGATCAGAATCCGCACCATTCTGGACCAGTCCAGCGCGCGCAGCGTCCTCATCATCAACGAGATCTTTTCGTCCACGACCTTCAGCGATGCCCTGTTCCTGAGCAAGAAGATCATGGAACGGATCGTCGAGCTGGACTGCCTGTGTGTCTGGGTCACCTTTGTGGACGAGATTGCCTCCTACAATGAGAAAACGGTCAGCATGGTGAGCACGGTTGTCCCGGAGAATCCGGCCGTGCGCACTTTTAAGATACTGAGAAAGCCCGCCGATGGCCTCGCCTATGCCCTCTCGATTGCCGAGAAGCACCGTGTGACCTACCAGCACATTCTGGAGCGAATCGGGCCATGAAGGCGTTTCTGATGTACCGGGACCGGGATTCTGACCCGGACGAGAAGCTGCCGCCGAACGCGGACGCGCTGATTCAGGACCTGGAGCCCAATACCCTCCGCGAGGCGATGGCCCGCGGCGACGAGTTCGTCTTTGCCATATGCAGGCAGGCGCTGCTGACAGGCCTGGACGACCCGGAAGCGATACGCTACCGTCAGGACATACTGCGCGATTGCCTGAAGAATGCGGCGGTGGTCAGAGAGCTGTACGAGATCCCCATCGAGGCGATGGTGAACAAGCGGAAGAGCTATCTGGGCATCTTCAGCCTCCACTGCGCCAGCGGCGTGCTGAGCAATGCCATTCGTCTGCTGGAGATGTTTGTGGAGCTGCTCAGAAAGCTGCGCCGCATCGCCGATGAGCACGCCGAGAGCTTGCAGTCCGAGGGCTTTCGCAGGTTCTTCGCCATGATCGCCAGGGAGCTGGACGACGAGTACTTTGCCGCCGTCGACACGCACCTCAAGGCGCTGAGGTTCCGCGGGGGCGTTCTGCTCAGCGCGCAGCTGGGCCAGGGGAACGAGGGCACCGGCTATGTGCTTCACAAGTCGCCCCGCAGGCAGGCCTGGGTGAAGCAGGTGTTGACGGCGAGGTCGCCGTCGTACGGCTTCTCGATCGATTCCCGGGATGACCACGGCGCCCGGGCGCTATCAGAGCTGCGCGACCGGGGGATCGATCTCGTTGCCAATGCCGCGGCTCAATCCGCCGACCATATCGACAGCTTCCGCAAGATGCTTCGGATCGAGCTGGCTTTCTACATCGGCTGTCTGAACCTGTACGAGCGGCTGGCCGAGCTGGAAGAGCCGATCGCCTTTCCTGTGCCCGTAGATGGCAGCCGCCGCAGGTACTCCTTCACGGGGCATACGACGCCTGCCTGGCGCTGACGATCAACGGCCCCGTCGTTGGCAACGACCTCCACGCCGAGGACAAGGGCCTCGTCATCATCACGGGAGCCAACCAGGGTGGCAAGTCCACCTTCCTGCGCAGCATTGGCCTGGCGCAGCTCATGATGCAGTGTGGGATGTACGTGCCGGCGGAATCCTTCTCTGCCAACCTGTGCGGCAGGCTCTTCACCCACTTCAAGCGCGAGGAAGACACAACCATGAAGAGCGGCAAGCTCGATGAAGAGCTCGCCCGCATGAGCACCATCGTCGACCAGATGCGGCTGGGCCGCATGGTGCTGTTCAACGAATCCTTCGCGGCAACTAACGAGAGGGAAGGCTCGGAGATCGCCCGGCAGATCGTGAGCGCCCTGCGGAGAAGCGGGTCAAGGTCTTCTTCGTCACCTACCTCTACACCTTCGCTCACGGCGTCTTTGCCAGCAGACGGCAGGACGTCACCTTCCTGCGGGCCGAGAGGGAAGAGGATGGCCGCAGGACCTTTCGGCTGGTCGAGGGTGAGCCCCTGCAGACGAGCTACGGCGAAGACCTGTATGGCGAGGTGTTCGGCGCATAGCCGCACCGATGGCGCTGGTTCGCGCGATGGGCGCCTGTCGCGGCCTGTTGCTCACAGGCGCTGGCGCGCTGCAGGGGCAGCTCAGCCAAGGATCTCGGCCGCGATGGCGGCGTATCCCCGCGCGGCGGCGACGACATCCGCGAGGCGCACCCGCTCGTCGACGGTGTGGGCGTGGCGCTCCTCCCCGGGGCCAAAGCCCACGGTCGGGATGCCGGCCATCCCCGCCGTGTACACCCCATCGGTCGAGAACTGCCAGCACAGGGTGCGCGGCCGGCTGCCAAGCGCGCCTTCGAGCGCCTGCGCGCACCGCATGAGGAAGGGGTCGTTCTCCGGTAGGAGCCAGGAGGGATGGTACTGCCGCGCCTGACAGGGATAGCCGGCATAGCTCGTGGCCCGGTACTCGCTGACGGCGACCTCCGCATCGACCCCCTCGCGGGTGATCGTACGCCGCAACTCGGTGAGCGCCTTGGCCTCGGTCTCGTCGGATGTGAGCCGGCGGTCCACATAGAGCACGCAGCGATGCGGGACGGCGTTGCGGCTCTCCGCCTCGCTCGAGATCTCGGTGACCGCGATGGAGCCACGGCCGAGGAGCGAGTCGCTGTTCAGCTGCTGCGCGAGGAGTTCGATTCCCACGATCACTCGTGCTGCCCCATAGATGGCATTCTCCCCATCCTCTGGCATGGAGGCATGGCAGGAACGGCCCCTCAGCGTGATGCAGGCCTCGAGGCGCCCGCGATGTCCGCGCGCGAGGCCGAGGTTTGTCGGCTCGCCGAGCAGGCAAAAGTCCGGCTGAATCCCCTGCTCCTCGATGACCTCGCGGATGGCCAGGCCTTCGCACGGCTCCTCTTGCACCACCATGGCGAGAACCAGGGTCCCGCGGCGCGGCAGGCCCTGCTCCAGCAACTGCTTCGCGCCATAGACCATGGCGGCGATGGCGCCCTTCATGTCCGCGGCGCCGCGGCCGTAGAGCACCTCGTCCTCGATGGCCCCGCTGTAGGGGTCGTGACGCCAGGCGGCAGGGTCACCGGCGTCTACCGTATCCATGTGGGCGTCGAAGAGCAGGATCGGCCGCTCGCCTGTGCCCAGGCGGGCGATGACATTGCCCATGGGGTCGATGCGAACGTCAGGAAAGCCCAGGCGCTTCATTTCCTCGGCGATGAGTGCGGCGACGGCCCCTTCCTGTGTCGAGAGGCTGGGCGTCTGCACCAGGCGGCGCAGGAACTGAATCATGTCGAGGTTTGCGGTTGAGAGTTGCCAGTCCATGGTTTGGCGTGCTTCCTTCTTGCATGACCGCAGCCGGGCTAGTAGGCCCCGCGGCCGACCAGGATGGCCGGGATGGTCTTGAGCATGATCTTGAGGTCGAGGAGCGGGCTCCAGTTCTCAACGTAGTAGATGTCGAGGAGCACGCCCTCGTCAAAGTCCATGTCCGCACGGCCGTTGATCTGCCAGAGCCCGGTGATCCCAGGAGCGGTCTCGAGGCGTCGGCGATGCCAGGGCTGGTACTGCTCCACCTCGTGGGGCAGGGCAGGCCTTGGGCCGACGATGCTCATGTCGCCCTTGAGCACATTCCAAAAGTTGGGTAGCTCGTCCAGGGAGCCGCGGCGCAGGAACTTGCCTACGCGGGTGCGGCGCGGGTCATCGCGTATCTTGAAGAGCGGCCCCTTGGCCTCGTTGCGGTCCTCGAGCTGCGCCCGTGCCTGCTCTGCACCCACGAACATGGTGCGGAACTTGTAGCAGGTGAAGGGGCGGCCTCCCCGCCCCACGCGGGTCTGCTTGTAGATCACGGGGCCGGGCGAGTCGAGCCGGATGAGCAGCGCGATCAGGCCCATCACGGGCGCGAGCAGGACCAGCGCGATGGCGCTAAAGGCCACGTCCATCAGTCGCTTCACGGCCAGGTTGCGCCCGCGGATGAGCGGCTCGCGGACCCCGATGAGGGGGATGCCGTTGAGGTCATCCATCTCCACCTGGCTGAGGCTGAGCTGGAAGAGGTCAGGCACGATCTTCGCCCGGACCCGCTGTCGCTCGCACTGGCCCATAATGCTGAGAATCTTGCGGTGGGCCATCCAGGGCAGTGCGATGATGACCTCATCCACATTGTACTGGCTCACCAGCTCGGGGATGCGCTCCGTGCCGCCGAGGGCTTTGAAGCGGCCGATGTCGGTCGATCCGCGCTCCGGCATGTCGTCCACAAAGCCGACGATCTGGTAGCCGCAGTCGGGTCGGGCCACCAGGTTGCGCATCACGGTGCGCCCCGCCTCGCCCGCGCCGACGATCAGAGCCCGCGTCACGCCGATGCCGCGTCGCCTCAGGAACCGTTGCACGCCACGCTCGACCCCGCGGCTCAGGCCCAGGAGGGCAACCGTCCACACGCCGGCGTAGAAGAAAATGAGCCGCGAGTAGTAGCTGCGGTAGGCGAGGAACACCAGAAAGATGATGGTGGCGATGCCCGCGAGCGTCCCCCGGGACACGCTGTACATCTCGTCCAGCCAGGACCGGTTGCGCCGGGGCGTGTAGGCACCATCGAGCCAGTAGAAGCCCAGAAGGACGACCGCCAGGACGGACAGTATGGGCACGTAGACAGAGAAGGGCTGCCAGTACTCGGGCTCGACCTGACGGAACCACTGCAGCTCGTACCGGCACCAGTACGCGCCTAGGAACCCCAGGCCGATGAGGACGGCGTCTAGGGCGAACTTGACGACGGGCCACGATGGCAGCCATCGCCTAGACATCACCTGCACCCTCCAGCACAGCACGGTAGACTTGCGCCGTGCGTTCTGCGCTCCGCGACCATGGGAACTCCGCAGCCCGCCGTAGACCGGCCTGCCGCAGATGGTCCGCCAGATCTGGCTGCTGCAAGGCTCGGGCCAGCGTCGCAGCCAGGGCCTCCGTATTCAGCGGATCGACCAGGATGGCAGCATCGCCGACCACCTCGGGCAGGGAGGATGCGTTCGATACGATGACCGGCGTGCCGCAGGCCATTGCCTCCAGAGCCGGCAGCCCGAACCCCTCATAGAGGGAGGGGTACACGAACCAGGTCGCCGCATTGTACCACAGCGGCAGCTCGGCTTGAGGGATAAAGCCGGCGAGCCTCACACGGTCCCTCAGGCCCAGCCGCTCAATGGCGGCAAAGATCGCCTCATAGTACCAGCCCCTGCCGCCGCAGATCACCAGGGGTGGCGCGTCGGGCACCCGGGCCAGCGCTTCGAGCAGGCGCGGGATGTTCTTGCGCGGCTCCATGGTGGCGACGCAGAGCAGAAACCGCTCCGGCAGGCCCTGCCGCTCGCGGAAGTCTCGCACCGTACGGGGGTCCAGCGGCCGGAAAGCGGCGTCGACCCCGTTGTGCACCACGGTCACCCGCTCCGGCGGCACACCGAACAGACGGATGACATCCCGGCGCGTGCTCTCTGAGACGGCGATCACGCGGTCGGCGTGCCGGGCCGTCCAGCGGGCCAGGGCTGCCTGATAGAGACGACGCTCCCGCCGGAAGGTCCCCGGGTACAGCAAGAAGCTCAGATCGTGCACGGTAACGACCAGCCGGCAGCGTCGCGCCAGCGGTCCCACGTTGACCGGCGCATGCAGCAGGTCGATGCCGGCGCGCCAGAGCAGGGCCGGCTGGACGCACTGCTCCCACAGTATGCGCCGCAGGGGATGGGTCCCGGGCACGCCGGAACGGCAGACCCGCCATCCCGCAAAGTCGTCCGGCACGCCGGCGCCCACGAAGGCGGTCAGGTCCAGGTCGGCGGCGGCTGCGGGCAGCGTTCGCAGCAGGGCGTAGATGTACTGGCTCACGCCAGCGTTGCGGTACCCGGGCTCCGGTGACAGGAGATGGGCGTTGAGCGCGACGTGCCCTGGGGCCGGGCACCGTCCGGGTTCGCCACGGTCGTGGTTCACGGCGGGCATTATATGCGCACACTGGGGAACTGACAAACCGCACGAGGGGCGGGCGGTCAGAGCGAGGGGCCGGCAGGCCAGGATCTGCCGGCCCTTCGCCACGAGTCGGTGCAGCTCAGCGCCCGATGGCGCTCTCGACCTTCCCGGCGATCTCTGCAGCCTTGCTGCCGACGAGCACGCCGTCGATCTGTCCGGAGACCGAGGAGGGCAGCCGCTCCTTCAGCCAGTTGATGGTGGTCTTGGCTGCATCCTCGGCCTTATCCCGGGGGAGGCCGGTCTTCTGGACGATGGTGTCGATCAGCTCGTCCATCCCTTCACCTCGAGAGTCACCGCCGGCCGGGCCGGCGGGCCAACTGCACAACCCTGCGGTTGTGAGGCTAGCGTGCCACAGCCCCCGGCCGGAGTCAAGGCCAAAGGCCCGGGCTTCCCGGGGAGCTGCCCCAGAGTGCCCCCACCCCTTGCCCCGCCCCCGCCGCGGGGGCGGGGAATCCAGAATAGGAGGGGGTGGAGTTTGGCCTTTTGTGGTCCTCGCCCCTCACTATTGCCACCATCGCCCGTGAGCAGTCGTGTAGCGCGGCTCGTGCTGT
>DYEI01000392.1 GCA_020725765.1 Anaerolinea sp. | reverse complement strand
CGGGCCCCGTCCGCGAAGGCGACGGTTGGCGCCGCAGGCGCCCTTGAGGCGCGATTTCAATCGCCAGCGTCGTTACGCCTCCCACCGCGCGGCCCGCAACCCGCAATCAATGTGTGGGTCACATTTGAACGCATTTTGCCCTCCTCCGCTTCTTGCCTAGAATCGGTTCTAAGATCGAAACGCCCAACTATCTGGGAACTCGCGCTTGGCTACGCTGTCCCCGGCCCCAAGGCGAACGCCGCGGCGTCCGCCCGGAGAGAGGAGGTGCCCGAAGCGCGGTGTTGGGGATGAGGGCCTCGCGAGCAGGACAGAATGAGCCTACCCCCAGGCCGGTCTACACTCCCGGATCGCTGCAGGTGTTCTGTTTCGACAGCGAGGAAGAACGGCTGGGTTAGGGGATCCCCATTCTGGTGGCATTTGCGGGCGAATGTGGCGGCAAGGGCTGTGCGCGAGCCCCATCCAGTCCGCCAATGGCACGCGTGGCTCCCACAGCCGAGTCTTGAACGGGGTCGGGACAGCGAGGGACACCCAGTGCTTTGACAGGACGACACGGTAAGCGTATTATCGCCAACAGTCCGCAACAGTGGACACCTCAGACTGTTCGCATTTCAGCGTCACAGATGCCGCAGGCCTTCATCGAGGCCGAAGGCGGGTGACAGCACCGGACCGGGGCCAAAGTTTCCTACAGTCTTTCTCATGCATCCACAAAGCGTATCGCTGCGGAGGTCTTCATGGCAGTCTACGGCATGCGATGCCCCGCCTGCGGCGCAGCAATCGAAACCGGCCTTCAAGACGGGCTCTGTGTCTGTAGGCACTGTGGCTTGGTTCTTCGCCTGGATGCCTCGGGCCGTGCCCTGGCGCTCCTCACAGGAGTCAGCGCTGACACGGCCTTCCTCGCTCGCGATCGGGCCTATCAGTTGCTCGAGCAGCAATACCAGCAACTCCTCGAGCAACGATGGCAACTCTATGCAGAATGGAGCACAGCGCGGGCAGCAGTCCAGACACAGAAGGGCAGTGGCTGGTGGGTGTTCCTCGGCATCCTGTTGCTGCCATTCCTGGTCGGCATCGTCTTTTTGGCAGTGCCTATCATCCAGTCTCGCAGCCGGCGGAAGCGCCTTGCGGAGGTAGACGCACGATACCGCACACGGATCGCCGAATTGGACAGATACCTGGCAGCCCTAAAGGAGAAGATGGACACGGTAGCTGCCGAGCGGGACCGGTTGATGGGCCTGATTTGACATTATGCGGGACATCCAAGGTGCGTCCAGGGCATCGCGCGTCGGGTCAGCATGTCCCTTCCCCAAAAGCCAGCCGAGCACGGCGTTCAAGGGCCGTTCCCTGGCGAGTCGGGGCGCGATCCCCCAAGGAGAGCCCCTCTCGCCCGGTAGGTCCGCGCCGCACAGCAGTATCCAGACGATCTCCCCAGGGCCTGACCGCAGGCGCCCTCAGAGGTTGAGCAGGTAGTTCCACCATCTGCATCGACTAGCGCCACGAAAGGACCACATCCATGCCACTCCGTCTCGCCATCACCGGACCCCATCGAGTCGAAGTCCTGGAGTACGAGGACCGGCCCCTGCGAACGGGCGAGGTGCTCGTCAGGACCGAGTTGGCCACCGGCAAGCATGGCACAACCCAGGCCATGTTCGACGACATCAACTTTCGCGGCCAGCACTTTGACGTGAACCTGCACCTGTTCACGGCGGCCGCGCCCGGCGCCGATCGGCCGCGCCCCTCCAGAGAGTCCCCGTGGGATACGGGCAATGCGGGGGCAGGCACGGTGATCGCCGTCGGGCCCGGGGTGACCCGCTGGCGAGCGGGCGACCGTGTCTTCGGCCCGATGGACATTCGGGAGACCAACATCTGCCGCGAAGACCGCCTCTGGGCTCTCGACGGTCTGGACCCGGAACTCGCGGTCTGCTTCGAGGCCGCCTACGTCCCCTTCCACTGCGTCCGGGAGTCCAATGTCCGTTTCGGCGACAGTGTAGCCGTTGTCGGCCTCGGTGCTCTAGGCCTGCTGGCCGTGCGCATGGCCCGACTCTCGGGTGCCGAGCTGGTCGTCGCCCTCGACCCCCTCCCGAACCGCCGCGAGTGGGCCGAGAGGAACGGGGCTGATGTGGCCCTCGATCCCCGTGAGGGCGACGTTGCCCTGAGGATCCGGGAGCTAACGGGCGGCCGCGGCGCAGACGTGGCCATCGAGACCTCGGGGGCCTACGCTGCCCTGAACACCGCCATCCGCTGTGCCCGCGTCGGCGGAACCGTCTGCTCGGCAGGCTTTTATCAGGGCGAGGCTCACAGCCTGTGGCTCGGTCGTGAGTGGCACCACAACCGCCTGACCGTCATCGTCCCCCACGGCTGCGGCTGGGGCCACCAACCACGGGACTATCCGGCCTGGGATTCGCGACGGGCCGAAGATACGATAGTGAGCCTCATGCGCCAGGGCAAACTTACGGCACCGGGGCTGCTCCAGCCCATCGTCCCCATCCACAAGGGACCGGACGTCTGGCGACTGATAGAGGAAGACCCCGGGCAGGTGATCAAGTACGCCGTGCGCTTTTGACCCGCGAGACTCCGGCAGCAGTCGACGAGGCCGCTGCCAGGGGCCCCAGCCATGAGGAGAGAGCGATGAGCACACCTCTGCGTACCGGCATACTCGGATGCGGCGGCATTGCCAACCGCCACGCTCAGGTCCTTTCGGGCCTGCCAGATATCCGGCTTGTCGCTTTCTGCGACCAGGAGGCATCGCGCGCGAAGGAGTTTGCCCTCAAGTACACGGGTGGCCACGCCGCCTGCTACAACGACTACCGCGAGATGCTCGACAGGTCGGCGCTCGACCTCTTGTACATCTGCCTGCCGCCCTTTGCCCATGGCGACGAGGTCGCCGACGCCGCCCGGCGGGGCATCCATGTGTTCATCGAGAAGCCGATCGCACTGGAGAGTAACCACGCCTGGCATATGGTCGCTGCAGCCGAAGCGGCGGGCATCAAGTCGCAGGTGGGGTTCATGTACCGCTTTGGGGAAGCCGTCTGCACCCTCAAGCAAGCAATCACCGAGGGCACCGCTGGACCCGCTGCCCTCATGGTCGCCACGTACTACTGCAACGCCCTCCACGCCCCCTGGTGGCGAGAAAAGAGCAAGAGCGGCGGGCAGACCGTCGAGCAGATCATCCACCTCTTCGACCTGGCGCGGTATCTCCTCGGAGAGCCACGAACGGTCTATGCACGTCAGGCCAACCTCTTCCACCGCGACGTGCCCGGGTACACGGTTGAGGATGTGTCCTGCACTACCATCACCTTTGCCAGCGGTGCCCTCGCCTCCATCTCGGCCACCAACAACGCTATACCCGGCCGCTGGCTCGCCCGCTTTGACGCGGTGACCCGGAACCTCACTGCCTTCTTCTCGGACATCAACCGCGCCGTCCTCGTGCAGACTGACAAGCCGGGCAACCCTGAGGTGACGATCGACTCCGGCCGAGACGTCTTCCGCGAAGAGGCTCTCGACCTCATCCGTGCGATCCGTGAGGACCGCCCCACGCGCACCCCCCTGCGCGAGGGCGCCCTCAGCCTCGACCTCGTGCTCGCCGCCCAGCACTCAGCGCTAGAGCAAAGAGAAGTCACGCTCACGGGACCTGTCGCTCCCGTAAGTGGCGTGGCCGCCCGCTGACGGCCACCAGCCCCCGCGCGCCCGTATCTGCGCACCAGAACCTGGCGTGCACGGCGGGTTCTCAGACGGGCTGGGCTGCGTCCGGGCAGCACCCGGGTGCTCAGCCACAGCCGGGGCGGGCCCCGAGCCGAGATGGCGCCGCTGCGTCAGGCCCGGCATATACTGCCGGGCCTGACGCAGCGCTTGACCCGCTTAGGCGCTGTGCACAGCAGCCTTTCTCAGCGCAAGCCGTCTGGGCAGGACCTTGCCCATCTCTGCCACCACAGCCGGCAGCAGGATCAGCGGAAGCATCACGAGCCAGTCGCCGGCATCGAGGAAAGCGGTGTTGAAGATCGGGTCGAGGAAAGGCACATAGATCACGGCCAGGATGACGGCGAGCGAGCTCAGCACTGCCCACTGCATGGCGCGGTTCGTGAACAGGCCCAGCTTGAGGACCGGATGGTACTCCGAGCGCGCCGTGTAGGCCCGCAGTAGTTCGGAGACGGACAGCGTCACAAAGGCCATCGTCTGACCGATGGTCAGCCGCATCGCCTCCGGCTCACCGGCATGGCGCAGCCAGCCAAGGCGGAAGGCTCCCAACGTTGCCGCCGTCATGGCCAGGGTTTGCAGCAGGATTCCGCGCCGCATCAGGCGGTCGATAACGGGCTCATCGGGCGGCCGCGGTGGCCGCGTCATGACCCCCGGTTCCGCCTTCTCCAGCCCCAGCGCCAGGGCGGGAGCCCCGTCGGTGACCAGGTTCAGAGTCAGGAGGTGGATGGCCGTCAGCGGCAGCGGCCAGTTCAGCAGCGTGGCGAGAAACACGACCATGATCTCCCCGACGTTGCACGACAGGAGGTAGTAGACAAACTTGCGGATGTTGGCGTAGATCGTCCGCCCCTCCTCGACAGCCGCCACGATGGAGGCATAGTTGTCGTCGGTGAGGATCATGTCGGCGGTCTCTTTGGCCACGTCGGTGCCGGTGATGCCCATCGCGATGCCGATATCCGCCCGCTTGAGCGCGGGGGCATCGTTGACGCCATCGCCGGTCATGGCCACGATGTGGCCCAGCCGCTTCAGCGCCTCGACGATGCGCAGCTTGTGCTGCGGCGAGGTCCGCGCATAGACGGCCGTCTTTTCCGCGACCGCCACCAGTTGCTCATCGTCCATCCGGTCAACGTCGCTGCCGGTAAGCACGGCCTCGCCATCCAGCAGGCCGATCTCTCGGGCGATGGCCGCCGCCGTCTGCGGGTAATCGCCCGTGATCATGATGGTGCGGATGCCCGCCTGCTTCGCCATGGCTACCGCCGGGGCCACCTCCCTCCGCGGCGGGTCGATCATCCCGGCCAGCCCGACGAAGATGAGCCCCTGCTCGTCGGCTTCGTCAACCTGCGCCGGCAGGCACTCGAACTCGCGGTAAGCCATGCCCAGCACGCGCAGAGCTGCTGCCGCCATCTGCTCGTTTACGCCCAGGATTCGCTCCCGGTCGGCAGCAGTGAGAGGCCGCACGACTCCCCGCACCAGAATCCGGTCCGATTGGGCGAGGACACCCTCCGGTGCCCCCTTCACATAGCCCACGATCCGCCCGTCCGGAAGCCGGTGCACCGTCATCATCCGCTTCCGCTCGGCAGTGAAGGGCACCTCGGCGACACGCGGCGCCTCAGCAGCCAGCGCCTCGAGGTCCAGCCCGCCCTTGGCGGCAAGGGCGAGCAGAGCGCCCTCGGTCGGATCTCCCAACATACGCCAGAGGGTGCGGCCCCCCTCCTCGCCGCTGCGGATCAGCCGGGCATCGTTGCAGCAGGCGCCGATGCGGAGGAGCTCACGCAACCCCGGCTCGGCCGCCGGATCGATCCGCGTGCCGTCCCGCCGCATCTCACCCCCCGGGTCGTACGCCCGGCCGGTGACCTCGATCGTCTCGCCGTCGACGTACACGCGCGTGACCATCATAGCGTTCTGAGTCAGCGTGCCGGTCTTGTCGGAGCAGATCACGGTAGCCGAACCCAGCGTCTCGACCGCCGGAAGCCGCCGCAGCAGGGCGTGCCGGCGCACCATCCGCTGCATACCCAGCGCCAGGCAGATGGTGACGACGGCGGCGAGGCCCTCGGGCACGGCAGCAATGGCCAGGCTCACCGCTGTGATCAGCATCTCCAGCCACTCCTTGCCGCGCAGAACCCCGGCAAGAAACACGACACCACAGACCCCCAGAGCAATCGAGCCGAGAACGCGCCCCAACTGATCCAGCTTGCGCTGCAGCGGGGTCGGTTCGCTGCCGTAGGACTCCAGCATGGAAGCGATGAGTCCGATCTGCGTGCGCATGCCCGTCGCGACGACCACGCCCTTGCCCCGTCCATAGGTCACAGTGGTGCCCATGAACGCCAGGTTGACGCGGTCGCCAAGGGGCGCGCCCTCGTCGACCAGGCCCTCGGCGCGCTTGGCGACCGGATGCGACTCCCCCGTCAGCGAGGCCTCCTCCACACGGAGGTTGTAGGTCTCGACCAGGCGCACGTCTGCCGGGACGTGGTTCCCGGTCTGCAGCAGCACCAGGTCGCCCGGAACCAGGCTGTCGGTTGGCACCGACTGGGGAAGCCCGTCTCGCACCACATCGGCTTGCGGAGCTGCCAGCTTGCGCAGCGCACGCAGGGCGCCCTCAGCACGGCTCTCCTGCATCACGCCGATGATCGCATTCAGCAGCACGATGGCCATGATGGCGATGGCCTCGACGGTGTCACCGAGCACCAGGGAGAGGATGCTTGCCGCGATCAGTATCAACACAAGAAAGTTGGTGAACTGACCCCACAGCAACTGGAGGAAGGAAGGCGCAGGCGCCTCCCGCAGGGCATTCGGCCCGTGGCGTGCCAGCCTCGCCGCGGCCTCGGCACTCGTCAACCCTTGCTCGCCGTCAGTCTGCAGCCGCCGGATGACGTCGCCGACCGGCATCCGGTGCCATGCCTGCTGGTCAGAAGCCGGTGCGGGCTGGGCGCTATGCTTGACTGCCATGGGTCCCTCCTCGGGTCGCAAAAAAGACCTCCGACGGCCGGGCTCGGGAGCGCCGGACGGTCGAAGGTCTCGTTCACTGCCAGGTCGTGGCAGCTGACGGCGCCGGGCCCCGGGCCGTGCTGACGGCGCCATCACCTCTGCGGGAACTACTCCCCTTCGGACAGACGGACATTCCGCAGATCGCGGAGGCCTTTGCAGGCTCCACGTGTTCCCATTATGCCATCATAGACCAGGGGTGTCAAAAGCTGTGTGCTTGCCCTACTGCATGGAAGGTGGGACCGAGTCACACACCGCGCGCGGTTGACGTACAAGCTACCTCTATGATACAATGCACAATGTACAGTGGAAGTATGCTGGAAGCCGCCGACACAGCGAGGTGTGCGGTTCCCCTGTGACCTGTTGGCCCGCCATACACGGTCACATGCTATCCGGAACACCTGCCCTGGTGTGGCGTTTGGGGCGTCCGCAGTCCCACCAGTCGGCACCCGTTTGTCGCCTGCTCAGGAGCGGCCATGCTGGAGGTCAGGCTCTTCGGCGCGGGACAGGTCAGTTACGCCTCGCAGACTCTCCCCGGATTCCCGGAGCGACAGTGTTGCCGCCTCTTCTGCTACCTCCTGCTGAACAGGCGCCGGCCGCATCTCCGCGAGCAGCTTGCCGCCATCTTCTGGAACGATCTCCCATCGCACCTCTGTCGCAAATACCTGCGCCACACCATCTGGCGCCTGCGCAACGCGCTTGCCTGCCTTGGCGCGTCTCCCGACGACTACCTGCACCTGGACGATGAGGCAGTGTCTTTCGCCCCCCGAGGCAGGTACTGGCTCGACGTCGAAGTCTTCGAGGGCACGGTCATGCGCTACCAGGCCCTCGCCAGCCACGATCTATCCCCCGAGCAAGCGACTGCCCTCGCCGATGCGGCCGATCTCTGCACGGGCGACCTCCTCGAAGGCATCTACGACGACTGGTGCCTCTACGATCGCGAGCGCCTCCGACTGCTGAACCTCGATGCCCTCAGCAAGCTGATGGCCTATTGGGGCAGCCAGGGCGACTATGAACGCGGCCTGATATACGGCGAGCGAATCCTGGCGCACGACAGCACCCGCGAGAAGGTCCATCGCCAGATGATGCAGCTTTACTACCTTTCGGGCCAGCGGGATCGAGCCCTCCTCCAGTACGAGCACTGCGCCCACATACTGCGTGAGACCCTCGGCGTCGCCCCGCTCCCTGAGACGCGCCGGCTCTACGAGCAGATGGCCCGCGGAACCTGCGACCCGACCCGCTGGGCAGCCTTCAGGCGCCGGCCGTCCGCGCCCGCTCCAACAGGCGCGAGCACAACCGAGCAGGTGCTGCAACGCCTGCACCACCTGGAATCGATGCTGGTCGAGGCACGCTCCGAGTTGGACGAGATCGAGAGATTGCTCGCCGCGGTGCAGGCAGAGGCGCGGTCACTGCAGACCATGCCCCGTACGGATGCGAGACCCGGCCCCTGAGCCCCCGGCGCACAACAGCAGCACCCGCGAGCCACTCGGCCCTGTCGCGGGTCACTTGATGGCTCACCGGACGAAAGCAGCCTTGGGATGAGCGAGAAAGAGCAGACAGCCCAGGTAGCAGTCCCAGCCCCCGGTCCCTCCGAGCTGAGCCTCGCCCACCTCCAGGCAGAGCTGGCACGCCTCGATGTGCTGATCCGCCGCGATGTGCGGCGCTGGCAACTCGCCGGACAGGACCCCGCCGACGCCTTCCGTGGACTCTACGTATCGGACCAGCAGGCGGAGGCGCTCCTTTCTCGCCCCCTCGCCACGACCTGGGGCCAGGGGATCTCGCTCCCTGCGGACGAGGAGCAGGCCTTTGCAGCTCTCGAGGGTGCGTGCGCCCGGCGGATCGAGGCCATCCGTGAGAAGGCGCGCGCCCTCGGGCACGTGTTGCCCCTTGAGCGCCTGCGCCCGGCCTTTGGCCTCGAGCGCTTTGAGGTCGAGGCGCTCCTCGTGTGCCTGGCGCCGGCCCTCGACCTCCGGTACGAGCGGCTGTACGGCTACCTGCAGGACGATGTCACCCGCAAGCGGCCGAGCGTGAGCCTGATACTGGACCTCCTGTGCCCGCCGGGTCCGCAGCGCCTTCTCAGTCTCTCGCGCTTTGGCGACGACGCCCCACTCTTCCGCCATCAACTGCTGGAGCGGATCCCCGAGCCACCGCCCGGAGGAGCGAGCCTCCTCGGTCAGTTGCTCCGTGTCGATGACACCGTCGTCGCCTACCTGCTCGGACGCTACCAGCCGCGACCGGAGCTGGCAGCACACGCCGCACTGCACCCAATGGAGGCCCGTCCCGAGGACCCGACCATCGCGGGAGAGGCCTGGTGCGCACTCGAGCCCTTCGCCTCCCGGGAGCCGATTGTGCTCTTCGATGGGCCGGACGTTGCTGCCCAGCAGGCTGCCGCCCGGCTCCTCGCAGCTCGCGCTGGGCGAGCGCTCCTGATCGTTGACATCGCGGCAGCCATTGCAGCCGGCGAATCGACCCCCCTCTCGGCTACCCGCCTCGCGCTACGCGACGCCCGTCTCCTGAGTGCCCTCCCCCTCCTGACCGGCTGGGACTCCTGCCTCAACACTCCGACCCTCCCGGCACTGCTGAAAGAGGTCTGCGCGTTTCCGGGGGCAATCGTCCTCGCTGGCCAGACCCCCTGGCAGTTCAGCGGCGTGGAGCGGGACCGTCTGGTCATCCAGATCAGCTTTTCGGTGCCCGACTATGCACACCGCCGTGCTCTCTGGCTGCGTTTCCTTGGCAGCGAAGCAGAAGCCGTCCGCACTGAGGTCGACGCCGTCGCGGGGCGCTTCCTGCTGACCGGGGGCCAGATCCGCGATGCCGTCGCGACGGCACGTGATCTGGCGGCACGGCGAGGGAGCCAGGTTGTCGGGCCAGACCTCTTTGCTGCAGCCCGCGCCCACTCGAACCCGGGCCTCGCCAGGCTCGCCCGCAAGATCTCCCCGCGCTACGGCTGGGCCGACATTGTGCTGCCCCCCGACCAGGTCGCGCTCCTGCGCGAGATCATCGCCACGGTGCGCGAGCGCTCACGGGTCCTCGAGGAGTGGGGCGTCGGGAAAAAGCTCGCCTCCAGCCCCGGCGTCACCATCCTCTTCGCCGGCCCGCCCGGCACGGGTAAGACCATGGCCGCCGAGATCATGGCCGCAGAGTTGGGGCTCGACCTCTACAAGATCGACCTCTCGGCCGTCGTCAGCAAGTACATCGGAGAGACGGAGAAGAACCTCGAACGCATCTTTACCGAGGCGGCGAGCTCCAACGCCATCCTCTTCTTCGACGAGGCTGATGCCCTCTTCGGCAAGCGCTCGGAGGTGCGCGACTCGCACGACCGGTACGCGAACATCGAGATCAGCTACCTCCTCCAGCGCATGGAGGCCTACGAGGGAGTGACCATCCTCGCCACGAACCTGCGCTCCAACCTCGACGAGGCCTTTACCCGGCGGCTGCAGTTTGCCGTCGACTTTCCCTTTCCCGAGGAAGTAGACCGCCTCCGCATCTGGCAGACGCTCTTCCCGCCCGATGTGCCGCGCACCGCCGATGTCGACCTGGCCTTCCTGGCCCGCCGGCACAAGCTCGCCGGGGGGAGCATCCGCAACATCATCGTGGCAGCGGCCTATCTCGCCGCCGCCGACGGAAAGCCTGTCTCCATGGCCCACCTCTTACACAGCACCCGTCGCGAGCTGCAGAAGATGGGTCGCCTGGTAGACGAGGACCCGGCCCACTGAAGGCCCATGGCCCGCGCCGAGCCGCTGCCTCCCCCTCGGTGACCTCCGTCAGGAGACGCCAGGAGACGCTGGCGAGACGGGAAATAGACGCGCCCGTGCTATGATCTGGACTGTAGCGGCTCTCTCGCCACGCGCTGCCAGCCGGAGCAGCGACAGGTTGCAACGGTTGGCCATTGGGAAGGACACAAGCCTCATGTGCCTGCGGGGCCCGCGCCGCGATGTGCATGCGTTCGTCGTCCGCATCTGGCACGAGACGGAGGACGACGACGCGGACGCTCTCGGCTGGCGGGGCACGATTGATCACGTTCGCAGCGGCAAGCGCCTCTACTTCCACGACCTCGAGACCTTCCTCCGCTTTGTTGAGGAGCAGGCCGGCCTCAAGGCCAGGGAAGAGCCAGCCAGAGGGGCTAGCATCGGCGGCGATGACAGCACCGAGGTGCGCGACAGGGCCGCGCCCTAGCCGGCCACCATCTGCATTCATGCCCTGAGAGCGGGGACACCAAGCCATGCCTGAGCACAAGCGAGCAGACCCCGGCAGGCCCGGAAGGCGCCGACAGACCAGCGCCAAAGTGCCGGAATCCCGCGCGCATCAAGAGGCCGCGCTTGCGCCCGGCAGCCCTCTTGTCGTGGCTGCGGGCGCCTCCATTGACGCGCAGGCTGCGCGCCTCGCCGATCCACGCCTGCCGCCGGTGCAGCGGCAGGCCCTCGCCGCGGGCATTGCCCGGTTGCAGGGCAACCGGCACCTGCAGCGAGCGATAGGCCCGGCCCACGCCGGCCTTTCGACCGCTGCTGCGGGCCGCGACTCCATGGTCTACCTTCAGGAAGAGGGTGTGGCGGAAGAGGCCGCGGCTGAGCCCCCTGCGGCTGGGTTTGGACCCCGTGCGATGGGCATCCTGCTCCCCGCCGGGCCGATCGACATCGGTGGCGAGCACACCGAGGTGTTCGACGTCATCAACCTCTCCGAGGCTCCAGAAGGCACGACCTTCGAGTGGGCGGCCATGTACACCTCGGACATCCTGGAATCGATCGATACCCCTACCCCGCCACGTCGGGGCCACTACGAACTGCGGCTGCGGGGCATGGCGCCCGGCACGGGCGAGGTGGGAGTGTGGCTGCACTATGAGGTTCCAGGCCGCGCGGCCGAGGACACGGGCATCTCTGAGGAAACCGTGACGGTCAACCGCCCCTTCGTGGAGATGGCCTCCCTGTGGCGCGAGGGCCCCGGCGGCGAGCCGCTCTCCGGAGACATCGAACGCATGCGCGTGGGCGAGTACCTGCGGGTGCGAGTCTTTATGGGAAACGTGTCCCCCACGTACGCCGGCTTGCCGGTGCGAGTCCAGATCTCAGGCGTGGGGGTGCTCGGCGTCCCTGCCAGGGGTGGAACAGTGGGCGCCCTCAGCCTGACCCAGGCACGGGTGCTCGGCCCGGGCGAGTACGAGCTTCAGTTTCGGGCCAATAACATAGGAGGTGCGGCTTTCACCATCACCCCCATGCCGGGAAACACGCCCCCGGAAGCCGTCACCGGGCAGGTCACCGTCGAGACCCACGTTGAGATGGCCAAGGAAGAGTTCCTGAGCCTCTGCAACCAGGCCAACACTCGGATTGACGCTGCCGATCGCGCAGCCCGTGCCTGGCTCGCCAGCCTGTCGTTGGCCTATGGCAAGGCCTACAAGGACCATACTGACGTGCTTCGAGATCAGGCGGCGAGCGAGCGGCTGGCCGGGGATTTGATCTTGGGTGCTGCCCTTGCCTTTGTCCCTGGCGGGATAGGCGGCATCATTGGCAGTTCGATGAGGGCAGCGCAGGCCGGTGACTTTTTGATCGATGGGGTCAAAGACCTTGCCAAATACGGCATGCGCACGGCTGGCGCGGCAGCCAGGCCGCCGGGCGCCCCCGGCCTGAATGCCTTTCCACAAGATCCCCTCGCCTGGAGAGGATTGGAGGAAGTGCGGATCAACACCGAGCTGCTCGTCGCCACCAATCGGCTCCTGGAGTGGCAGGACCGCGCCAACCGCAACGACCCCGACTTCTTTCTCGACTTTAGTCCGATCGAGGCGATGGAGCAATCTCTAACGATCCGCGGGAAGAGAGTATCCGAGCTGCAGCCCGTCGATCAGGGGGTAACAGCCAGGGAGTTTGAGAAGGGCATGTGGAGAGAGTGGCTGGAGCAGTTTGGGTACCGGCTGGTCACGAGGGTCATCGCGCGCACCGGCGGCCTCGTCCACCACAGCGTGGAGAGAAACGTCGGAAAGAAGATCAAGCGTCGCTGCGAGGCCCTCGGGCTCGACGTCGAGCGGTACGCCCGGGTAGCAGAGGAGCGCGAAAGAGCCAGAGCTGCGCGATTGAACATCGTCCCATGATCGCTGGCTTCCCGCGCGCATACGCGCGGGAAGCTCTTCTTGTGTAAGGACACTCTATGCACACAGCCAAGGCGAGACTGTTGAGCCTGACCCAAGAGTTGCGCGGGCTGCCACCAGATCGCGGGCTTAGCCATGCAGACCTCAGCGGCATAGACCTGTCGGGGAGGCCGTTGGCGTGCGTCTCACTCACCCACGCCAACCTGGACGGCGCCAACCTTGCCGGCGCTCACCTCCGACAGGTCGATCTGAGCCATGCGTCCCTGCGGGATGCCTGCCTCGAGCGTGCTCACCTCGAGCTGGTCGACGCTGCAGGGGCCTGCCTGGCCGGCGCCCATGCCTCGAGGAGTCGCTGGGAGCTGGCCGATCTGACCCTCGCCGATATGACCGGCATCGACCTGTCGCACGCCCTGCTCCGGAGCTGCGAGCTTCGCAGCGCCCGGCTCGACGGCGCCAACCTGACCCTGAGCACCCTGGCCCGCTGCAGCTTCCGCGATGCCCGTTTCTGCGGCGCCCTTATCGACCGGGTGAACGCCACCGGAAGCGGCCTCGAAGGTGCCGATTTTTCCGGCGCCCGCCGGTTCTGCACCTGCCGGGAAGTCCTCGTCGAGTTGCTGCGCCGCGAGGTCGGCCGGGACCTGAGCCGCGCCCGGCTTGTCGGCGCCTTTGCGCTCGTGGAAGACTGGTGCTACGCCGAGTGGGCGCGCATTCTCGAGTTCGAGCCGCACTACCGCGAGGTGCTCTACGAGCTGTTCCGCCGCTACCCGGAGTCTGGGTTCATTGAGGCGCTGGAGCGCGGCGCCGAGCCGCCGGGCGAAGGGGCAGAGCCCGGTCCCGATGGGACCTCATTCTAAAGTCCAGCGCACACAGGGGCGGAGCATCCGCCAGGGAGGTTGGGGCTCATGGGCAATCAGCAACTGACGGGAGACGAGAAGGCCGCGAGGAGGCCCCAACGTGCGCGCCCGGTTCCCGGGCAGGAGCAGAAAGTGGCGCAGGGAGCCTCGCTTCCACCGCTGGCCACACTGCAGCAGCAGATCGGCAACCGGGCCGTAGCACGCGCGCTCGCTCAACGTTCCGGCGATTCCCCAGCGGAACTGGACGACGAGACCGCTGCCCGCATCAATCGCGCCCGGAGCGAGGGTCAGCCCCTTGATAGCGCCATCGGCTCGGAGCTCGGCGCCGCCTTTGGCCAGGACCTGAGCGGCGTCCGGGTCCACACCTCACCGGAGGCGGATTCCCTCAGCCGGGCTCTGAACGCCCGCGCCTTCACGAGTGGCCGGGACATCTTTTTCCGGTCCGGTGCCTACGAGCCACACTCCACGAGCGGCCAGCAACTCATCGCCCACGAAGTGACGCACGTCGTGCAGCAGCGGGTCGGGGCCGTCCCTTCCGCCGAGCGGATGACCGTCAACCCCCCGGGCGATATCTTTGAGCAAGAGGCCGACGCGGCTGCCAGCGCACTTGCGGGCGGGCTCAGCCCTATCCAGCGGCAATCGGAGGAAGAAGAGGAAGAGGAGCGGGTCCAGCGGCAGGCGGAAGAGGAAGACGAGGAGCAAATCCAGGCCCAGTTCGAGGAGGAGGAAGAGGAGGAGGCTCAGGCGTGAGCATGCCGGCCGCCCGTCAGGGGGATCCAACGGTACATGGCGGAGTGATCACCGCTGGCTGCCCGACCGTCCTCATTGGCGGCATGCCTGCCGCCCGCGTTGGCGATATGCACACCTGCCCCATGGTCACGCCGGGCACCCCGCCCATTCCACATGTCGGCGGGCCGATCACTATGGGGTCGGCCACGGTGATGATCGGCGGCATGCCTGCCGCCCGGCAAGGTGACATGGCTACCTGCACCGGCCCACCCGACTCCATTGCCATGGGCTGCCCAACGGTGCTGATCGGCGGGTAGCTGGGTGGAGGGGGTCCGCACTCCTGAGACTGGAGACCGGGGATGATCAGCGATCTGGACGAGGTGCTCCGGCAGCTGCTGATCCGCGAGCTGCCGGTGAGAAACGGCGAGGTGAATATCGACTTCCAGCAGCCGAGGCGCGAGTGGTCCTCCCGCCTGAGCCGGCCTACCCTGAACCTTTTCCTGTACCACCTTCGCGAGAACACCACGCTGCGCCAGCCCGAGTGGGAGATCCGCCGCAATGGCGACGGGACCGTGACCCGACGCCGTACCCCGGTGCGCATGGACCTGCACTACATGATCACCGCCTGGGCGGCCGAGCCGGAGGACGAGCACCGCCTGCTGACGCGAACCCTCATGGCTCTCTTCAGAAACGCCACCCTGCCAGACGACCTGCTCTGCGAGAGTCTCCGCGACCAGCCGGTGCCGATCCCGATCCGTGTCGCCGATCCCGAGGCCCTGCGCAACCCGGCCGATCTCTGGAACGCCCTGGACAACGAGCTGCGGCCGGCGATTTCCTGTGTGGTCACCCTCGCCCTCAACCCGTACCAGGAGCTTGTCGGGCCGCTCGTGCGCACCCGCGAACTGCGCTTCGGGCAGGCGGTCGGGCTTCCTCTCAGGGAGAGCCTGGCCGAGCCCGGGCAGGCCCAGGCGCTCTGGGCGGTCGGGGGCAGGGTGCAGGGGGCAGGCCCCTTCGAGGGCCTGAGCCTGACCCTCGTCGAGCGCGGTCTGCGCGTCCCGGTGCAGCCCGACGGGCGGTTCACGGTCGGCAACCTTGAGGCCGGCACCTACACCCTGGAGCTCTCTGCCGAGGGCCGCAAGCCCAGGCAACAGCGTATCACCGTGCCATCGACCAGCTATGATATCGAGGTCTAGAGCCGAGGGATGCCGCGAGAGGGGGTGAGTGCCCATGGATCGATAGCTGGCAGAAAACCCGCACGAGGCGGCCTGTCACCTCGTTGCTTCAGCTTTGGCCACAGGAGGGCAAGCAATGGCAACAACCTATCTCTCACCGGGAGTGTATGTCGAGGAAGTCGAGCGCGGCACCAAGCCCATCGAGGGCGTCGGCACCGCGGTCGCCGCCTTTGTCGGGTTCACCGAGCGCGCCGAGGAGCCCGGCCGGGACGGATCGACCGTATCCCTGCTGAACAAGCCGACCCTGGTCACCAACTGGGGCCAGTTCACGGCCAGGTTCGGCGGGTTCGTCGAGGGCGCGTTCCTTCCCTACGCAGTGTACGGCTACTTTGCCAACGGCGGGGGCCGCTGCTATGTCGTCAGCGTCAAAGCCCTCGCCGCCGGGGATGGCACCCGCGCCCAGGCGGCCCTGCCGAGTGCTGCCGAGGGGAAGGGCGATAGCCTGGCCATCCGGGCCCGCGCCGCCGGCCCGGCCGGCAACGAGCTGAGCGTCGTCGTTCGCCACGAGGGGGCAGCGCCGGCCGAGGGCGCCGAGGCGCCCAAGGGCGAGGGCGACACCTTCACCCTGGTCGTCAGGCGCGGCACGGCCCAGGCCGAGCGCTTTGACGGCCTGACCCTCGGCAACGTCGAGGCGACGGTCAACACCGCGTCCAGGCTCATCGAGGTCGAGGTTGTGCGCAAGGCGGGCAAGATCGTCGGCACCCGTCCGGCCGAGGGGACCTACGCGCTGGCCGGCGGCGAGACGAAAGCCCTGGCCATCGCACCGCCCCAGTTCGAAGGCAGCGCCCCCAAGCGCGAAGGGCTCGGCGGCCTGGAGGCCCTCGAAGACATCACCATGGTGTGCGTCCCCGACCTGATGAGCGCCTACCTGGCTGGCGCCATTGACCTCAACGGCGTCAAAGCCGTGCAGACGGCGCTGATCAACCACTGCGAGCGCATGAAGTATCGCTTTGCCATCCTCGACGCGCCGCCCGGCATGGGCCCGCAGGAGATCGCCGACTGGCGCCAGAACCAGGCCGGCTACGACTCCAAGTACGCCGCGCTCTACTACCCGTGGATCGCCCTGCCCAGCCCCTCCGGCGATGGCTCGACCATGCTCGTGCCGCCATGCGGCCATGTTGCCGGCATCTATGCCCGCGTCGATGGCGAGCGTGGCGTGCACAAGGCACCGGCCAACGAGGTAGTCGCTGGCGCCATCGGCCTCGAGCTCAATGTGACCAAGGGCGAGCAGGATATGCTCAACCCCATGGGTGTCAACTGCATCCGCGCTTTCCCCGGGCGCGGCATCCGCGTATGGGGCGCGCGTACGCTTTCCAGCGACCCCGCCTGGCGCTACATCAACGTGCGGCGGCTCTTCAACTTTGTGGAGGCCTCCATCGAGCGCGGCACGCAGTGGGTTGTCTTCGAGCCCAACGATCAGGACCTGTGGGCACGCGTCCGGCGCGATATCTCCGCCTTCCTGCGCATGGTCTGGCGCAGCGGCGCCCTCTTTGGCGCTACCCCTGAGGAGGCGTTCTTCGTCAAGTGTGATGCCGAGCTGAACCCGCCGGAGGTACGCGACCTCGGGCAGCTCATCATCGAGATCGGCCTCGCGCCGGTCAAGCCTGCCGAGTTCGTGGTCGTCCGTATCAGCCAGTGGGCCGGGCCCAACGCCGAGGCGTAAGGCCCAGGAGACGAAACCCCAGCGACCGCATGGTCTGAAGGAGCATAGCCATGGCACAGCAGCGCAAAGACCCCCTTGTCCAGTTCCAGTACGCCGTCGAGATCCAGGGCAAGGTGACGGGGTATTTCACCGAGTGCTCGGGGCTCGGGTCCGAGCACGAGGTCATCGAGCACAAGGTCGTCGACAAGAGCGGCAAAGAGATGATCATGAAGATCCCCGGCCGGCTCAAGTGGGAGAACATTGTCCTCAAGCGCGGCATCACCGACAACATGGATATCTGGGAGTGGCGCAAGCTGGTCGAGGATGGCAAGGTGGATGAGGCCCGCGCCAACGGCTCCATCGTCATGATGGACCAGCACCTGAACCCCGTGGCCCGCTGGAACTTTGAGCGCGGCTGGCCGGTCAAGGTCACCGGCCCCTCGATGAAGTCGGATTCGAACGAGATCGGGATCGAGGAGCTGACCATCGCTCACGAGGGCCTGTGGCGTGTGCGGCCCTAGCCGAGGCAGCGGCGCCAGCGATGAGCCACGCCGCCGCGGAGGGCCACTCCAGCGGAACGGCCCTGCCCGCGCGGGCACCGAGCCTTCGCGGGCAGGGTGAGCCTGTGCCCGAGCCTCTGGCCGCGCCAGAAAGGAACGACCGTGCTTCAGACCGAGTTTCCCTTCACCCTGCCGATGGGTTATGTCGACGAGGAGGGCAATATCCACCGCGAGGGTGTGATGCGCCTCGCGACCGCCATGGACGAGATCGCCCCCATGCGTGACCCGCGTGTGCGAGCCAACGAGGCCTATCTCACGATCCTCCTGCTCGCCCGCGTGATCACCCGCCTTGGCACGCTGCGTCAGATCAACACGGGGGTCATCGAGCATCTCTTCTCGGCGGACCTGGCCTACCTGCAGGACTTTTACCGACGGATCAACGAGACGGGCTCGGCGGCTTACCAGGTCACCTGCCCGCACTGCCAGCAGACCTTCGAGTGGGAGCCTGAGCCGCCGGGGGGGTGATTGTCTACCCGCCCGACCGTCTGTACGAGGAAGTGGCGTACGTCGCCTACCATCTGCACTGGTCGTATGAGGATATCCTGCGCATGGAGCACCGCGAGCGCCAGCGCTGGGTTGACGAGGTGGCGGCTATCAACCGCCGCCTGAACAGCATGGCGGAGGGTCGGTCGTGACAGCATCCATCGGGCGCGCCGGCCGCGTTGCTCTGGAGCTGGCATGGGAGCGCACCCGGCGGGCCCGCCTTGCCGGGTGGGGCGCCGCAACCTACCGGGTCGACGACCGGCCCCTTCCTCTCGTGCAGATGGCTGCCGGAGGCGAGGAGGGACCCGCCGCTGAGGGGGGCGAAGGCTCAGCCCCTCCGCCGGCCTCCGCACCGGCACAGACGGTCGAGCGGGAGATGCGTCCGCCTTCTGCTGAAGAGGTCGCCAACCGCGTCTACCGACTCCTGCTGGAGACCCTGCGGCTGGAGCGGGAGCGCGGCGTGCGCTGACCGGGGCAGATGGTCACAGCGGCATACGAGCCCGCGCCTGTCGCAAAGGCGCCGGAGGATCCATGCTCGACAAACCAGAGAGCCCGGCCACACCCGCCCCCGGGCAGGACGCCGGGTCGCAAGGGGAGGGGCCGCAAGTGGAGGCCCATGCCGTCTTTCGCTTTCTTGTCGACATCGGAAACGGGCAGGCCGTTTTCAGCGAGTGCACCCTGCCGAGCCTCGAGGTCGAGGTGACCGAGCAGAAGGAGGGGGGCTACAACACCGGGGTGCACCTCCTGCCCGGGCCGGTCAAGGCCGGACGGCTGACGCTCAAGCGCGGGCTGACCAAATCGTCCGAACTGCTCAAGTGGTATGGCCAGGTCGCCAGCGGTGACGTGAAAAAGGCCACCTGCAACGTGACCCTGACCATGCTGGACCAGGAGCTCAACCCCGTCCTCCGCATGAGCTTTGTCAACGCCTACCCCGTCAAGTGGAGTGGGCCAACCTTCAGGCTGTCCGACAGCACCATCGCCATCGAGAGCCTTGAGCTGGCCTTCGCAGAGGTGCAGGTGGAGTAGCCAGGGGAGAGGCGCGTTGGCTGAGAGGATCGTCGCAGTGGCAAAGAGCAGCCTTGCGGCACGGATAAGCCGCCGCCTGTTGCGGCCGCGCCTTATGAGGGCGACGGACCGCCCGCGTTGGCGCCCGGCCACGCTGCGCAGGCTCCTGCCGGTCCGGTGGCTCGTGCCCCGCCCGCGGCCGACGGCGCTCCGCGCGCCAGAGCCCGGCTACTTCGCCCGGGATACCGTCTGGGCCGCGTTCCAGCAGGGGATCCGTGGGGCGACAGTCCCCTGGCAGGTGAGCGCACCCGCGGCGCCGATCTCCGAGGTGCCGGGGCCACCACCTGCTCCCCCGATGACCAGCCCTCCGCCGCGACCTGCCCGGCGCGAGAGTCCAGCCGGTCCCCCTCGCCCCGCCCCGCCGCGCAGGCCCGTGCAGCCTGGGCGGGGCGCGACGATTGTCGAGAAGGGAATACAGCGCGCTGGCGCCCCGCCGGAGCAGATGCCTCGGCCGGCCGCACCGCCCTCGGCAGCGCCACCCGGGGAGCCACCTCGCGCCCCTTCGGAGCAGCCCTCGGCCCAGCCCATCGAGCCCGGCACACGGCCCGCCGAGACCGGCGCGGCGCCTTCACCTGCAGCACCTGAGCCGCCCTCTGGCCAACAGCCAGACGCTCACGCCGCGCCGCGGGCGCCAGAGATGGCACCTTCGGCAAGGCCGCCAGCGCCCCCTGCGCAGCCGTCACCGCAGGCTGCGCCGGCACTCGGACCGCAGAGGCCTGGACCATTGCCGCTCGCGGCTCGCCGTCCACCAGCGCTCTCGCGCACGCCCCTCGGGCGGGCCAGCCCTTCTCTCCCTTCCAGACGGCCGCAGGGAGCCACGACCCCTCCAGCGAGCAGACCACTCGTGGCGCGACCGCCGCTTCCGCCCGTGGACAGACTCTCATCGCCCCGTTCGGAGCGGATTTCGCCGCCCGCAGACGCCTCGCTTCCCGCAGAGGAGCCGGGCGCCCCGCCTGCGGCGCCTCCCTGGCCGCAGGAGGTCCCCGAACCGGGCGAGGCTGCTCTCGCCTACCGCCCGCAAGCCCCAGCGCCAGCCGCTCGTTCCGGGCCTTCGGGAGGCGCACCTTCGGTGGCGCCTTCGGAAACCCGCGCAACTCGTACGCCCGCGAGGCCAGCACGCCCTCCGGCGCGAACCGCGAGCCTGTGGGAGCCTCTGCCGCTGGTGAGGCGGGCGACAGCGCTGTCGGCGCCGGCGGCCGCACAGCGGGCGGCCCCCGGCATCCCCTCCGAGCCGTCGCCGCTGCCCAGGGCCGTGCCAGTGCCAGATACCGGAACACCAGGCTTGCCGGTCTATGCGGCCCCAGAGCCGCTTGAGGCACGCCCGCCGTCAGCTGCACTCACAGACCAGCCCCCTTCTGTGGCACAGGACCGCACTCGCTCTCTACCTGTGAGCGTACGGGCCGACCTGCCGCCGGCTCGCCCCCCTGTGCCGCCAGTGGGGATGCCCGCGGCGAGCCCCCCTGCCGCCGCCGGCCTGCCCCTGGCACGCCCGATAGCCTCGCGGGGCGGCGTCGTGACCGCGGCGCCCAGCCGGGCCCAGGCCCCTGTGATGGGGTCGGAGCCTGCCGGCGCGCAGCCTCCCGTGCAGCGCCAGGCCGCTGAGGAGGGCGGCGGAGCCTCGCCACCTTCTGCCAGAGAGGTCGCCGCGCCCCAGCCCGGGCCGCCAGAGGCAGGCACTGTCCCTGCGCCCGACCTCGATACGTTGGCCCGTCAGGTCTATGAGATTCTGCGCCGCCGCCTGCACGTGGAGCGGGAGCGTGCCTGCGGCCGGAGCGCATGACGAGGAGAGGTGAGCCATGCCGCAGCCCGGAGCCAGCTCGAGCACCCGAGGAGGGCTCGTACCCGCCGTCATTCAGGACCTCGTCACCGGCGAAGAGGTCTATTGCATGTTCAACCCCAGCGAGTACACGCTGACCAAGCGCAACAACTGGGAGACGGGTCCAGCCAAGGGCAAGAACGTCCCCAAGCTCAAGTTCTCGCAGGCCGGCGCCGAGACGCTCAAGCTGCAGCTCTTCTTCGACACCTATGCCGAAAAGACCGACGTGCGCGAGCACACCCGCGGCCTGTGGAAGATGATGCAGATCTCAACCGAGAGAACGAACCAGAGGAACCAGAAGGGTGAGCCGCCTCACGTGGCCTTCCGTTGGGGCAAGTTCGAGTTTGAGGCAGTCATCACCGACATATCGCAAAAGTTCACCCTGTTCCTCGATGACGGCACCCCGGTGCGCACTACGGTAGACGTCAGCTTTCAGCAGGTCGTGGACAAGCAGGCGCACCACGGCCAGAACCCGACCTCGGGAGGCGGGCCGCCGTTACGCACCCACGTCGTACGCGCGGGCGAGCGCCTCGACCTTATCGCCTACAAGGTCTATGAGGACGCCACCCGCTGGCGCGCCATAGCCCAGGCCAACGGCATCGTCAACCCCTTGCGGCTGCGCGAGGGGCAACTGCTGATCATCCCGCCGCTCGACTGAGAGAGGAAACGAGGGATGCCCGCTGAGCCCAGGTTGATGGACCACTTTTTTCTCAAGGTCGATGGCAATGACGTGCCGTCCGAGGTGATGGACGATCTCATCGAGGTCACAGTGGACTCCAGCCTCCACCTGCCGGACGCCGTCACCATTCACCTGCACGATGAGCGGCTGCGCTGGATTGACGAGGGCCCGTTTGAGCTTGGCAAGGAGATCGAGGTCTCGGCACAGCCCGAAGGGGGCGGCACCAGCCAGCTCCTTTTCAGGGGCGAGATCACCAGCCTCGAGCCTGACTTTGGCGAGGGCACTCAGGCGACGCTCCTCGTGCGCGCCTACGACCGCTCCCACCGCCTCCATCGGGGCACCCACAGCCAGGCATACCTTGACGTCACCGACAGCGACCTCGCCACCCGCATCGCCAACGAGGCAGGGCTCCGCGCCCAGGTCGATCCCACCAGCGAGGTGCACGCCTATGTCCTGCAGCATAACCAGACCCACATGGAGTTTCTGAGCGAGCGCGCGCGGCGGATCGGCTATGAGCTTTACGTCGAGGATCGGACGCTCTACTTCCGTCGCCCGCCGAGAGGCTCGGCCGCCCTGCGCCTCGAGTGGGGGAACCAGCTGCGATCCTTCCGACCGCGGCTGAGCCTTGTCGAACAGGTCGACGAGGTAGTCGTCAAGGGCTGGGATCCGAAGACGCGCCAGGCCATCACCGGCCATGCCCGGCGCGGGCAGGCCGCGCCACAGATCGGCGAGCGCCAGAGCGGCCAGGAGATTGCCTCTTCGGCCTTTTCGTCAGCCCGCCGCGTGGTCGTCGATGTTGCCGTGAGCAGCCAGGCGGAGGCCGACACCGTCGCCCAGGCGATACTCGACGAGATCACCGGCGCCTACATCGAGGCGGACGGGGTCTGCTATGGTGAGCCGCAGCTGCGGGCCGGCCGCGCCGTCGAGCTCCAGGCCCTCGGCAGGCGCCTGAGCGGCACCTACACCGTCACCGAGGCCACCCACATCTACCGCAAGGATGGTGGATACGTCACCCGCTTCAGCATCCATGGGCGCCGGCCGGCCACCCTCGCCGCCTTGCTGGAGGCGGACCGCCGGAATGGGCAGGGCGCATACGGCCCAGCGATCGGGATTGTGACCAGCAACAACGACCCCAAAGGCTGGGGGCGGGTCAAAGTGCGCTTCCCCTGGCTTCCCGATAGCGTCGAGAGCGCCTGGGCCCGCGTTGCCAGCATCGGCGCCGGGCCCGAGCGCGGCATCTACTGGCTGCCGGAGATCAATGACGAGGTGCTCGTCCTGTTTGAGCAGGGAGACGTCAACCGCCCCTACGTCATCGGCGGCCTCTGGAACGGGCAGGACAAGCCGCCCCTCTCCAACAGCGACGCCCTTGCCAACGGCGAGGTGCACCAGCGCATCCTCAAGACGCGTGCCGGGCACAGGCTGATCCTCACTGACGGTAGCGACGGCGGAATCGTCGTCGAGACCGCCGGCGGGCACCGCCTCACCCTCGCCGATGAGAAGAAGAAGGTGACGCTCGAGACCTCTGGCGGCGTCACCCTGACCATGGATGACGGATCGAGCGCGATATCAATCGAGTCGAACGGCAACCTGACGATCAAGAGCGGCGCTAACCTGAGCCTTGAGGCGAACGGCAACCTCGAGCTCAAGGGCCAGATGTTCTCGCTGCAGGCCAACGCCACCGGCGAGGTCAACGGCGGCGGCATGCTGACCGTCAAGGGTAACATGGTCATGATCAACTGACGGAGGAGGAAGCAGTGCTCAACCCGATCATCGGACGGGGCTGGCAGTTCCCGCCCATGCTCGACAAGCGGGGTACCGTCGCGCTCACATCCGACGAGAACGAGATCGAGCAGGCCATCCAGATCATCCTCGGCACCGCACCGGGGCAGCGCGTCATGCGCCCCGAGTTCGGCTGCCGTATTCACGAGTTGGTCTTTGCACCATGCAACGCCACCACCGCCGGCGTCGCGGCCCGCTATGTCGCCGAGGCCCTCGGGCGCTGGGAGCCTCGCATCGAGGTGCAGCGCGTCGATGCCGAGCCCGATCCAAACGACCGCAGCCGGCTGCTCATCTCCGTGGAGTACCGCATCCTCGCGACACACAGCAACCGGAGCCTGGTCTATCCCTTCTATCTGATACCCGAAGGGGAGAGGGCTCCCGGCCAGTAGGAGGTCTGCCCATGGGGCTGCCAACCCGCAATCTCGATGACCGCACCTTTCAGGACATCGTCGACGAGGCGAAGAAGCGCATCGCGGCCTCCTGCCCGGCCTGGACGGACCACAACGTCTCTGACCCGGGCATCACGCTGGTCGAGCTCCTAGCGTGGATGACGGAGATGATCCTCTACCGGCTCAACCAGGTGCCAGAGAAGCACTACATCAAGCTGATGGAGCTCTTGGGGCTCAAGCTACGGGAGCCGGAGCCGGCCCGCACCGAGCTGACCTTCTACCTATCGGCGCCCCAGGCACAGACCATCACCATACCGGAGGGCACAGAAGTAGCCACGGTCCGCACCGAGACCCGGGCCGCCGTGACCTTTAGCACCGATGCAGAGCTGGAGATCCGCCCGCCGGAGCTCTGCGCCCTCGCGACGCGCGAGGCAACCGGCGAAGCGGGGGGCGAGCAGCTTCGCGCCCACAATCTGCAGCATCTGGGCGTCTCGGGGTTCGAGCTCGAGGCTTTCGGTGCCCGGCCCCGGGTCGGAAATGCGCTCTACTTTGGCTTTGCCAACGACCTCAGCCACCACGTGATCGGCATCGAGGTCACCTGCCCGACGGCCACGGGCCTCGGCATTGACCCCTCCAATCCCCCCTGGCAGTGGGAGGGCTGGCATGGCGGCGAGGGAGAGCGACGGTGGCTGCCCGCCACCGTCGAGGCCGACGGCACGGGCGGCATGAACCAGGCCGGCATCATCTTCTTGCGCCTGCCCAGGCTCGCCTTGCGCGAGATAAGCGGGCAGCGTGCCTACTGGGTGCGCTGCCGGCTGGTCGAGCCGGCTGTTGCAGGCACCTTCTACGATCAGTCGCCCCGGGTACAGAACGTTGTCGTCCGCAGTTGGGGCGGCTCGGTGTGGGCAACGCATGCCTCGGTCGTGCGCGGCGAGGTCCTCGGCCGCTCCGATGGGTCACCGGGCCAGCGCTTCAACCTGGAGCACTACCCCCTCCTGCGCCGCCGCCGTGGCGAGACGGTAGAGGTGCGTGCCCCGGGTCAGGACACCTGGGAGCCATGGACCGAAGTGCCCGACCTCGCCGACTCGGGCCCCTTCGACAAGCACTTTACCTGCGACAGCGCCACCGGCGAGATCCGCTTCGGCCCTGCCCTGCGCCAGCCCGACGGGTCGGCCCGGTCCTACGGCGCCATCCCACCACGCGGGGCTCAGATCCGCTTCTCCTCCTACCGCTATGGCGGAGGAGTCGCCGGGAACGTCCAGGCAGGCACGCTCACCGCCCTCAAGACCTCTATTCCCTACGTGGACCGGGTGACGAATCACACGGACGCTACAGGAGGCATCGACCCGGAGACGGTCGAGATGGCCGAGATGCGCGCCCCGCAGCTCCTGCGCACTCGAGGCAGGGCGGTCACCGCCTCGGACTATGAAGCGCTCGCCCTGCTTGCCGATTCCCGAGTCCAGCGCGCCCGCTGCATTCAGCCCACCGGCGACCGCGACCCGTCCCTCGCAGGACGTGTCTACCTCCTGCTCGTGCCCAGGGTGAACCAACCCGAAGGCCCTATCACCCGGGAGCAGCTTGCTCTGAGCGACGACCTGCGGCAGTCCGTTCAGCGCTACGTGGACGAGTACCGCCTTCTCTCGGTGCGCCTCGACATCCGCGAGCCCCAGTACCACTGGATAGCGGTCGAGCTATCAGCCGTCGCCGCTCCGGACGCCGACCCCGAGCGGGTGCGCACCGACGCCGAGGCACGGCTTTACCGCTTCCTTAACCCGATCGTTGGGGGGCACGCCGGATCCGGCTGGCCGTTTGGCCGCGATCTGTATCCATCCGACATCTATGCCTGCCTGCAGGCCGTGCGGGGGATCGAGTACATCGAGACCCTGCATCTGTACCAGGTCTCGCCATCCGGCAGCCGCGCGGAAATCAGCGGCCGCCTCGAGGTGCCTGCCCACGGCCTTGTTGCGTCGGCCGGGCACCGGGTCGATGTCCGCCTGCGCGAGGGAGGCTGACATGGAGCCAGTCGAGGGCCTCGCCCTACTGCACATCACCAACCCTGATGGAAGCGAGCAGACCGTGCCCATCACCCGGTCTCCCTACAACATCGGGCGCATCGAGACCAACGACCTGCCGCTCGCGCACCCCTTGGTATCGCGCCACCATGCACGCCTCCTCTTTCAGGGCGAGGAGATCGTGCTGATCGACCTGAACAGCTCCAACGGGACCTTTGTCGGCGCACAGCGTCTCGCCCCAAGCGACCCGCACCGGCTCTCGTACCGCGATGTCTTCACCATCGGGCCCTACGCGCTGCGCCTCGAGCCGATCCCGACAGAGACTCCCGAAGCGCCAGCTGGGGAGGCGCCCGTCGCACCCGAGGAAGCGTCTCAGGCCGAGGAAGAGGCGCCGCGGCCATCGCGGCGTCGCCGGCCGGGCCCGCCCGAGCGGCCGCCGGAACCGCCCGCCCCGCCGACTCCCGCTCTGCCCTACGACGAGACCTTTGGCATCCCTCGGGACGAGAGCCGCTACCTGCGGTACCTGCCGCCCATCTATCACCACGACCCGTTCCTCGGGCGCTTCCTGCTGGCTTTCGAGGGCATTCTCGCCCCCATCGAGCAGACGGTGGACAGCTTTGACCTCTACCTGGATCCACGGACTGCCCCGCCGCACTTCCTGGACCAGCTGGCCGCTTGGCTGGGGCTGACGCTGGATGAGAAGTGGCCGCTCGACAAGCGCCGCGCCGTCCTTGCCGAGGCGGCCGAGCTGTACCGGCGCCGGGGGACCCCTCGCGGCCTCGCCCGGCACCTGCAGATATACACGGGGATTGAGCCAGAGATCGTCGAACCAGAGGATCGCCCCTACCACTTTGTGGTGCGCCTGCGCCTGAGCCCGGGCCAGGAGGTCGACCGCGCCACCATCGAGCGCATCATCGACGCCAACAAGCCAGCGCACACCACCTATAGCCTGGAGATTGTGGGCGGCTAGACCTGCTCCAGGCGCCTTGGCCCGGGCGAAGCAACCCGATTGAGATCATGGAGGACACATGCTCGAGCAACTTGTTGGGCAATGGCTGGATCGCTACCAGATCGTCGAGCTTTTAGGCGAAGGGGGCATGGGAGGCGTGTTCCGTGCCCGCGACGCCGCGCTTCAGCGCGACGTCGCCATCAAGGTCATGCATGCCCACTTTGCCAGGCAGCCAAACTTCCAGGAGCGCTTCCTTCAGGAGGCCCGCACCGCTGCCCGCCTCGATCACCCCGGCATCGTCAAGGTGTACGATTTCGGCCAGTCCGAGTCGCTCCTTTACATCGTGATGGAGCTCATACGCGGACACAACCTCCGCGGCTTTGTCGCCGAACTGCAGAGCGCCGGCAGGCAGCTTCCTCTCACCGACGCCATCCGGATCGTGCGTCAGGTCTGCCTGGCCATCGACTATGCACACCGGCAGGGCATCCTCCACAGGGATATCAAGCCCGACAACATCATGCTCAAACCCGAGCCCTCCGAGGGGCTGCCCTTCCGCCCGGTGCTCACTGACCTCGGCCTCGCCAAGCTCGCCGAGGGCGGCCTCGTTACGCTCGAGGGCACCTCCATGGGCACGCCTGCCTACATGTCCCCCGAGCAGGCCATTGGCGAAAAGACAGACGCCCGCAGCGACGTCTACTCCCTTGGCATCCTCCTCTACGAGCTCGCCGTCGGCCGTCTGCCCTTCCCGGCGCGCACCCTCACCGAGGCCATCCGGTACCACACCAAGGAGCCCCCGCCCCCGCCCAGATCGCTCCGCACCGACCTGCCGGAGGCCCTCGAGCAGGTCATCCTCAGGACGCTGGACAAGGACCCGGCCCGGCGCTTCCCGGATGCCGCCGCAATGGCCGAGGCGCTCGGGCGCGTGCTGATCACCCTCCTGGACACACCCACGGTGGCGCCGGCCGAAGGGGCCGCCACCGTGATAGAGACGGCACCCTCCCGCGGACCCTCGGTCATGGCCGAGTTCCCGCAGGCCGCCGCCCCGCCAACCGAGGACCGGCTCTCCATCCTCTTACCGGATGGCACCCTCCGTACAATGCCTCTAAAGCAGGAGCTGACGATCGGCCGGGCACCCCAGAACGATCTGGCCCTGGACTATGGCAACGTCTCACGCCAGCATGCCCGCATCCAGTACGATGGCAAGGACTACAGGGTCACCGACCTGAACAGCACCAACGGGACCTTCCTGGGCAACGTCAAGCTGCTGCCCGGCGTGCCCGAGGTCTGGACCCCCGACAAGGCCCTGCGCATCGGCGACGTGTGGCTGCGCCTTGAGCGCGCGACACGGCCCGAAGGGGTGACGGTCGGTACGGCGGGCACGGTTGCCACGCCGCGTGCGCCCGAGGGGCCAAAGGCACCGAGCCGCATCGCCGCCTTCGTTGGTACGCCCGAGCTGAGCGTCGAGCCCGGTGGGAGTGCAGCGGCCACTCTGACCATCCTCAACCAGGGGTCCGTGGTCGACCACTTCCAGGTCTCGGTAGCCGGTCTGCCATCGAGCTGGGTGCCAGCCTTGCCACCGCTGATCCGCCTCCTCCCCGGTGCCAAGCAGGCCGTGACCGTGACCATCCGGCCGCCGCGCACGCCCGAGAGCCGGGCAGGCGCCTATGGCTTTACCATCCGCATCACCAGCCAGGATGCACCGGACCAGGTTGCCGAAGTGCCGGTCAAGCTCACTGTGGCACCCTTCTATCAGTCACACGCCGAGCTGAGGCCCCAGAGGCTTGCCACGGGCCGGCCGGGAACCGTGGCCATTGAGAACAGGGGCAACTGCCCCCACTCCTACACGGTGACGCTCGAGGAGAAAGGCGAGGACCTGCGCTTCGAGCCTTCGCAGATCCAGCTCACCGTCCCCGAGGGCCAGTCTGCCAGCGCCGAGTTCAGTGCACAGCCGCGCAAGCGTCGTCTGATCGGTGGCCAGAAGTCACACCCCTTCACCGCCAAGGTCGCCTCGGCTTCCGGCGAGGCCCATGCCCTCGCCGGCGAGATCCTGTCCAGGGGGCTCATCCCGGCGTGGCTGCCGCCGCTCGTGGTCCTCCCGCTGATCGCCCTCTGCGTCGCCGTGGCGTCCTTGCTCCTCAAGGCGCCCGTGATCGAGAGCATTACCGTCGACCCGCCGGCGCCCCTCGCTGGCCAGCCGGTCACGGTGCGATGGGTCGTCCAGAACGCCCAGACCATCGAGCTGCGGCCGCTCGTCAGCGGCCTCGACGCCTCGCGGCGAAGCTACACCTTCCCAAAGGGGTTTGGCACCTCCACCAGCTTTACCCTGGTTGCGACCAACCGCTTCGGCAGCAGCGAGCGGCAGGTCAACGTGCCGGTGCTCGCTCCTACGGCGACCCCTGAACCGGAGCCAGGCGCGCCAGTCGTCGAGGAGTGGTCCGTTTTCCCCACAACCGTAACCAAGGGCCAGCAGGTGACGATACGATGGCGCCTGAGCAACGCCGAGAGCGCCACGTTGCAGCCCTTCGGCACGGTGGACCTCGTGGGCGAGTTGCAGGATACGCCGCAGGTCACGACCCGCTACACCCTGATAGCCGTCAACAAGGGCAAGACGGTGCAAAAGTCGCAGGAGGTCGTTGTCGAGGAGCCGGCCCCGAGCGCGCCTGTGGTCAACGCGTTTTCTGCCGAGCCAGCGGAGGTAGTCCTCGGTACCGGCGGGGTCGTGCACCTGACGTGGGACGTGCAGAACGCCGATTCGGTCGCTATCGAGCCCGGCCTCGGGCCGGTCGGGCCAGTAGGCACCCGCGAGCTGCCTGCCCCCTCGGCAGACACGGTCTACACGCTCGTGGCCCGGAACGCAGGTGGCGAGGTGCGGGCGCAGACGCAGGTGCGCGTGTTGGCACCTACGGCTACCGCGGCTCCCGCTTCGACGCCAACGCCGACGCCGCAGCCAAGCTGGGAGCATCCGATCACCCTCCTGGAGAGGCGCACGGTCTATAACATCCGCCTCACCAAGGCCGGGCCGATCTACGTCCAGGCGGCGTGGAGCGGCACCCAGAGCCAGCTCTCGCTCATCATCAACGGTCCAGGCAAGGCAGGCGCCTACGCGCGACAGGATGGCACGAGCCCCCTGAGTGTGAGCTACAACGTCACAGAGGCAGACCTGGCCGCCGGCAACTGGTGGCGGGTGACCGTAGCCAGCTTTGGGTCTGGCCAGGCCAGCGGGGACATTCAGATCAAGTACGAGAGCGGCTCCAGCAGTCCGATGTTCAGCAGCCAGTTTGCGGTGGCCCCTGGCAAGGGCAGCTCCGTCAGCGTCGCGGTGGCCCACCGGCTTTTGCTCGACAGCCCCGACACATTGCGGGCTGAGGCGAGCTGGACCGGCGCGCCTGCCCAGCTCACGCTGGACATCAGCAGCCTGTGGCATCGCGCCCCGTATGCCAGCAAGACGGGGCCGAGCCCGCTGTCCGTCGCGTACGATGCGCCTGACGCCGAGCTGGATAGGGGCGACATGTGGATCTTTACCCTGAGCAGTCCGTCCGCCCCCAACGCGCAGGGCAACATCAAGCTGTACTACCCGACTCGCATGCTGATGATCATAGGGGAGATCGGGAAGATACAACTGCCCGGACCGTAGCCCGCACGGGCGCCAGGTGCCCCCAGCCCAAGAGCGCTCTGTGAGCGTGGGTGTTGGCGGCCAGATTCGCCGCCGGCACCCACGCTTCGGGGCCACACGGCCTCGCGAGGCCGTGTGGCCCCAAGGCATATGCCTGTCTGCAGCACCCGCAAGCCATGGGTCCTCTTTCCCGCCACCTCTGGGCCCTCAGGCCCTCCTCCGCCCGGAGCACCCGCGCTATTCTGGGGTTAGTGACGAGCCCGTGATGAGGAGAGAAGATACCATGGCAACCTTTATCGTGGTGCACGAGCTGCCCGCGGAAGCGAGCCAGGACGAGTTGCTCGAGATCGGCGGCAGGCTGGCCAACGGCTGCGGCGGGAGCGCGAGGTGGCTGCGCAGCTGGGTCATGCCCGAGAGGGACTGCTTCCTGTCAGAGTGGGAGGCAGACGAGGAGGCGACGGTGCGCCTGATTCTCAGCGTGGCCCCGCTGCTCCCTGTCAGGGCCATCCATGAGGTGACCGCAGTCGAGCCAGCGTGGTTCAGGGATGAGCCTCAAGGCCTCGCCAGGCCCGTCCGAATCGCGTAGAGAGTGGCTTGTGTCCTGTCGTAGAGGTGCAGCTTCGAGAAGATGTTGTTGATATGGTTCTTGACCGTCTTCTCGCTGAGCACAAGACGGGCGGCGATCTCTCTGTTGCTCATCCCCTCGGCGATCAGCCTCAGCACCTCGGTCTCTCGAGGGGTCAGCCTGTCCACTAAAGGGGTCGGGGTTCTGTCGAGCGCGGCAAACTGACGCATGACCTTTTGGGCGATGGCAGCGCCGAGGAGCGATTCCCCGTGCGCGACGGCACGGATCGCCCGCAGCATGGTCTCCGGATCGGCATCTTTGAGGATATAGCCCCGACCGCCCGCCTGGAGCCCGCGGAAAACAAACTCGTCGTTGGCATGCATGGTCACAAAGACAATTCCGACATGGGGCATCTCGCGATGCAGGACGCGGGTGGCCTCGATGCCGTCCATCTCGGGCATCTGGATGTCCATCAGGATGACGTCGGGCATCAGCTCGCGGGCCAGCTGCAGCGTCTCACGCCCCGTAGCGGCTTCGCCAAGGACGCTCATGTCATCTTCGGCCTCGAGCATCTTGCGCACCCCTCGACGGAAGAGGGTATGGTCATCTGCGATCAGCACGCCGATCCTGTCCATCAGCATCTCCTGTCCGATCCTGGCCGACCCGCGCGGGCGTGCGCTGCCTCGAGGGGGATCATCACCGTGATGCGCGTGCCCTGACCGGGCCAGGTCTCGACCCGAAACGACCCTCCGAACTGCTCGACCCGCTTTTGCATGCTCCAGAGCCCGAGGTGATTGCCATCGCGGGCCGCCTCCACATCAAAACCCTGCCCGTCATCGACAACCGACAGAGTAACGCGGCCACCGTCGGTTGACAGCGAAACCTGAGCTCTTCTCGCCCGGGCGTGTCTGGCCACATTCGCGAGGGCCTCCTGCGCGATCCGGAAAAGTGCTGCTTCCAGCACGGCTGCCAGGGGCGACGTAACGTCGGGCACCGCCAGATCCACCCGGATGCCCTGATCCCGCTCGTAGCGAGCTACATGCTCCCGCAAGGCGGCTACCAGGCCGAACTCCAGAGCCGCCGGTCGCAGATCGAAGATGAGGCGTCGGATATCGCGGATGTTGGCCTGCGCCTGATCGGACAGCTCCTGTACTTCGGCCGCCAGAGGACTCTGCTGCCGGTCGAGGAGCTTGTGCAGGGTCCTGAGCCGGATCCTCAGGCTGGCCAGCGACGGCCCGACGCCGTCGTGGAGCTCACGCGCGATCCGCCGACGTTCTTCCTCCTGGACGGCTGCGACCTGCATGAACTGCTGGCGCAGGATGTCCACACGTTCCTCGTGGAGTCGGGCGTTCTCCAGGGCGAGGGCCGCGCTCGACCCAAGGGCCGACAGGAGCTCGAGGTCAGCATCGCTGTAAGGCTCCCCCGAGCGCTTCTCTCCGAGCACCAGGATCCCCAGCAGCCTGCTGCCGAGCAGAAGGGGGACGGCGAGCGCCATCCCCATCCGGCAGAGCTCTTCTGCGGCGGGAGAAGCGTCCTCGGGCTGCGGCTGAAGCGGCCGTTGCTCGCGCTCAAGCCAGGCCACCAGTGGGCCGTCGGCGAGGAGACTCCGCTCCGCCCCGGCGACGGCCGCCCTGTAGCCGGCGCTGCCGGCCAGGCAGAGGTCGGCCTCCGCCGAGCCCAGGGTCTCGGTCACCGTGTCGCACACCAGGCGCACGACCTCACTGCGCTCACGCAGGGTGGCAAGGCCCCGGCTGAAGGCGGTCACGGCCAGCCGCTCCTCGTACTCCCGCCGGAAGAAGGCACGGTCCACCAGGCTCTGAATGCGCTCCCGCACGGGCTGGAACAGGAAGGCGACCAGGAGCGCCGGGAAGACCATCGCCAGGAACGATGGCTCTCCCGTGAGGGCCTGGAAGACCCGGCCGGTCACCAGCGCCAGCAGCACGAAAACGGCCGTCAGCGTCGCGGTGACAAGCGAGTAGACCAATCCCTTGCGCACTACCACGCGGATATCGAACAGCTGATAGCGCAGGACGGCATAGCCGACCGACAGCGGATAGACAGCCGGGATCAGCCCGCCCCACGGCGTATCGGCCGCCGGCCGGGTGTGGATCGCAGCCGGCGTCCAGACGAAAGCATACCACCCTGCGAGCCCGATGACCAGGCCCACGATCATCGTGACCGCCTGCTGCCGCACGAGACGCGCCCGGTTGCGCAGCGCGATCTCGGCGAGGGGCACGATCTTCATCGGAAGCGAGCCGAGGGCAAAGACAGTGTAGTAAGGCCAGCCCTCCAGCCACACCAGCAGGCGCCACAGGCCTTGCCTGTCGAACGTATCGGCCAGCACGCGCACCGCGAGCATGGTCAGAATGGCACCAGCGCCCAACGCTACCACGGCCTGGATCAACGGCCAGCGCGCGAGAAAGCGACGCCGGGTACGGTCGGCAGGAAAGCTCCAGAAAAAGACCCATCCCGCCACGGGCGCTGTGACGGCGTAGGGTGTCAGGAGGTAGGCCATCCGTTTTTCCTGGCTTAGAAAGCTCTCCCACACCACGCCCCCGCCGATGGCCCAGACCAGAAGATATGCCAACAGGTATCGGTTGAGCCGTTCTCCGGGGTTACGCAGGTACACAAAGACGCCAATCGCCACGAAGATGAGTGAGGAGACGATGTAGCCCGGGAGGAAGCGCCCCATAATGCCACGAGTGAACTCCATGGTTGGCACCACGACATCGACACGCTCCCCGGCCCGGTCCACAGTGTAGATCAGGGTCCCGCCAATGCCCGCCTCCTGCACCAGCCGGGGCATCTCACGCCAGTGCTGCCCATTCACCGCCACAATCTGGTCCCAGGGTCGGAGGCCGGCCTGCGGTCCCGAAAAACCCGGAGGCGTAAAGCCGCTGACAACCCGCTCAGGATTGTAGAGGAAGCCGGGGAAGGGGCGGCCCACCTGACCAGCAATGGACCAGAGCGCGATGCCCCACACGAACCCGCACAGGAGGACCGCACCCACTACCGGCCAGACCTGCTGGAGCATCCGCAGGGTCCGAGGAGCCGACCGAGCCCGGGCGACAGAGCCGGTTGCCATCGCGCCTCCTCTGGGAAGCAATCCGCTCTTGACTTCATTATACCACGCCACAGCCGGGGCCAAAATGGGTCCTCCAGGGGCCTCCGGACCCAGTTGGGGCCGTGCCTTTCTTCCCATCCCTTGCCCACCTGAGGCCTCTGCTGTGCCCGCCACACATCCGGTAGGATATGAGGGAGAGGCTTGCTCGCGCAGGCCGCGTCTGAGCAGTGCGGGCACAGCGGCCCCCGCGAGCAGGAACGGCGGGCCTTGCCGACGGGGTGCCTTCAGCACCAGTGTCGCGACACGGCGACCAGGAAAGGAGGCGGCGATGATCCGCGAAGGCTGGAATCTCGGCTCGGTGACGGTTCGCAGGGTGCGCATCGACGAGAATGGCACGGTCTCGACACAGGCAAGGCGGCATGGAGGCGACCTGCGCGGCGCCATCCAGTCGATGCTCACCGGGGACGGGGGCAACCAGGGCGACAGGGTCACCGTCAGTGGCCCGCTCGCCCCTTCGGTCTTTGACCTGCCTTATCTGCCCGAATCGGTCTGCATGGAGAGGGCGCTGCAGGCGCTCGGGCTCGCGCCAGACGTTGTGCTCTCCCTCGGCGGCGAGAGCTTTGTGGTCTACTGTCTCAAGGATGGGCGCATCCGCAACATCATCTCCAGCAGCCGCTGCGCTGCCGGCAGCGGAGAGTTCATCGTGCAGCAGTTCGGCCGCATGGGGCTGGACCTCGAGGAAGGCTTGCGCCAGGCGCGCGGGGGCCGCCACGTCGCGCTCGCTGCCCGCTGCTCGGTTCACATCAAGTCGGACGCCACGCACAAGCTGAACAAGGGGGAGTGCGCTCCCGCGGATATCGCTCACACGCTGGTCGTCGACCTCGCCGGCAAAATCTACGCCCTGGCAGTCTCGGCATCGTGGCCTCTTGGCCACATCATGGTCGCGGGCGGTCTTGCGCTGAACGGTCTTCTGGTCGACGCACTCCGCGAGCTATTGCCTCAGAGCCACATCGACGCACTCCCGCTGAGCGCCTACCTCGAGGCCTACGGCGCTGCCGTCGCTGCCGAGGGGCACCAGAGTGCAGGCAGGCCCCTGCTTGACTGCCTGCACTCCGGCAACGGCCATCGCTTCGAGACGCAGCCCGCGCTCTCCGGCTTCACAGCCCACGTCACCCGCCTGGCCCCGGGCACCTTGATGAACCCGTTTCCGGGCATGAAGGCCATCCTTGGGATCGACGCTGGGTCCACCACTACGAAGGCAGCGCTGATCGATGCCAGGAGCGGGCGGTTAGTGGCCTCCGTCTACCTGCGCACGTATGGCAACCCGGTGCACGCCGCCGCTAGCTGCCTCGCCGAGATTTCCCGTCAGGTTGGCGAGTGCCCGGTCGAGATCATCCAGACGGCCGTCACGGGCTCCGGGCGCGACCTGGTCTCCGTCTCGCTGGGTGGCTGCTTGAGCTTTAACGAGATTCTGGCGCACGCCCGCGCGGCCCGGCAGGCTCACCCCGATGCCGACACCATCTTTGAGATCGGCGGGCAGGATAGCAAGTTCGTCTCGCTCCAGGGTGGCATCCCGATAGACTATGCCATGAACGATGGCTGCTCCGCGGGCACCGGGAGCTTTCTCGAGGAGGCCGCCGCGTCCGACATGGGCGTGCCGGTCGAAAAGATCGGCCTGCTGGCGCTCGAGGCATCCGCCCCCCTGGCCTTTGGCGAGCGCTGCGCGGCCTTTATCAACTCGGAGGTGCGCACGGCCCTGCAGGGCGGCGCCGACCAGCGGGATATCCTGGCCGGCCTGGTGTACTCCATTGCCAACAACTATCTCTCCCGCGTGGTCGGCACACGCTACATCGGCCAGACGGTTCTCCTTCAGGGTGGGGTCGCTCTCAACCCTGCCATCGCACCGGCCATCGCCTCCTTGAGCGGCCGCCGCGTGATCGTCCCCCCAAATCCAGAGCTGATGGGGTGCATAGGGGCAGCACTCATGGCCCGCGACCTCCTCGATGATGGCAGGGTCAGTCCGCAGCGATCGTCGCTGGGCAGGCTGCAGAGTCTCCGTATGGAAGCCGAGGGGAGCTTTCGCTGCAACGCGTGCGAGAACCGCTGCGAGGTGCAGCGCATCCGCATCGGTGAGGAGACCTACCCCTTCGGCGGCTTGTGCTCGCGCTGGGAGATGCAGCGCCGGCCCGGGCGCCTGCGACGCCGGGAGGGGAAGGACCTGGTGAGCCTGCGCACAAGGCTCATGTATGAGGTCTTTTCGCCCCCGCGGCCGTCTCATCCGCGGGGGCGAGTCGGCCTGCCGCTGGCGCTGACGACCCACGAGCTCTATCCCTTCTATGCCATGCTCCTCAGCGAACTGGGCCTTGAGGTCGTCCTCTCTCGAACCGGCAGGGGCACACGGAGCACGCATGCTCCCTTCTGTTACCCCGCCGAGCTCCTTCACGCCGCTGTCGACGACCTGCTGGCTCAGGGGGTAGACTGGGTGTTCCTGCCGCAGGTGCGCGAGTTCGCCATCCCGGTCGGACACGCGCACGCCTACACCTGCTCCTTCACTGCCGACTCGGCCTCTGTCATCAAGGCGTTCTTCGCCGGGCAGGCCGACCGCATCCTCACGCCCGAGATCGGCCTATCTTCCCACCTCCTTGAGACGACGACGGCCGAGATCGTGCGTATGGCGGCCCGGCTGGGCGTCTCGGAGGTGACGGCGCGGGCCGCGGTGGCAAAGGCACTGGCCCATCAGCAGGCCTTTGAGCACGCCTACCATGAGGAGGGCCAGAAGGCGCTGACAGAGCTCCAGGGTCCGAAGGTCATCCTGGTAGGACGCCCCTACCTCGCCTACGCCTCCGGCGTCAACCTGTCGCTGCCGCGCAAGATCGCCAGCCGCGGGTTCCATGTGGTGCCTGCAGATCTCCTGCCTCTCGACCCACCTGTGACCGAGCGTGACGTCTGGCACTTTACCCAGGTGAACCTGTCGGCCATCCGCTTCGCCCAGGAGCAGGACGATACCTACGTCTGTTGCCTATCTTGCTTCTCCTGCAACCCGGACGCGATCTTTTACCACCGCCTGCGCAGGGAGCTCGAGGGCAGGCCCTTCTGCTTCCTGGAAATTGACTCGCACACCGCCGATGCCGGCATCGACACTCGCATCGGTGCGTTCCTTGATATCATCGAGTCAGGGGGCAGGGTCGGCGGCCAGCCCGATGGCTCCCTCGCGTTGCGCCAGCAGCCCCTCTGGGCAGGCCGCATCGACTACACGGGGCGTAAGCCCCGCATCATAACAGATGCCGGCGAGACGCTCGGCCTCGACGACCCACGGGTGAGGCACGTGCTGCTCGCCGACACGCCGCCGGCCACCTCGCGGCTGTTCGCGTCCCTCTATAGCCGGCAGGGCTGGAGGGCAGTAACCACGCCTCTCACCAACGCCCGCGTCCTTCAGGCAGCGCGCAGGGTCTGCTCCGGCCGCGAGTGCCTGCCCTTCCTGTCGATGATGGGCAAAGCAGTGCTCTACCTGGAGACACGCCCTCCGGACGAGGTGACGCTCTTTCACCTCCTCGAGCAAGAGGGCCCCTGCCAGATCGGCAACTGGTTCGATGCCGCAGCACTGATCTTCCAGCGCCTGGGCGCGCACAATGCCTTCCCGGTCTGGCCGAGGAACGCGAACAACTATCTCGGCGGCGGTGAGCAGGTCGCCCTGTCGGTTGGCGCCGCCGGGATCCTCGGTGACCTCCTCGGCGAGGTCCGCTCCTCTGTGCGCTGCCTGGCACAAGACCGGGCAGCAGCGCTGCGGGTGCTGGATGAGGTGGAGCATCGGGTCATCGCCGGTGCCGAGCGCGGCCTTGTGGCCGCCGAGATGGAGCTGCGACGGGCGGCCCGCGAGCTGGCCCGCATCCCGCTACGCCGACCAGTACCAGAGGCGCCCAAGGTTCTCCTCTTCAGTGGCATCAACCGCATCTTCGTGGACAGGCAAGTGCGCGAGTACCTCGAGACCCGTGGCATTCTGGCCAAAACCGGCGACATAGGTGAGTTCCTGTGCCTGTACGAGACCGAGCCCGTCATGCGGCGCGGCCTTGCCCTCGGCTACACCAACCCGGACGAGCAGTTCTCCCCACGCGCCCTTCTGACCGGAGTGTTACGGCCCGGAAGCCGGCCGAGGTTCGAGGCGGTGCGAGCTGCCCTGCACGTGGCAATGCTTGAGTGGCTCGACCACCGCTGGCGGGCAATCCTCGCCCCATCGGGGCTGACCTTCGGCCCGGACATTCACTACCGCGAAGTGATGCGGGTCGGGCACGGCTGCGTGTCATGCAACGGCTGGACCGAGGCCCCCACGACGGCCGGCCGCTACGTAGTGTCCCTTGGCGAAGGCGTCTTTGACGGCTATGTCAACATCGGAGCGTTCAACTGCACGCCCGCCAGCATTGCCACTGCCGTGACACACGGCCCCAGCCTGTCCAGCGACCTGCCGCATGCCGTCATCGAAGCGGATGGTGCCAGCATTACCGCGAGCCAGCTGCGCCAGCTCGAAGCCGTGGCTGCTCGCTGTCTGGAGAGGAAGGGATAGCGCGAGAGGGGTATGGCCGGTGCAAAGGCTCACGGCGGGGAGACCCCGCCGTGAGCCTTTCAGCCGAGGCGCCGCTCGAGCTCGGCCGGGATGACCTCCTGCAGCTCCACCCCAAAGCCCTCGGCGAAGCGGCGGCGTACGACGCTGACCACTTCCGCCCGCGACACCGCTTTGCCAAGGGCGCGCTCTATCGACGTGACGCCCCCATCTCGTATGCCACAGGGAACGATCAGCCGAAAGTGCTCCAGGTTGGTGCAGACGTTGAGCGCAAAGCCGTGGTAGGTCACGCCGTGCTCGATGCGGACGCCCAGGGCCGCGACCTTGTCCCTGCCCAGCCAGACGCCGATGATGCCCTGCCGACGTTCTGCCTCGAGGCCCAAGTCCTTGAGTGCCGCCATCAGCACATCCTCGAGCCGGTGCATGAAATCCGCAGCCCCCAGTCCGTGCTCGCTCAGGGAAACGATCGGGTAGCCCACGAGTTGCCCCGGCCCGTGATAGGTCACGTCCCCGCCCCGCTCGACCCTGTGCACCGCAATCCCGAGCTGCGCCAGCACCTCGGCCGGAGCAAGGATGTTCGCCGGGTCCCCCCGGCGCCCCAGGGTGATCACCGGGTCGTGCTCGACGAGGAGCAGCACGTCCGGCACGCGCCCCGCCTGCCGTGCCGCCACCACGCGGTGCTGCAGGTCGAGCGCGGCCGGGTACTCCATCCGCCCCAGGTCAACACAGTAAGCCAGCCTAGACACGCTCCGCCGCGCTCTCCAGAACCGATCCGATCAGCCCCGGCTGACCCCTGAGGAACGAGGCGCAATCCACACAGCGCCGGCCCTCGAGCTGAAGCTGTTCGAGGAGCAGCGCTCCCTCGCCGGTCGCAACCGCCACGCCCTCCGGGGCCTCGATGACCGTGCCCGGAACCTCCGGCCCACACCACCCCACGAGTGGCTTCGCCCGCGTGATCTTGAGGCGCCGGCCCTGCCAGAAGGTATACGCCCCCGGCCAGGGGTCAAAGGCCCGCACCTGCCGCTCGATCGACGCGGCCGGCTGCGTCCAGTCGATCAGGCCATCCTCCTTGGTGATCCGCGGTGCATAGGTCGCGAGCGACCCGTCCTGCGGCCGCGGCACGAGGTCGCCCTCGAGCCAGCGGGGCAGTACCTCTATGAGCAGCCGCGCGCCGAGCTCAGCCAGCCGGGCGCTGAGAGAGGCGGTCGTGTCATCCGGCTGTATCCGCTCCTCCGCCTGGGCGAGGATCGGGCCCGTATCCATCCCCTCATCCATCAGCATGATGGTCACCCCCGTGACCGCATCTCCGGCGAGGATGGCGGCGGCGATGGGCGCCGCGCCGCGGTGCCGCGGCAACAGCGAGGCGTGGACATTCACGCAGCCGCGCCGAGGGATGGCGAGGATGTCCCTCCGCAGGATCTCGCCATAGGCCACGACGACAATGGCCTCCGGCTGCACCTGCCGGAGGATCGCTGCCGGGCGCTCGCCGCGCAACGACTCGGGCTGAAAGATCGGCAGGCCCAGAGTCCGCGCCGCAACCTTGACCGGGGACTCGGTCACCACACGCGCCCGCCCGGCCGGCCGGTCAGGCTGCGTCACCACCAGCGCCACATCGTGGCCGGTCGCCAGCGCCCGCAGCGAGGGAACTGCAAACTCGGGGGTCCCCATGAAGATCAGCCGATGCATCTCTCAGGCCTCCTCGGCGGGATTGTAGCACACCTGCCGAGCATGGACAAGGAGACAACACCCGTGCCACACGGTGCGGCGGGCCACCCGACGTACTTTGACAACACTCCTTTCTCCGGCTATCCTCTCCGCACACACATCGCCTGAAAGGAGCGAGAGCAGCTGTGGCGAGACGGGCCCTGTACGGAGGGTTGGTGGCTATGGCGCTGGTCGGGCTGCTCAGCACCAGCGGGTGCGGGTCCGCGGTGAGCCGCTACGTGGACCTGCGCAGGCTGCGGCTCATCTCCCGGGCCGAGCGGCTCTTCCATCGGGCCGAACAGCTGGCGCAGGAGGGCAGACGGGCCGAAGCGCTCCTCGCCTACCGTCAGGCCTACCAGGCGGATGCTTCATACCCGCCGACGCTTGCGCGGCTTGCAGACGCCTACACCGCTCAGAGCCGCCTGCGGTCCGCCGCCCGCCTCTACGAGCAGTACCTCCGGTACGTGCCCGAGGACCGCGACGCGCAGCAGGCTCTCCTCGACCTGTACATCGCCCTCGGCGACGTCGCGCGCGCCGCGGCGTTGGCCGGCGAGTTGGGCGTGCCGGCGCCGCCCACAGGACAGACTGAGCTTCCGGGAGGGTTAGTCCTGCGCTGGGCATCGTTCCTGGAGGACCAGGCCATCAGCGGGCTGACCGCTTCGGAGGACACGCTCTTTGCCACCACCCAGGGAGGCTCGCTCTACGCGCTGGCTGCAGAGGATGGCAGCGAGCGTTGGCACTTTGCCGCCGAGGGGCCGATCGTCTCGGCCCCACTGTACACAGGGGAAGGCCAACCGCCCCTCATCATCTTTGGCGATGAGGGCGGGACGGTCTATGCCCTGTCGGCCAGCGACGGGCGCGAGGCATGGCGGTTCCGTGCCGCGGGACCCATCTTTGGCTCTCCCGCCGCGGCAGGCGATGTCGTCTACGTCGGCTCGACCGACGGAAACCTGTATGCCCTCGCTCGCGCCAACGGCAACCTGCTCTGGACCTTTGTCGCCGGCGAGCCCATCCATGCCGGGCCTCTTGTGGCGGGGGATACACTCTACGTCGGCGCGCTCAGCCACGAGCTGTGTGCCATCGACGCGAGAACCGGGGCAGAGCGCTGGCGCTTTGCCGCCCTTGCCCCGGTGGAGTCCACGCCTGCCTTCGCTCACGGCCGCCTCTACTTCGGAGCCAATGACAGCCGTCTGTACTGCCTGGATCCGCGGACCGGTGACGAGCTCTGGCACTACTCCACGGGGGACTCGATCTATGCCACGCCCGCCATCGGCACTGACGCGCTCTACCTCGCCTCCGCCAGCCACGACCTCTACGCGCTCTCAAGTGATACGGGCGAGCTGCTCTGGCGGTACCACGGCGAGAGCTTTTTGACTGCCACCCCAGCCCTCGATGGCAGCAGGCTCTACTTCGTCGCAACCGCTGACCCGCACCTCTACGTCCTGAACGCCTCGACGGGCGACCCTGTCGCTCGCATCAACACGGGCGACTGGCCGTCCGGCTCGCCACTCCTTCTTGGAAAGGACCTGTACGTCGGGGAGAAGGACGGGAGCGTTCTGGCCTATCGGCTCCCATAACGGCCAGGCTTCCGGGGATGGCGCCGCGCCTTACGCGCACCCGCGGAGAGGCACCACGTGAATGGCGCTTCCCTGCACGGGGCAGACCTGCTCGCAGATGCCGCAGCCCGTGCACTTTAGCGGGTTCACCGTCACACGGCCCTGATGGGGGATCGCCGCGTCGTTAGGGCAGGCCTCGACGCACACCAGGCATCGCGCCCCCTGGTCCCACGCCAGGCAGACCCGCCTGTCCACGCTGGCCAGCCCGACCTTCATCTCCGAAGGTCTGATCGGTCTGATCGCTCCTACCGGACACGCCCTGGCGCACAGATGCGGGCAGTTGCGGTTCAGGTGACAGCCGCCCTCGCGCGGCACCAGATACGGCGTGCCAAAGGCGCGAAGGCCCGCCTGCAGGAATGCCGGCTTGAGGCCATGGGTCGGGCATACCCGGATACACTCCTGGCAGAGGATGCAGGCGTCCAGGAACTGCGCCTCCGGCAATGCGCCAGGCGGCCGGATGAGCGCCTTCGTAGGAGTCAGCCGCAGGAGCGGCCAGAGGGCCAGCGTGCCCACCCCCGCGGCGAGCCCGCCGGCAAGGCCTCGCCGCCCGATCCGCAGCCCCAGCAGCCGCTCGGCACGCGTACGCTCAGCCAGCACGTAGGCACCGGGAAAGCCCTGTGCCTTGACCCTCGCCGCAGAAGCTGCTCCCCGCTCCCTCCGCCTCACCTCCCAGTGTGCCCAGGCCAGCGGACCAAAGCCGAAGGAGATCGCCCTCTGGGGGCAGGCGGATTCGCAGGCCAGGCAAAAGTGGCAGTCCTGATAGCTCGTGTCGTGCGGCTCCTTGGGGATTGCCCCCATCGGACACACCTCACGGCAGCGCCCGCAGTAGTTGCAAGCCTGGCTGACGCGCCGGTTCAGCAGCGACCAGCGGGAAAGCCACCCCAGCAGCGCCCCCTGAGGGCACAGGTGCCGACACCAGAACCGGGGTCGCCACGCCTCCAGAACCAGCGCAACCGCAAACAGGAGCGAGAACGCCAGATAGAGGTCAAGGGCCGGGCTGCGCAGCGCGACCCAATCCGAGAAGACCATCGTGGCCGCCCGGTGAAACAGCACCAGCGGGTCGAGTAGCCCCACCAGCTTGAGCGAGACAAGCGAGAGCAAGAGCGCAGCGAACGCCACGCCATACTTCAGGTAGCTGTTCCCCTCGCCGGGCGCGAGCAGGCGCTCCACGCGGCTTTTCTGCCGCTGGCGGCGCCAGCGCCACAGGAACAGGGGCCGGACAAGGTCCAGCACGGTCCCCAGCGGGCAGACCCAGCCGCAGAAGAACCGGCCAGCCACCAAGGCGAGCGCGATCACCAGCAGCGGGCCGCCCACGATAGCAAGCCCCTGGCCGAGCCGCGGCAGGCGCGCCAGGAAGAGCAACGGATCCCACGTCAGGAGCCAGCTCAGCACCACCGGGGCCTGCCTGTACGTCAGCCGCTGGTAGACGAGCGGCAGGAAGGGGTACAGGAACAGCCCCAGCATGCCTAGCTGCACCAGCTTGCGCGCCAGCTTATCGCTCATGGCTCTCCCCCGGGCTCTCGCGGCGTCGCGTCCGTCCGGCGCCCCTTGCCTGTGAGCGGCCTGGCGAAGATTCGCCCGCAGCCCGGCTGCTGCCGCGCCGCACCCGCGGCGGCTCCTCGCCGCGGTCGCCCACCTCCTCGCGGGAGGTCACGCCTTCCGGCTCTGGCGAAGCACCGGACTGCTGACGCAAGCCCCCGACCAGCCGCCTGCCGACAACCATGCCCACCCCGCCGATGACAGCAGCCAGCGGCACCAGCGGTGCATTCAACACCGTGTTGATGTCGATGATCTCTTCGCCTGCAGGCCTCCTCGTCGGAATCGGGGTCGGCAGCGGCGTCGGTATGACGGTCGCAGTCGGCTTCTCCACCGGCAGCATGACGGTCGTCGGCCGGGTTTCCGGGGCAGGTGTGGCCGTCGCCGTGGCCGTCGGCGTGGGAGTGATCAGGACCTGCGCCGGCTTGAAGACCTGCAGCCGGCCCGACTCGATGGCCTTCTCAACGTCAATCTCGCCGAGGCCGCTCTCAAAACAGCGCTTGATGTGGGTGACCTCCATCGGCGAGCGGCCAAAGATGTTGGCCGTGGCCCAGGCATCGATGAGCACAGGGTCGGTGCCGGCAATGATCTTGTTCAGCCGCTTGACCCTGTCGGGGTCCGTGATGTCGGTGCCGTCGCCATAGGCGGCGCCCCGCACGCGGGCCCGGATGGCCTCCAGAATGTGCAGCACGGGCTTGATGGCCGGCGCGGTGCCGATGTCGGCGATGCCCTGGTCAAGGCTGGTGTGCAATCCCGGCGGGTTCTCCAGAAAGCCCATCATGTGCTTGCAGCACAGCGTCACGGGCACGACAATGTGCGTTTTGGCCACCGCCATGTTGATGCGCACATCCGCCTCGACGGCGGCCTTGATGACGCTAATGTTCCGGAAGGCCTTGCCGTCGGGGATGTCGATGTCGGTGTACTTGCTCTTGGGCTCGACAAACCGGTCGAGGACGTGTGCCTCGGCCCCGGTCTCCTCGATCACCGCGCCAAGGCCCGAGACCTCGAGCACCATAGCCGGGGGGTCAAACACGCTGCGGTCGACGATGATGATCCTGCTCGCCCCTGCCGCCTTGACCATGTTGATGAGAGCCCGAAGGAGGTCGGGGTCTGTCGAGCTGGCGGTATGGGGAGGGTTCATCCACGTCGCGTTCGGCTTGATGCAGACCGTCTGCCCGGGTTTGACAAAGCGCTCGATGCCCCCCAGCGGGGCCAGCGCAGCCCGCAGAAGGACTTCGGCGCTGTCCTCATTGGTCCCCTCGGCCACCACTACGGCCGGCGGCTCGAGCGTCTCCGCCAGGGCAGCCAGCGCCGGCTCCCAGAGCTGGCTGGCCCAGTAGCCTGCCGCGACGCCTGCCGCCCCGCGCAAGAGCCCCCTGCGAGATAGCCTGTACATCGCCTTCCCTCCCGGCGCGCTAACCGGCATAGCCGGCGTAGGCGCCCGATCACTGCGCACCTGAGCAAGCCCCCGAGGGTGTGCGCTATTCTACCATTTGCCACACATCTCGTCTAGCTCTCGTGCGCGGTGCGTCCACACGCTCCTGCTGCCACCGGCCCGCTTGCGGCCATTCGCGAAAGTGACTACACTGGCACCGTGCCGTTCTTCCACCTCCGGAGGTGCGCCGTGGCCACAACGCAGCTCTCAGGATACCCGGGCCAGCCCATGGGGTACTCGGTGCAGCTCGACACCTTCGAAGGCCCCCTGGACCTCTTGCTTCGCCTCATCGAGAAGGCCGAACTCGACATTACCACAATATCGCTCGCCCGGGTCACGGACCAGTACCTCGCCTACATCCGCGAGCTGGATCGCATCGAACCGGACCTGCTGGCAGACTTTTTGGTGGTCGCGGCCAGGCTGATTCTGATCAAGTCCCGCGCCCTGCTACCACAACCGCAGCAGCCGGAGGAAGAGGAGGAGGATGTAGGCCACGACCTTGTGCGGCAGCTCGAGGAGTACAGACGCTACAAGATCGCCTCGGAGCACCTGCGCGAGCGGGAGGAGCTGGGCCTGCGCTGCCACGTGCGGGCTGCGCCACTGGTCGCCCGCCCGCGCGTCCTGCCGCCGGGCGAGGTCAGCCTTTCAGACTTGCTGGCCGCCCTGCAGCGGGTTCTGGCCACCACACCCGCGGTGCCCGCCAGCACCGTGATCACGCCTCACACCGTGACCGTGGAAGACAAGATCCGCGCGATCGAGGCCGCCATCAGCGAGAGCCCGCGCGTGGGCTTTACAGCGCTACTGCTGCGCGCCCGCTCCCGCGTGGAGATCATTGTGACCTTCCTCGCCGTCCTCGAGCTGATCAAGCGCGGACGTATCCTCGCCGAGCAAGGCGAGCCCTTCGGCGAGATCCACTTGGTACCGGCACCAGGAGAGGCGAACGATCCGGCAGAGGCTGCACCAGCCTCCGCCGCCTGACATCGCTCACGGCACGCAGTCGGCGAGTGCCTCCGGGGCCCGCACCCGAGGCGCCGCTACTCAGCGTGCTGAAGCCCGGGTTCGAGCTCCTCGACCTCCTCTTCCTCCGGCCAGAAGGCAAACAGCTTGCCGACCGACCTCCCGAGAAGGTTGCAGCGGATCGCTTCAGCGAAGACTCCCGCAACCGACAGGATGCGCAGCTTGGGCACACGCTTGTGCGGCGGAATAGGGACCGTATCGGTTGTGACGACCTCGACAACCTCGGGCATCTCGGCCAGAGTCTCGATGGCCCTGCCGGCAAACACACCGTGCGTGCAGGCCACCGTAAAGTGCCGGACGCCCTCGTCCTTCAGAGCCCGGATGGCCTCGAACACCGTGCCGCCGTTGGCGATCTCGTCGTCAAAGACCAGTGCATGCCGCCGCCCCTTCGGCCGCGCACCCACCCACTCACGAAGGATCACCCGCGTGTCTGAGATGCGAACCTTGTTGCCGGCCGTGACGGGCAGCCCTCCGAGCGCCGTCGCCAGCTTGGTGGCCCGTTTCGCGTGGCCAATATCCGGCGAGACGACTACCGTGTCGCTCAGATCACGCCCCTTGAAATAGTCGACAAAGCAGGGAAGCGCGGTGAGGTGGTCCGTCGGCACGCTGAAGAAGCCGTGCACCTGCGGCGAGTGCAGCGTCATCGTCATCACATGCTGGGCACCTGCGCAGCGCATGAGATCAGCCATCAGGCGGGCAGTGATGGAGATGCGCGGGGCGTCCTTCTTGTCGGAGCGAGCATACGAGTAGTAGGGGATGACCGCATGGACGCTGCGGGCCCCGGCGCTGCGGGCAATGTCGAGCATCATGAAGAGCTCGATCAGGTGATCGCTCGTCGGCGCTGAGATCGACTGCACGATAAAGACGTCGTGATTCCGCACCGTGTGCCCCAGCTGTAGGTAGAGGCAGTCGTCACTGAAGCGCTGGTGCAACACGGGGCTCAGAGGAATGCCCAGATGTGAGCAAATCCCCTGCGCCAACTCGGGATGAGATGATCCGCTAAAGACCCGCATCATGCCGAGGGACTCTTGCCTCTGCTGCACAGGAACCTCCCTGGACCCGCTCGTTACCATTGCGATGGGGCATGCACTGCCGCCCGTAGTATAAAAGTCGAACCTTCCCCCGTCAAATGGCCTACGGAGGAGCACACCCTTCGTGCCCCGGACCGCACTGGCAGCCGTCTCTCCCCTTCGGCTATAATGAAGGTAAGATGCGTACATTGTGTTGGGGGTGTGCCATCGTGGCCCAGCACTCGGTGTGCATAGGCAGGTTTTTCCGGATACCGGTTCGCCTGCATGCTACCTGGCCTCCTTCCTTCATCCTCGTTGCGGCCTCCTTGGGCGCCAGCTACTATCCCCGCGCCTACCCGGGCTGGCCGCTGGCCGTCTATGCGGCGCTCGGGATCACCACCAGCCTCCTGGTTTTCCTCTCGATCGTGGCCCACGAGCTGGCGCATTGCTTTGTGGCCCAGCGGCGCGGCTTGCTTGTGCACGACATCGTGCTCTTTCTGCTCGGCGGCGTCTCCCAGCTGGAGCGCGAGCCTACATCCCCTGCAGCCGAGCTGTCGATGGCGATAGCCGGCCCACTTGCCAGCCTGGGCCTGGCGGTGGCCATGGGACTGCTCTGGCTGGCCTGCCTTCCCCTGGGAGAGCCGCTGGCTGCCGTCTTTGGCTACGTGGCGGGGCTGAATGGTGCCGTGGCCCTCTTCAACCTCATACCGGGTTTCCCCCTCGACGGCGGGCGCGTGGTTCGAGCCCTCGTGTGGTGGCGCAGCCGCGACCTCGTGCGCGCGACCAACCTGGCAAGCACGCTCGGCCGCCTTGTGGCCGCCGGCTTTGTGGCCATCGGCATCTGGCAGGCGTGCGGGGGCTACGCCGTCGATGCCCTGTGGCTCGCCCTCATCGGCTGCTTCCTCGACCGTGCAGCCCGCGGGAGCCGACAGGCAGCTTCGGCAGGGGTTATGGACCTGCCGCCAGCTCTGGTATAATATCAGGGCGGCAGAGTCTGGAGAGGGAGCCGGCCCTCACCCACTCGCCGGGCAAGAGAGGCCACCATGACTTCAGGCACATTCACCCTCGGCCGGTTCTTCGGCATCCCCGTGCGTCTGCATGTGAGCTGGATGCTCGTGCTCGTCCTCGTCACCACGAGCCTGGCCGGCGGCTACTTCCCGGAGCACTATCCCCACTGGTCTCCACTCGCGCACTGGACACTGGGGTTGGCGGCAAGCCTGCTCTTCTTCGCCTCCGTGCTCCTCCATGAGCTGGCGCACTCGGTCGTCGCACGGGCGCGGGGTCTCCCGGTCCACGACATTATTCTGTTCATCTTTGGCGGCGTCTCCCAGATCGCCGAGGAGCCCGAGAGCCCCGGCACAGAGCTCCTGATGGCGATTGTGGGGCCACTGTCGAGCATCGCCCTGAGCATTGTTCTTGGCATCCTCTGGCTCCTGACACACCGCCTGAGTCAGCCGCTGGGAGGGCTGTTCCTCTACCTCGGCGGCGTCAACCTCTCACTGGGGCTCTTCAACCTGCTCCCGGGGTTCCCGCTGGACGGAGGGCGGGTCCTCCGCGCCCTGCTCTGGTGGCAGAGCAAGAACATGGAGTGGGCAACGCGCTGGGCGAGCCGGGTCGGACAGGTCATCGCCTACGGCTTTATTCTGCTGGGAGTCTGGCGGGCGCTGACAGGCAGTCTGGCAAGCGGCCTGTGGATCGCCTTCATCGGATGGTTCCTGGACAGCGCCGCCCAGAGCAGCTACCGGCAGACGGCGGTCCGGATGCTGCTGGCAGGGCATACCGTCGCACAGGTGATGACCCGCGGCTGCGAGGGCATCCCGCCGGACACGACGCTTCAGGAGGTCGTCGACCGATACATCCTGTCCTCCGGGCGCCGGTGCCTGCCGGTGACCGATGGCGGCCGGCTGCTCGGCCTCGTGACGGTGCACAACGTGCAGCGGTTCCCGGCAGCAGAGTGGTCCGTGCGGACGGCCCGCGAGGCGATGGTCCCTCGCGAGGCGCTGCGCAGCATCGCACCCGGCAGGCCCCTCACGGCAGCACTCCAGGAGATGGCTCAGGATGGCGTGAACCAGCTTCCGGTCCTCGAAGGCGAGCAGATGGTCGGCCTCCTGACGCGGGAGAACATCACCACCTTCTTGCAGCTCAAGGCGGGAGCCCGGTAGCGACACGTCGCAGCGGCCTTCAGCGGTCGGCGCGGCATGTCCTCGCGGGCACCCCCCGCTGGACACGGGCCGACACGGCGACGCCGTCTCCGCTGGGGCGCTTACCTTCCCACAGTGCTCACGTGCCCGCCGAATACGGCCCGCTATTGGCAGGAGCAACATCCCATGCGCATCTCGTACGACCGCTACCTCGACCAGATTCTCGGCGGCTGGATCGGCAAGTCGATCGGCGGCGCCATCGGCGCGCGCTTTGAGGGGAACAAGGGCTGGATAGAGATTGCACCTGAGGAGATGTTCCCCAAAGAGATCCCGCCCAACGATGACCTCGACCTGCAGGTCCTCTGGCTCAAGGTCCTGGAAGAGAAGGGGCTTGCCCTGACCTCCGACGACCTGGCCGCCGCCTGGCTAGAGGGCTGCTGGTACCCCTTCAACGAGTACGGAATCTTTCGGCGCAACTGGCGGCTCGGCATCCACCCGCCCATGTCCGGTCGCTTCACCAACCAGTTCTGGGAGACGGGCATGGGCTGCCCCATCCGCTCGGAGATCTGGGGCTATGTGTTCCCCGGCGCACCGGAGCTTGCCGCCCGCTTCGCAGCGATGGACGGCACCCTCGATCACACGGAGCAGTCGGTCGGTGCCGAGCAGATGCTGGCAGCGATGGCCTCCATGGCCTTCTTCATCCCGGACATGCGTCGGCTCGCAGCGATGTTCATCCACTACCTACCTGAAGGTTCGCCCATCGCACTGCTGACCCGCGCTGCCTTCGAGGCCTGGGACGAGGGCCTGAGCCTGCGCGATGCCCGCGACCGGCTGATGGCCCTCGCCGGCGTCCCGGAGGCCTGCGACTCGCAGATCAATGTGCCCTTTACCTTCCTCGGCCTCCTGTACGGAAGGGGCGACCTGCAGGAGACTCTCCTTGCCGCGCTGCGCTGCGGATACGACACCGACTGCACGCTGGCGACCGCGGGCGCCCTCATCGGGCAGATCCTTGGAGCGAGCCGCATCCCGGCACACCTCAGAGAGCCGATCGGCGACGAGCTCGTGATGGGCATCCAGTATCGCCGCCGGGAGATGACGCTCTCGGCCCTCGCACGGGATACAGCCCGCATGGGCGTGCTGCTGGCGGCGGAGGCGAACACAGGCGTCCAGATCGAAGGTTCCCCGCCGATGGCTCCCCTGCCGCCAACGGCGAGGCCGCCGCAGACGCGCGTCAGCGTGGACTATGCGGGCCTGCCGGCGGCGGCGCCGGGCGACTGCGTGTCGGTCGTGGTGCGCGTCGAGGGCGAGCTTGCAGGCGAGACGGCATTGAGGATCGAGGGCCCCGGGGGCTGGGTGATTGTGCCGGAGAGGACGACCGTGGACGTCACGCGGCGTACCGTCCCCGTCACCCTCCATGCACGGGATGCCGCCGACCTCTGGCCGATGCGGAACATCTTTACCGTGCGCCTGGACTCCCGGCCGCCGCTGGATTACACCTTTGGCGTGGCCGGCGCGGGACTGTGGCAGTTCCTCGGCGTCTACTACGACGCCCTGCCCGATGAGAGCGATCCCCGGCAGGTGCGGCGACGGTTCAACCAGCACTTTGTGTCGCTCCGGCAAAGCTACATCCCAGAGCCGGACGCGGACGTCGCCGCACTCTACCGCGCCTGGTCCGCCAGGCTTGGGCGCCCCGCCCTGATTCCCTCCTACGAGCACGAAGTCGACCCGACTCGCCTGATCGGCCTGCGTGGACCCTACTGCTGCTACCTGGCGCGCACCGTCATCTCCCCCGAAGAGCGATCTGCCTACGTCGTCGTCGGCAACACTGATGGCTTTCGACTGTACGTGAACGGGCAGCTCATCGCCGAAGAGGACGAGCAGACCTGGTGGACGCCCTTCAACAACTCGTACCGCGTAACGCTCCGACAGGGGCCCAACCGGCTGCTCCTCAAGCTCCTCAAGCGGTCCGACGAGATGCGCTTCACGCTGGGCTTCCGTGCTGACACACGCGCGTGGCGCCCGCACCACAACGGCGAGGACTGGCTGGTCGACCTCGCAGACGTCGTGCCTCAGCACGCGTAGCGATTCCCACGGTCGGCCGGGGACGGATCCCGGCCGACCGGCCCCTACTCGACCGTGACGCTCTTGGCCAGGTTGCGCGGCTGATCGACGTCGCACCCCCGGTGCACCGCCAGATGATAGGCCAGCAGTTGCAGGGGCAGGACGTTGAGGATGGGGTTGAGCAGGCTCGACAGGTGCGGAACCGGCAACACGTGGTCGGCCTTGCTGTGTGCTTCCGCATCGTCCGAGGCTGCGACCGCAATGACCTTTCCGCCCCGCGCCCGCACCTGCTCAACGTTGCTCAGCATCTTGTCCCGAACCTCGTCCCGTGCCACGATGGCAACAACCGGCACGCGCTCATCGATCAGGGCGATCGGGCCGTGCTTCATCTCACCCGCAGGATACCCTTCAGCGTGAATGTAGGATATCTCTTTGAGCTTGAGGGCACCCTCAAGGGCGATGGGGTAGTTGATGCCGCGGGCGATATAGAGCGAGTTGGCGCAGTTGGCGTACCGTTCGGCCAGGTCCTCGTACACACCGTCTCCAGCCAGCGCTTCCCCCACGAGGTTGGGGAGCCTGGCGAGTTCCTGCACGAGACGTCTGCATGCCTCCGGCTCGAGGGTGCCACGGAGTTGCGCCAGATACACCGCCAGCAGGTACTCCGCCACCAGCATGGAAGTGAAGGCCTTGGTCGAGGCCACGCCGATCTCTGGGCCGGCGTTCAGATAGAGGACGGCATCGGCCACGCGGGCGGCCTGGCTCCCGATGGCATTCACGATAGCGAGCGTTGGTGCTCCCCTGCGGCGCGCCTCATCCATCGCTGCCAGGGTGTCGACCGTCTCACCAGACTGGGTGACTGCCATGACCAGGTCCGTAGGGTCCAGGAGCGGGTCGCGGTAGCGGAACTCGGAGGCGTAGTCGACCTCGACGGGCACTCGCGCCAGGCGCTCGATCATAAACTTGCCCACGAGCGCTGCATGCCACGCCGTGCCACAGGCGACGGCGCGGATGCGCGTCACGTTGCGGAGCCGGTCTGGAGGGAGCGCAAGCTCACCCAGGGACACCTCCCCCGCCTCGAAATCAACGCGTCCATGCAGGGCATCGGTAACCGAGCGGGCCTGCTCATAGATTTCCTTCTGCATAAAGTGCTGATAGCGCCCACGGGCGGCAGCCTCGGGGTCGAGAGAGACCGTCTCGGGCTCTTTGTGCATCGGCGTGCCGTCGACCCGCAGGAAGCTCACCCCCTCCGGCCCGAGGACGGCCATCTCCCGGTCCTCCAGAAAGGCCACCCTCCGCGCATACCCCAGCAGAGCCGGCAGGTCGGAGGCTACCAAGACCTCGCCCTCCCCGAACCCGACGACGAGCCCCCCTGCGTTGCCCAGCCTTGCCGCCACAATGCGCTCCGGCTCGTTCGTACAGAGGACCAGGATGCAATTGGCACCCTTGAGCTCGTGAAGGGCCCGGCCCACGGCCCGCAGCAGGTCATCACCGCCAGCAAGGTAGGCCTCGATGAGATGGGCGATCACCTCGGTGTCGGTCTGGGAGCGGAACTCGTGCCCCTCGGCGACAAGGCGCTCCTTCAGCCGCATATAGTTCTCCACGATGCCGTTCTGGATGACAACCACCTGCCGGCGACAGTCTGTGTGTGGGTGCGCATTGTACTCCGTAACGGCGCCATGGGTGGCCCAACGGGTGTGGCCGATGCCAACGAAGCCATGGGCTGGCTGCGTCTGGAGGAGGAGCGAGAGGTTCTCTAGCTTGCCAACGCTGCGCCTGAGTGCCAGTCCCTCGGGCCCCAGGACCGCGAGCCCCGCCGAGTCGTACCCGCGGTATGCCAGACGGCTCAGGCCCTCGAGGACAATGGGCGCGGCCGGGCGGCCGCCGATGTAGCCCACAATGCCACACATAGCATCCCCTCCTTCGGTCGCCGGTTGGACGACAGTGCGCCCCGGCGAGAGTGTGAGCGTTGCCTGTGGCCACCACCAGGCGCTTGTCCCGGCGGTCGCCCGCCGGTTTTCACACCTGGCTTTGCAGGAGGGGTAGAGCAGGGCCGTGGCCGGGCCCTGGAGGCATCCGCTGACCTTTCGATTTTCCCCGCCCCAGCGGCGGGTTAGCCCCACCTCGCGGTGAGGAACCTCCACCTCGTCAGCTCGGCGCAGGCGCGCCGAGCCCATGCGCTGCTCCCCCTCGTTCCGGATGCTGCAAGCTTAGGTCATGGCTTCACCTCCCTGGTAGCATAGCCCCACCACGTGGTCCATTGTAGCACAATGCAGGCCACCAGTCACAACCACGTATATGGGTGCATCCAAGATGCGTCGCTGCCCGGGCTGCAGCCGGGCGTTTTGCTGGGCCACAGTCCGGCCCTACCCCGGAACGGGTGTCTGCACCGGGCTTGTGCACAGCGCAAGGCCCGGTCGCCGGCGGAGCGCCCCCGGCAGGCTGCCTGACCGCGAATCTGCTGACTGATCTTGGATGCAGCCCCAGTGTATACGCCACAGTCGTCGGCGCGTTTCAGGCCTGAAGCTCCGCTGAGATTGCCTCAGCGGCTGACGCCGCGTCGCAATGACGGGGAGATGTCATTGCGAGCCAGCCTTGCGGGCTGGCGGGGTTCAGGAGCGGACAGGCTGCTTCAGTCGCCGTCCCTCGAACCTTGCCGGAGGGTACCCCATCCCCCCGTCCCCCTACCCCGCCGACAAGGCGGCGGGGTAGGGGGCAGGGGTGGGGGTCCCGTCAATGGGCCATGCCCTCGCCCTACGACCGAAGAAGGCT
>DYEI01000391.1 GCA_020725765.1 Anaerolinea sp. | reverse complement strand
TGTCGCCCAGCAAAACACCCGGCTGCAGCCAGGTCAGCGACGCATCCCGGATGCACCCAATAGGCACGTCGCTTGCACCCCCGCCCCGAATCGAGTAGATTCTCCGCGACGGTTCGACCGCTTCATCCACAGGAGCGACTGCTCTTGCCCACCCTGCTCGGCATCGATATCGGCACCTCGGCGGCCAAGGCGGTGCTGATCGACCCCGAGGGCACCGTGCTTGGCCTCGCCGGCTGCGAGTACCCCATCGACCAGCCCCTGCCCGGCTGGGCCGAGCAGGACCCGGAGGCCTGGTGGCAGGCGGCCTGCGCCGCCGTGCGTGGCGCGCTGGCGACAGCCGGCGCCACTGACGACGTGGCCGCCATAGGCCTCTCGGGGCAGATGCACGGCACGGTGCTCGTCAGCCCGGCAGGGAGGCCTGTGCGCCCGGCCATCATCTGGCCGGACCAGCGCTCGCACGCGCAGGTCGAGCGCGCGACCCGGCAGCTGGGCCTGAGGCGACTTGGGCGCCTCGCCGGCAACCGCCTGGCCGTCGGCTTTACCGCGGCCAGCCTCCTCTGGCTGCTGGAGAACGAGCCCGAGGCCCTCGCCACAAGCGACAGGGTTATCCTGCCCAAAGACTACATCCGGCTGCGCCTGACGGGGCAGGTCGCGACCGAGGTGAGCGACGCCTCGGCGACGCTGCTCTTTGACGTCGTCCGCCGCCGCTGGTCGCAGGAGCTGGTCACCGCCTGGAAGGTGCCGCACTGGCTGCTGCCGGAGGTGCTCGAGTCCACTGCCATTGCCGGGGAGTTGACGCGCGAGGCCGCGGCGGAGCTGGGCCTGCGGGCGGGGATCCCGGTCATTGCCGGGGCGGCGGACCAGGCCTGTCAGGCGGTCGGCTCGGGCCTGATCGATCCGGGGCTGGCCTCGTGCACCATCGGCACGGGGGGTCAGCTCCTCACCGCCCTCACGGCCCCGGCCCCTGACCCCGAGTTGCGCCTGCACACCTTCTGCCATGCCGTTCCGGGCCGCTGGTACTCAATGGGGGCGATCCTCTCGGCGGGGCTGTCGCTCTCCTGGTTCCGCGAGCACTTGGCCCCGGGGGCGAGCTTTGAGGAGCTGGCAGCGGAGGCTGCGGGCATCCCCGCCGGGTGCGAGGGCCTGCTCTTTCTGCCCTATCTCGCCGGAGAGCGCACCCCGCACTTTGACCCGCAGGCCCGGGGGGCCTTTGTCGGCCTGACCCTGCGCCACGGGCGGGGCCATGCCGTGCGGGCCATCATGGAGGGCGTGTGCTTCGCCCTCAGGGACGCACTGGAGGCGATGCGCGAGCTCGGGCCCGGCCCGGCCCAGATCGTGGCGGCCGGCGGCGGGGGTACCTCCCATCCCTGGCAGGAGATCCTCGCCGCGGTCCTCGGGCTGCCGGTGACCGTGGCGCTCGGGCCTGAGCGCACGGCCGTTGGGGCGGCGGTCCTCGCCGGGTTGGGGACGGCGCTGTACCGGGATCCCGTGGAGGCGCGGTCTCGTACGGTGCGGTACGCGCCCCCCGTCGAGCCGCGGCCCGACGACGCGGCGCGCTACCAGGAGCTATATCACGCCTACCGCGGCCTCTACCCGGCACTGAAGGGGAGCTTCCACGCGCTGGGCGCGTAGGGCGCGGACACAACCCCCCAGTTCGCCGCCGCATTCGCGCGACTTGCAGCTATCGGTGCTCCGTAAGCCGCATACCCGTCGCTCGCAGGCTCGCCTGTGCCCGCTCCCGACTGCCCTGGAGGCACACCGGACCGCGCCCTACCCCGCCACCGTCCATGCCCGCGGATGCCGGTCCAGGTAGTGGACGGTGAGCTCGGGGAAGTGAGCCGAGAGGTACTGCGCCAGGCTCTCCATCCCCCACATCTCGGATGTGCCGTGCTCCACAGCGATGACGGCGGCGCCAAGGTCGGCGAGGCGCTCGCGTGTCTGCCAGTAGGAGGCCCCATCATAGCAGACGATGAGGACGTCGGCTCCGAGGGCGACCATGTCCGCATCGGGGCCAGCGCAGCCGGTGCCGATGGCCGGCCGGCGGACGGTCCGCGCCGGGTCGCCGATGACGCGGACGCTATCCTCGCCCAGCGGCCTGACCCGCCGCGCAACATGCCGCGCAAACTCGAGGAGCGGCGTCGGCTCGATCTCGAACAGAGCGTGCCAGCGTGCGCCATCCTCGGCGATGCGCCGGGTGAGCCCGAGGCCCCGGGCCCAGGAGTCGCGGATGCCGTGCTCCGGCCAGCGGTCCCACGTGTCGTGGATGCGCAGGACCACAAGGCCAGTCTCATCGAGAAGGCGCTGCTTGCTGCGGCCGGGCTCGACGGTGCGCAGCTGTTGCTCCGGCGCTGCATGCTCCCAGAAGGTCGGCTCGTGGGTGATGAAGAGTTCGCAGCCAAGCTCGGCCGCAGCGCGGAGGTTGGCGCTGCTTGCGACCCAGCCCACGCCTACCGTGCGGACGGGCCGCGTTGGGTCCCCGGCTTTGACAGTGTCGACGGTGCTGGACGGGTCGACCCAGGGGGCGCGGCTGAGGAGGTACTCACGGAGGTCGTTGGTGTTCATGGGTCCTCCCTGGGCCCCGGACAGGCTAGTGCATGCCCAGGATGCCCAACAACGAGTCTATCCACCCCACGCTCTGGGAGCCCAGCCAGGCGATGACGAGGGCCTTGGCCGTCTTGCCCAGCCAGCAGGCGATGAGGAACCGCCAGACGGGCATGTGCAGGGCGCCAGCGGTGATCCCCGCCAGGTCGAACAGGGGGTTGGGGATGGCCGAGAGCACGACGATGGTGGCAAACCCGTGCCGCCGCATCCACCCGCGCATCTGCTCGTAGCGGGCGCGGTTCTCGATGATGGCGCTGCCTCCGTACCCCGCCAGATAGCCTGTCAGCTCTCCCAGCGGTTCCCCGACGCCAGCTACCAGCCCCGTGATGAGCGGGTTGAACGCTGTGCCGCCGGCGAACACCGCCAGCAGGCTCGGCACCGGCAGCAGCACGGTGGCGTTCCCGATGATGCTGATCACAAAGATGCCCACGTACCCGTAGGCCGCGAACCGGGCCAGGTCCTCGCGGAACACGATGATCGACACGGTGATCCCAAGCGCGACGAGGATCGCGACTATCCTTAGCACGATGGTGCCCGGGCGCCTCTCGGGCGCCTCGAGCGGGGGACCGGTCTCAGGCAAGGCGGTAGTCTCCATCAGCCCTCCGCTATCCGGATCGTCACGATCCTGTCGCCGGGAGTGGTTGGGTTCTCATCGGGGTTACGGGGTGTGAGGCGTTCGGCCACGTCCATCCCCGCCACGACCCTGCCAAAGATGGTATGGTGCCCGTTCAGCCAGGGGGCGGAGGCGTAGGTGATGAAAAACTGGCTCCCATTGGTATCGGGGCCAGAGTTAGCCATGGCCAGGACCCCGGCACCATCAAACTTGAGCTCGGGGTCGATCTCATCCTCAAACTGATACCCCGGCCCGCCGGCGCCGGTGCCTGTCGGGTCGCCGCCCTGGGCCATAAAACCCGGGAGGACGCGGTGGAAGGTCAGACCGTCGTAGAACCCCTGCCGGGCCAGGAACACAAAGTTGTTGACCGTCTTGGGGGCACGATCGGCGAAGAGCCGGGAAACGATCTCACCCCGCTCGGTGACGATGGTCGCCGTGTACGCCTTGCTCGCGTCTATGGTGAGGGGAGGAGGCTCCTGCCAGATGAGGGCAGCCGGGCTCGGCTGCGGGAGCGGCGTCTCCGTGGCTTCGGGAGCTGCCGTCGCAGTCGGCGCCGGCTGTGCCGGACCGGCGAGGCGGAAGACCAGCCAGGCGGCAACGAATATCAACAGCACCCCCAGGGCGATCAGCCCGGCAAGGAGCCATGGCCGCGCTTTGAGGCGCTGCCAGCGGCTCGCCGGCGCGGGCTTGAGGGCCGGCTTGGGCGGCGGCCCCTTCCGCGGGCGCTCCCGGGGCCGCGCAGCCTGCGGACGACCGCGGCGAACCTTTTTCGTCTTCTTCTTGCTCACGTTGCCTCCTCGTGCTCAGCCATCATGGATCAAGGAGAGAGGGGTCCACAGTAGCTTTGCCCTCGCAGGCCCGGCCGCGCCCTCCCCGCGCAAGCCCCTCAGGCACCGGTGCCCCGAGGCGCACGATGCGCGGGCCTGCCAGACCGCGGGTCGCGTTCACAGTGTCGATGATGAGCGGGGCCTCGCGGACGAGCCAGGCATAGTCATAGTCCGAGTGCCCGGCGACGATGACCACGCAGTCGGCCGCGCGCAGGCGCCCGGCGGTCAGGGGCTCGCTGCGCAGCTCGAGGGCGGAGCGACAGAAGACGTCGTCTCCGACCTGGAACACCGGCACGTACGGATCATTGTAGCCGACCCGCGCCCCGGCTGCCAGCAGCAGCTCCACGATACGGGCGGCCGGCGAGTTGCGGGCATCGTCCACATCTCGCTTGAACGTCACGCCGAGGAGGAGTACGTCCGCGCCGCGCAGTGGCTTCCCCAGCATGTTCAGTGCCTCCGCGACCCTGCCCACGACATGGCGGGGCATCTCCTCGTTGACCTCGGCAGCGAGCTCGATAAAGCGCGTGCGAAAGTCATACTCGCGCGCTTTCCACGCCAGGTAGCAGGGATCGACGGGGATGCAGTGCCCCCCGACGCCCGGCCCCGGCGTGAAGGGCATAAACCCGAAGGGCTTGGTCGAAGCGGCGGCAATCACCTCCCAGATGTCGATGCCCATCCGCTCGCAGAGCACGGCCAGCTCGTTCACCAGCGCGATGTTGACGCTGCGAAAGATGTTCTCGAGGAGCTTGCTCATCTCTGCCGCGCGCGCGGAAGAGACGACGTACACCTCTGCCGTCAGACAGCGCAAGAGTCGGGCGGCCAGCTCTGCGGAGGCAGGATCGACGCCCCCCACGACCTTGGGGGTGTTGCGCACTGTGTGCACGCGGTCCCCGGGGTTGATCCGCTCCGGAGAGAAGGCCAGGAAAAAGTCCCGCCCGGCCCGCAGCCCTGACCCCTCGAGGATCGGCTGCACTTCCTCCTCAGTAGTGCCGGGGTAGGTCGTGCTCTGGAGGATGATGAGTTGCCCCGGCTGCAGCCGCTCCGCGATGCCGGCCGCAGCCACACGGATGTACGAGAGGTCTGGGGCGCGCTGACGGTCGTAGGGGGTCGGCACGCAGATGAAGGTGACGTCAACCTGACGCAGGGCTTCATAGTCGGCGGTGGCACTCAGGCGCCCCTCGGCACGCAGGGCGGCCACCTTGGACGAGGGGACATCCCTCAGGTAGCTCTCGCCCCGCCCGATGGCCGCAACTCTCCCGGCATCCACATCGACTCCCACGACCGGGAAGCCGACCTCCGCCAGGCCCACCGCAAGCGGCAGGCCCACATAGCCGAGGCCCATCACCGCGATGCGGGCCGTCGCCGCGTCGATTCGCGCCTGCAGCTGCTCGAAACCTCGTGGCCCTGTGTCCATGCTCCGCCCCACTTTGCCTCATCTCCTGCCGGGCCTCGCCCTCGGGTGGACTTCCAGCCAGATAAGCCCCGCCAGCCCGGCGAGGGCGGCCAGGGCGCCCGCCGCGTATCCATCGACCAGCGACGCCTGCGTCACATAGGTCCCAAGCATCCCGCACGCGCACGCCACCACCGTGAGCGTCAGCACCGCCTCACGGGGAGTCAGGCCGAGGGCCACGAGCCGGTGCGAGGTGTGGTCCATTCCGGGCGTAGTCAGCGGGTTCAGCCCCCGCCGGAGCCTCGAGATGAACACCAGCGCCACGTCAAAGATGGGGAGGCCCAGCACGAGCACGGGCACCATCCACGTGATCACGTCCGAGTTGGCGGGGAAGCGCAGTTTGATCCCCACGGCCGCCAGCATAAAGCCCAGGAAAAGGGCGCCCGAGTCGCCCATAAAGATGGAGGCGGGGTTCACGTTATAGATGAGAAAGCCGAGGCAAGCCCCGAGGAGCGCCGCCGCCAGGGCGCCCACCAGGTACTGACGGCTCATCGCAGCCAGCAGCAGGAAGTAGGCAGCAGCCACAGCGGCCGTGCTTCCGGCGAGGCCATCCATATTGTCCATCAAGTTGATAGCATTCGTAATCCCCACTACCCAGACGAGGGTCACAACGACATCGAGGACAGGCTGGTGCAGCGCCTGCACCCGCACACCCGAAAGGATGAGGAGTCCTGCCGCCACAAGCTGCCCCATCAGCTTGGTCGCAGCCCTCAGGCTCTGGCGGTCATCCCAGAGGCCGACCGCCGAAACCAGGGTGGCACCGATAAAGATCCCCACCACCTGCCGGACGTAGAACCGATCGCCAAACAGGACGAGCGCAACGATGAAGGAGAGGTAGATGGCAACACCGCCGAGCCGCGGCATCGTAGAGCGATGGACCTTGCGCTCGCCCGGCCGGTCCACAAAGCCCCAACGCGAGCCGAGCTCACGGGCCAGGGGCGTGGCCGCCGCGGCCAGAAGGAGCGCGCTGGCTACAATGAGCAGATGCCCGGTCATGGCCTCGCCTCCGCCTTGATGGATGCCTGGATCTCGGCGATGAGCTGGTCGAAGGCGGGCCGATCCGCCTCCGGAGCCACCTCGCGGGCGGCCGTCGCCGCAGCCAGGGCGTCCTCGAGCTGCCCGGACTGCCGGTAGAGGAGCGCCAGGTTCTTCAGGCTGGCATAGTCCTGCGGACGCATGTCGAGCACGCGCAGGTTCTCGCTGATCGCCTCGGGGACCATCCCGAGCTGCGAGTAGACGTACCCGAGGGCACTGTGTGCCAGCATCGAACCGGGATCCAAAGCCACTGCCTGCTCATAGTGCTCGCGAGCCCGTGCCAGGTCTTTCTGGCGGGTGTAGTAGTCGCCCAGCAGCATGTAGGTCTGCGCGAAGCGGTCGTCCAACGCCAGCGATCGCTCGTAGGTAGCCAGCGACTCGTCGGGGCGCCCCATGTCGAGGAGGAGCTCGCCCCACTCGTTGAGGAGCACGACGTTGTGCGGGCTGAGCCGGTTTGCCTGCTCGTAGCAGCTCGCAGCGAGGGCCAGCTTCTCGGACCGGGCTCCCGCCTCGCAGGTCTGCGCCCAGGTCCGGTAGAGCCGGGCCAGGTTCGCCGAGTGATCGGTGTTGAGGGGGTTGAGGTCCCTGGCTCGTTTCAGAACCCGCTCGGCCTCCAGGAAATGCTGCTCCCTGAGCTGGGCATCCTCGACAATCCCCGTTTTCTCGAGAAGGGCCTTGCCGAGGAACAGGTAGTAGTAGTCCTCCTCGGGCGCGCAGGCGAGCGCCCGGTCATAGTAGTACATGGCCGCGTCGTAGTAGCGCCGGGCCATGGCGGCATCGATGCGGCGGCTGGTGAGGCTCTCGAACACGGGGCGATGAAAGCCGTCCCACCCCTGCTTGTAGTAGATGTCGGCCTGTACGACCCTGGCGTTGTGGCGTACGAGCAGCCCCGTCACCACGATCAAGGCAGGGTAGGCCAGCACTGCCAGAAGCGGATGCGCGCAGAGCCGCTCCTTATGCCACTGTGCCAGCTGGCGGCCGCGGCTGGGCAGAAAGAGGCCAAGGGCGGCCACGACCCCCAGGGCGAAAGCATAGTACCACAGGATCACGTTGCCCGCGTCCCTGCCGGGCTGCAGCCGCGACCCGTGCCAGAGGCCGTAGCTAAGGCTGACGCCCAGCGCCACAGCCAGATAGCAGCCCAGGGCCTTCGGCCAGGACCCGGACGAGGCGGAACGCCCGGCAGCGTGTTCGTCGTCCACGACAAGGACCGCCCCGAGCGTCAGGGTAAGCAGGAACACGGCCAGAATGCCGGGGGAGAAGAGCCGCTCACCCCCGGGAACCCGGATGGTTGTGAGGGAGAGCGCCACAGTCTCCAGCGCGCCCAGCTCTCCTCCCGGGTTCGTGACATAGTCGTAGAAGAGGGTACCGAGGACGAGCCCGCACACGAGGCCCGCGACCACAGCGCCCGCCAGCGGCCAGCCCGCGCCATCCTCGCGGGAACCGGTCTGCGGTAGCCGGGGCTCGTGGCGCCGGCGTTTCCGCCTGTGCCCCTCGACCGGCTCAATCTGCATCGTGGCCGGTGACGGCTGCGAGGCACCCTCGGCGCCCAGCCGGCCACTGCCCAGGGCGAGGAGCATGGCCAGGCCGAGCCAGAAGTACAGGCGTGTCGCAGAGATGGCGATGCCAAAGTGAATCTCGACAAAGTGGCCCACGATCATCGCCAGGATGCCCGCCAGCGCCAGCTCCCGCTCCCCGAAGGACGCCGCCTCCTCTCCCTCCCCGCCACTGCCAAAGCCGGAGACGGCCAGGTACACCGCCACGCCCAGTATCATCCCGACCGGCACCCCAACCCCGGCAAAGCGGAGCGAGCCGTCGACCGCCAGCGGCACCAGCGCGCCCAGAGCGGCCCCGCCAATTGCCAGGGTCAGGAACAGAGGCTCCTGCCAGGAGCCTCCCCTCGCCCGGGCCGGCAGAAAGCCCAGCCACCGTAGTCCGTACAGGAAGATGCTGATAAAGAGCCAGAAGTACACCAGGAAGCCGATCACCCCCGTCGTGATCAGCGCGTCAAAGGTCTCATTGTGCGAGCGGTCAGGCGTGGCATGGCGCGATTCATAGTGCGCCAGGTCTGGGGGGTAGAATGGACTGTACGCCACATACATGGACTCCGGCCCGTAGCCGATCAGGGTTCGCAAGGGGTCGGCCTTCAGCATCTCGACGGCCCCCTCCCAGATCAGCACGCGTACGCGGCCGGTGCCGGTCTCTGTCTCAAAGACCTGCCCCAGCCGCCCAAGACCAGGCATGCTGCGCAGCGGGGCCAGCGGGCTGTGTGGGAGGTTGAACACGACCAGGAACCCGACCATCAACAGCGCCTGCACGAGCCAGCTCAGCCACAACCACCGGAAGCCCCGGCGGCCCAGCAGCATCGCCACATAGCCCCCCAGGAACAGCACGATTCCAAGGACGCCCAGCGGGGTGACCTGCCGGAGCGCTATCCCCAGGAGCACCGGCACGCCGACGAGCAACGGGCTCAGAAGGGCAAAAGCCATCGCCTGCCCGACCTCTCGCCGCGAGAGCGCGCGCCGATCGGCGTGCGAGCGCCGCAGCGCCACTAGGCACACCAGAGCAAAGACGTAGAACCCGCCGAGCAGGCCCAGCCAGGGCCCCCGGCTCTTGCTGAAGTAGATGCTCAGAGCCTGCAGCGCCAGCGTAAAGGCGTACACGCCACAGGCAAAGGCGTCGCCCCGCGACGCGCCCTCCGGTCGCAGCAGCCGGGCAAAGCGGGCTACGAGGCGCGCGAGCGTGATAAAGAACGCCATGATGAGGTAGGCGGCGATAAAGATGGCATTGCCCAGGTTGCCCGTCACGCGGTCCATGACGTCTCCGGCCCACGGCAGGGGGTCCAGCCCATAGTGCTGCAGCACACCGTAGAGCGCCACGGGGAGGCTCGAGAGGACAATGGCATTGAGCAGGCGCTCGAGCTGGGCCCGGGTACGGAGCCCCTGCCAGGCGATGCCAAAGACCACAACGTACGCCAGGAACGTGTACGTGCCCTGCAGCCGCTGATACGAGCCCCAGAAGCTCGTCCTCGGCGTGACGGACACGGCCGTCGCAAGGAGGTACACCGCTACCAGAGAGAGGACCGGGAGCAAGAGCGGCGTTGCCCGCAGAGAGCGCCAGACCCCCGCGAGGCCGAGAGGGCCGGCCGCCTCTTCCCGCCCGAGGCGGACGCTGCCGTCTCGCGTACGCTCCAGAGTTCGGATGAGCCAGGCCGCCGCCATGACCAGGGCGATGGAGCGCAGGAGCGTCAGCTTGTCCGGCTCAAAGACGCGGCCGGAATAGACGTTGAAGAAGAGCGGCGTCAGGAGCGCGGCTGCCAGCCAGCCGGCCTCCGCAACGCGATCACAGTAGCGGCCAAGACGGGTTTGCATCGCTCACCAACTCCAGGGCGGCCGATAGCAGCGCTCAGCGGCGGCCCGCAGGTGTAGCCCCGCCGTCGCTGCTTGCCTGTGCGGCCCGGCGCCCCCGGGGCCGCTATCCGCGGAACCATTCGATGGTGCGCCTCAGCCCATCTCGCAGCGAGACCCTCGGCTCAAAGCCGATCAGGCGGCGCGCCTTGCTGCCGTCGGGCGCCCGGCGGCGGGGCTCGGCAAAGTCCGCCCCATAGGCCGCCTCGTACGGCACGTAGGTCAGGCGGCTCCGCGATCCGGTCAGCGCGATGACCTCCAGCGCCAGGTGCTCGATGGTGATCTCTTCCTCGCTGCCGAGGTTCAGCACCTCTCCCAGAGCCGCCGGCATCGTCCCGGCCAGGATCGTTCCCTCGACGGAATCGCTGACGTAGGTGAAGGACCGGGTCTGCTGCCCGTCCCCGAGCACGGTCAGGGGCTCGGCGGAAAGGGCCTGGTTCACAAAGCGGGCTACAACGCTGCCATAGCCCTGCGGGTCCGTCCGCGGGCCGTAGGCGTTAAAGTATCGGACAACCGATACCTCCAGGCCCTGATCACGGTAGGCAAAGCACAGGTGCTCGTCGAGGGCCTTGGCAGTTGCATAGGACCAGCGCGGTATCCAGGTTGGCCCAAGCACGCGAGGGCCATCCTCCACGAAGGGAACCTGCTCGCTCTGTCCATAGACCTCCGAGCTCGAAGCCACACACACCCGCACCCTGTGCCGGTAGGCGGCCGCCAACACGTTCTCTGTACCCAGGACGTTGGTGCGCATGGCGGCCAGGGGGTTCGCGATCACATGCGTGACCCCAACAACCGCCGCGAGGTGAAAGACAACGTCGCAGCCGCAGGTGAGCTCCTCGACCAGGCGCGCGTCGCAGACGTCGCCCTCCACAAGCCGAAAACGGGGCTCGTCAGCGAGGTGGGCGACGTTAGAGCGTCGTCCAGTGAAGAGGTTGTCGAGCGCCACGACCTCCCACCCGCGCGCGAGGAGTGCATCCACCAGATGCGAGCCGATGAACCCCGCACCGCCCGTCACCAGGGCTCTCATGGACGTGCCCGGGCCTCCGTCACCAGGATGATCAGGTTGGTTATGTTACACCCGGTAACGCAGCAAGGCAAATGGCGCTTGTGCCGTGCGTGTTCAGACTCGCGCTCAGCGCACGGAACGCAGGCAGGCCGCTGGTAGCTCTGTCCGTGGGGATCGGCTTGGCGCCGGCTTCTCGGGGAACCGCCTCCCTCGACTTGGGCCTTTCGGAGCACAACCTGCGGACAGGTGCCTCTTTTGGCCCCACAGGACGGCCGAAAACAGGGCCTGAAAGGCTGTCTGCGCCCCACTCGGGCCCCTCCAGGCCGGCGTTTCGAGGGGCTCCAGCCTC
>DYEI01000390.1 GCA_020725765.1 Anaerolinea sp. | reverse complement strand
GGCGCCTTCGGCGCCAACCGCCCGCCTGCGCGGGCGGGGCCCGTTCCCCATCGACGCAGGTCGATGGTTGGCCTTCGGGCTGCCAGTAGGCAGCCCGAAGGCCCCCTAGCCCCGAATTCATTCGGTGGGCTGCTCACCAACAGAAGGTGGAACCGAATCGCCTCATTATCTCACTTGACAGATAGGCCGTGCTATGGTACACTCCCATCCGCGAGCCGAGGTGGCGGAACTGGCAGACGCGCTGCGTTCAGGGCGCAGTGGGAGTGCTCCCATAAGGGTTCAAGTCCCTTCCTCGGCACCATGGGGCCCTCACGGCAAAGCCGTGGGGGCTTTTGTTTTCCTGGGCCCGAGCACCGCTCACCGGAAGATCAGCGGAGTGGCCACAATCAGGAACAGGCCCCACACAACGTAGGCCGCGGCCCCTCTGGCAAACACGCCGTGCAGCGCATCCAGCCATCCCTCCTCGGGGCTGCGGAGCTGTGTGGCGACCAAAGCCCCCAGAATGGCGATGTTGACCGTATTCCAACCGATGACGGTCATGCGGTTGGGAGTCAGCCCGCCCAGCACTGTGCGGTAGACCGTTGCGGACAGTGCGTACAGGCTGACCAGCACCGCCAGCGCGGCCACGGCCACGATGCCGGTACGGAGCGCCCGCCGATACCGCGGCGCCAAGCCCTCCCCGCGCACCGGAGCTGCGCCCAGCACCAGCGCCATCACCGCAAACAGCATCGCATTGTACGCAATCAGCAGGCCGCGGTCGGCAAAGGGCCGCATAAAGCTGAAGGGTATCAGCCCGAGGACGACCACGAGCACCGCCGAGGCCGGCGCCAGCAAGAGGCGGGTGATCGTGGCCAGGAGATGCCCCGCCCCCTGCTCAAAGGTCTGGTCGAGCGGCTCGCGCTCGGGGTCGTACACCGTCGCGACGGCCAGCACCGGAAGGGCACCGAGCGCCGCCCCCACCAGGCGGATGCCGATATCGGGCCGTATCCACACGCCCAGCTGCGAGAGCATGCCCGCGGTGATGGCCACAAAAATCATTGTGACAATCGCAAACACCCCACCCGTGATCAGCACCTCCACGGACTTGGCCAGCACCGCAAAGAGCGGCTCGCGGCCCGGCCGCGTCCCGAGCAGAGCCAGCACCACCGCGATCCACGCGGCAAGGGGCAGGTGCAGGAGCATCAGCGTCCGATAGTCACGCAGGAGCGGGAGGCGTGCCCAGAGCAGAGCATATGCCGTTGCCGCCGCCAGCCCCAGCACTGCAAGCGCAGGGCGCCTCCAGCCGCTCCGGCCGGCCAGCGCCAGGAAGGCGATGATCGCTGCGCCGCCCAGCGGCGCCCACACGAGCATGACCAGCGGGGTGTAGTCCGGCAGCGACAGGGCCTCATCAGTCAGCGCCGCAAAGACCAGGGCGCTGAGCAGGGCCAGCGGCACCGCCACACGCCAGCGGGCCGCCACCGTCCGCGCCGCCGCCTCCGCCTGCAGACGGTAGTGCCAGGCTGCGTAGAGCGGATTATCCGGCGCCTGCTCGTAGCACGCTTCGAGCACAGCCGCGAACTCGCCGGTCTGCCCGCGCCGGCGCGCTGCCCGGTACAGGCGCTCCAGTTGCCCGGGGTCTCCCAGCGCTGCCCTGATCGAGTTGGCGGAATCCATTGGGTCCTCCTTCGTCATCGCACCACACCGTGCACAGTACAGTAAAGCGAAAGAGCGGCCAATCGTCAAGCGACCACAGGCGGGATACAGCGACGATGCCAGTATAGCACACTCCCGCTGCCAGAAGCTGCCAATAGCTGCCCGGCTGCTGGCGGAATCGGAGCGGAGGCGCCGAGGGGGCATCTGACCGGGGCATGGCGGCCGCTCGGCGCCGTCGCCACTGCTGGGCAACCCGCAGGGCTGGCGAAGCGATCCACCCCCTGCCTCTGCGGCTAGCGCCCCCGGCCGGGGGATTGACAAAGGCCAGGCTTTGTGCTATATTAGGGCAGTATGCAGTGTGCAGTACACTGTATGCAATCACTTCTCTGCGGATACAATGGATGGAACGTCCCATTCTGACACCGATCTCGCCTAATCATCTGCTCGCCAGCCAGGTTACCGACCGGCTGCGACAGGCGATCATCGAAGGCAAGCTCGCCCCCGGCGAGCACCTCCCCGAGATCAGCCTCGCCCAGCAGTTGGGGGTGAGCCGAAGCCCGGTGCGCGAGGCGCTGCGTCTGCTGGAGCGCGAGGGGCTGGTCGTCAGCGTTCCGAACCGTGGCTGCTTCGTGCGCGAGTTCAGCGCGCAGGATATCGACGAGATCTTTGCCCTGCGGGTTGCCATTGAGAGTCTCGCCGCTGAGTGGGCGATGGATCGCCTCGATGAGGCGGATCTGGAGGAGATGGCGAACCTCATTGAGGCGCAGCGCCAGGCAGCCGCGCAGGGCGATATGGAGCGCCTGAACCAGGTCGACATCAGCTTCCACGAGTATGTCTGCCGACGGTGCGGGCACTCGCGCCTCGTGCCGATCTGGGAGGGCATTCGCAGCCAGTGTCTCATGCTCTTCCACCTGCGCCTGCGAGCCTACCCGGACTATGTGCCCCGGACCGTCCTCTCCGACCATCAGAGCTTCCTGGAGGCGTTCGGAGAGCGTGACCTCGCCAGGGTGCTGGCTTTGCATCGTCAGGTCAACCAGCGCGTGGTGCGCGAGATCAAACAGGTGTTGACCAAGCTGGCTGCCGGGGAGCAGCCAGCGCCCGAGCACTGATCTGGAACGGAATAAAGAGAAAGCCCGCTCCCCTCTGGCACAGGCAAGCGAGCTTTCTCCGGGGCCGGTTCGCAAGGCACCAGCCAACCGCGTCTTGACGGCGAGCTGTGGCTTGCTGGCCGCTCCTTTGATGTATTGTAGCACACACAGTACATCGCCTCAAACGGATATGCCAATGGACAGCGACACTCCAGCCTTCGGCGACCTGGAACGCATGGCTGCGACGATCCGCTGCGACATCGTCCAGATGATTCACCGCGCGGGGGCGGGACATCCCGGTGGTGCGCTATCGGCCGCAGACCTCGTCACCGCACTCTACTTCCGTGTCATGCGGCTCGACCCCCGCAATCCCTCCTGGCCGGCGCGCGACCGCTTCATTCTCTCCAAGGGGCATGCCTGCCCCGTCCTCTACGCAGCGCTCGCGCGGCGTGGCTATTTCCCGCTGAGCGAGTTGGATACCCTCCGGCAGTTGGGCAGCCGGCTGCAGGGCCATCCGGATATGCTCAAGACCCCGGGCATCGACATGACGGCCGGCTCGCTGGGCCAGGGGCTCTCTGCGGGGCTCGGCATGGCGCTGGCTGCGAGGGTCAGAGGCCTGGACATCCACGTCTACGTCCTGCTTGGCGATGGCGAGGTCCAGGAAGGCCAGGTCTGGGAAGCCGCGATGGCCGCCTCCAAGTGGCAGACGGCCAACCTTGTGGCGCTGCTGGACTGCAACCGGCTGCAGAACGACGGAGAGGTGGCCGGCATCATGCCGGTCGAGCCCCTGGCTGCCAAGTGGCGAGCCTTCGGGTGGGAGGTGCGCGAGATCGACGGGCACAACATGCGCGAGATTGTCGAGACCCTCGAAGAGGTCCGTGACCATGCTGTGCGCCCGACGGCCATCCTCGCCCACACGATCAAGGGGTGTGGTGTGTCCTTCATGGAGAACGTGCCCGGGTGGCATGGACGTGCCCCCAACGACGAGGAAGCCGAGCAGGCGCTCTGCGAGCTCCGGAGGCGGTTGAATGGCTGACGTCCTTGCCTACCCCACCCGCTACGCCTATGCCGAGGCCGTGCAGGAGCTCGCTGCCGCGAACCCCGACGTGGTGTTGCTTAACGCCGACGTTGCCAAGTCGATGCGCACCAACGAGTTTGCAGAGCGCTTCCCGGAGCGCGAGTTCAACTTTGGTATCGCCGAGCAGAACATGATGGCTGCAGCCGCTGGCATGGCGACGCTGGGGCTGATCCCCTTCGTCTCGACCTACGCCGTCTTTGCCAGCATGCGCGCCTGCGAGCAGGTGCGCACCATGATCTGCTATCCCAGGCTGAACGTCAAGATTGCTGCCTCCCACGGCGGTCTGACGCCCGGTCAGGATGGCGTGACACATCAGGGGCTCGAGGACATGGCCCTCATGCGATCTCTCGCCGGCATGACCGTCATACAGCCCGCCGATGCGACCAGCACGCGGAAAGCCGTGTGGGCTGCGGCGGCCCATCAGGGGCCCGTGTACCTGCGCCTGACGCGCGACCCGGTGCCCGTCCTCTACGATGATGGGCTAGAGTTCGAGATCGGCCGGGCGATCACCCTGCGCGCTGGCAGGGATGCCACCATCATCGCCATCGGCGATATGGTCGCACTGGCGGTCGAAGCCGCCGACATGCTTGGGCGGGAGGGACTAGAGGTGGGTGTGCTTGACATGCACACCCTCAAGCCCCTGGACGAGGATGCGGTCGTGCGTGCGGCGCAGGCTACCGGAGCCATCGTCACCGCCGAGGACCACACCCTCTTCGGCGGCCTGGGGAGTGCAGTTGCCGAGGTGCTGGGCGAGCAGTGCCCGGTTCCGCTCTCGCGCGTCGGGCTCGGCAACACCTTTGCGGAATCCGGCCCTTACAGGGAGTTGCTGGTCAGGTATCGGATGTCCAGTGTCGATTTCGCTGCGGCAGTGCGAGCGGTGGTGAGTCGCAAACACCGGGTCCGCCAGCACGGCAGTGCCAGCTAACGGTGCGCTGGGCGGAGCCGCAGCGGCACGGCAACCATCTGTCGGAGCCGATGGCGCGGCGGCCGCGCGAAGCATCCGACTGTGCCCGCAGCGTCCGGGGTCCTCTTGGCCCGGCGGCGCAGTGGGAGATGGGCGCGGGCGACCCGGCCCACACCGGTAGCCCGGGCGGCCATCGGGCACCAGCTTGCCGTACAGGCCGGCGCTGCCGGGTTTCAGGTGAAAGGAGGTGAGTCGGGCTGAGGCGCGCTACAGACTCAACCGCTTCCGGTAAGAAGAATGTGATCGGTCGGAGAGACCCACGCGGGCCGGTGGACGGCCAGAGGAAAGGAGAACGCACATGTCCGCCAAAGTGACGCGAAGGCGCTTTCTGCGCGCTGCGGGGCTGATCGGTGCCAGCGCAGGCCTCGCGGCCTGTGCGCCCCGGGTTGTGGAGAAGGCCGTCGAAGTCGAGAAGGAGGTCACCCAGGTCGTCGAAAAGCAGGTGACCAAGGTCGTGCCAGGCACGACGATCCAGTTCTGGACGATGAACTATGGTGACCCAGCCCAGTGGCTGGACATGTTCAAGAAGTATGCGGCCGAGTTTCAGGAAAAGACTGGTATCGGCGTCGACGTGCAGATGATCAACTGGGCCCAGGGAATGAACACCTGGCTGCTCGTTGCGCGCGGCGGAGCCCACCCGGACTGCGCCGACATGTACTGGCTGCACTCCTTCGCGTCCATCGGTGGCAAGGAGTATGGCCCCCTTCCCATCACCGAGTACCAGCAGGAGTACTGGCCTGACCTCAAGGAGCGCTTCTTCGAGGGCTCCCTGAAGGACGTGTACTGGCAGGGCGAGTTCTACGGCATCCCGTGGCGCGGGGACATCCGGCCCATGATCTACCGGGTCGACTTTCTTGAGGAGGCGGGGTTCAGCAAGCCGCCCGACACCTGGGAGGAGTTGCGTGAGTACGCCAAGGCCCTCACCGTGCGGGACAGCAACGGCAACGTTCTGCGCTGGGGCTTTCTCCCTGGTGGCGCCAACCCCTGCCAGAACTTTATGCCGTGGGTGTGGCAGGCAGGTGGCGAGTTCATGACCGCGGACGGCAAGACCGCCACCATCGACACGCCGGCGATGGCCGAGGCCCTCGAGTTCCTGTACCAGCTACAGAACGTCGACAAGGTCATCCCGCCCGAGTGGCTCGAGCCCAGCTTTGCGCCGATGGACTACTTTGCCGCCGACAAGGCCGCCATCGTCTTCCAGGTGCCGGACGACTGGGCCAAGAACCTCGAGCGCGACTATCCCGAGCTGGACGGCAAGTGGGCCTACGAAATCCCGGTCAAGAACAAGACACGAGCGTGCTACTCTGGCGCCGGGTACTGGGGCTGCCTCCGCGGGACTACTCGCGTCGAGGAAGCGGTGCAGTGGATCCACTATCTGAGCCAGGACTCGATCATGACCGAGCTGTCGCAGTACCTGGGGCGGGTCAGCCCGAACAAGAACGTGATGAACAACCCCTTCTGGCAGGAGAAGGAGTGGCGCAAGAAGATCGTGGCCTGCCTGGAGCATGCACACACTTCGCAGCACCCTTCGCCAGCCTGGAGCCGGATCATCGTACACCAGCCCGGCGCCCCGATCTACGACATGGTCTACGAGGTGATGAACAACAACGTGCCCATCCCCGACGCCATAGCCAGGTGCCAGAAGCGCGTCCAGGAGGAGATGGACAAGGGCGCCTCCTGACAACTGCTGACATTTGGGGGCTGCCCAGCCGGGCAGCCCCCAAGCACTTGCTCGCTTGCAGGGAAGTGAGGCATCTCCATGGTCAGACGCAAGAATGCCTTCTGCTACCTGATGGTAGCCCCAATGCTCGCGCTCGTCCTGGTGCTGGGCGTGTACCCCATGCTTCAGACGCTCGGCATGAGCGTTGTCCAGTACGACCTGATGCGCATTGCCAGGGAAGGCACACCCTTCGTTGGACTCGAGAACTTTCGCCAGATCTGCGCCGAGCCGCGCTTCTGGATCGCCTTCCGCAATACGTTGGTCTTTGTCGCCATCGTTGTAGGGTGCGTTGTGGCACTTGGCCTTCTAGTCGCGCAGGTGCTGAACATGGACTTTCGCGGGCGTGGCGTCTTGCGCTCACTGATCCTCGTCCCGTGGGTCACGCCACCGGTTGTCTCTTCGGCCATCTGGATCTGGATGTACATGGCCGATCGGAGCCCGATCAACCATGTGCTCATGTCGCTGGGCCTGCTGCACGCCCCAATTCGCTTTCTGACCGATGCGACGAAGGTGTGGGGACCCTTCAGCGTACCGATGGGCGCAGTTTCCTCCGTGCGTATCTGGAACGGCCTGCCCTTCGTAACGGTCATGCTCCTCGCAGGCCTCCAGTCGATCCCCCACGAGGTGTATGAGGCCGCTGAGATCGATGGCGCCTCGAGCATCGCCAAGTTTCGGCACATCACGCTGCCCATGCTAGGTCCGGTCCTCAGCGTGCTGGTCACCCTGCTGACCATCGGCGGCATCGGGCACTTTGAGATGAACTATATCATGACCCTCGGAGGACCGAAGGACCTCACGAACGTCCTCAGTGTGCTGGCATACCAGTCGGCCTTTACTTTCTATCGCTTTGACCTCGGCGCCGCGATCAGCGCCATCATCCTTTTGAGCACGGGCGCTGTAGCAGCATTCTACATTCGGGCCCAACTGCGGGCCACTGCGGCCGGTTGAGCTGGCGAGGAGGCAGGGGCAAGATGAGCATGCGAGCACAGAGCGCGACCATGCCATGGCAGAGCCGCCGCGCGCGGCGGACGGCGAAGGGCCTGATTGCAGCTCTGTTCATGGCCGCGGTCCTGGTCTTCGTGTTGATGCCCTTCTACTGGATGCTCAAGAGCTCCTTTCAGACCAACAAAGAGATACTGGCCATGCCTCCGATCTGGTTCCCAAGGACGTTCTCGCTGGAGGCCTATGAGAAGGCGATGAAGGTCATCCCCTTCACGCGCTACATCATGAACTCGCTCTTCACAGCCATGGCAACTACCCTGATCTCAACCAGCCTCGCCGCCATGGGCGCCTATGCGCTGGCACGCTACCGCTTTCCAGGCGATACCCTTGTCCTCGTCATCGTCATGTTCACCCAGCTGATCCCGGCCATCACCCGCCTCTTCCCGATCTACTTTACCCTGAAAGGGCTCGGCCTGCTCAACAGCTATCAGGGGCTCATCATCGCCTACACAAGCTTCTCCCTGCCGTACGCCGCCCTGATCCTGCGCGGCTACTTCCAGGGTTCCTACCCGCTCGAGCTCGAGGAGGCTGCGCTGATCGACGGCTGCGGATACTTTTCAGCTTTTCTGCGCATCGTGCTCCCGATATCCATCCCGGGCATCATCGCCGTGGCGACCTTTGCCTTTCTCGGAGCGTGGAATGATTTCCTCTGGTCAAGCATCCTGCTCACTCGAGGCGAGATGAAGACCATCCAGGTCGGAATCCGCGACTTTATGGGCGAGTTTGGCGGCGCTCAGCGGGCCAACGCCTTCATGGCCAGCTGTGTGATGACCACCGTGCCAGCAGTGATCCTCTTCCGGATAGCACAGAAGTACATGGTACAGGGGATCAGCGCGGGCGCCATCAAGGGGTAGGCGATGAGATGACTGAGATCGGCATCAGGGGGCGAGAGTTCCTCCTCGACGGCGTCCCAACCTATGCTGGGCGCGTTTTCGACGGCCACGCCGTTCAGGGGCTTTTGTTCAATGTGCGCGCCGTGCAGGCCACCTTTGACGACGCCAATCCCGAAACGCGCCGCTACTGGGCCTACCCGGATACGGGGGAGTGGGACCCGGAGCGCAACGTATCCGAGTTCTGTGCTGCCCTGCCCTCATGGCGGGAGCACGGCGTCCTCGCCTTCACGATCAACTTCCAGGGAGGGGGCGCACTCTTTGCTCCCGAGATCTACGACCGCTTTGACAACAACGGCTTCACCCCCCGTGGCGATATCAGGCCCGACTATGGGGAGCGCATCGCACGGGTCCTCGCACGTGCCGATGAGCTGGGCATGGCTGTGATCGTTGGCCTCTTCTACTGCGCCCACCTGCGCAAGCTCGAGAATGAGCAGGCGATATGGCGCGCGGGCCACGAGGCCCTGGCCTTTCTCGAGAGCACCGGGCGCCGAAACCTGCTCATCGAGATAGCCAACGAGGCTGACGTCTGCTTCCCGCGGTCTGGATGCGCTTTGTTCCAGCCGGACCGTGTACACGAGATGATCCAGACCTACAGGCGCTCACATCCCAGCTTCCTGTACTCCTGCAGCCTCGGCGGGGTCAATGCCGCTACCGGCGCGGGCATGCCGCCGCCGTCGCTCATTGAGGCGTGTGACTATGTGCTCCTCCATGGTAACGGTGCGCTCGAGGCCGAGCTCGCGGCCGCTATTGAAGCGGTCCAGTTGCACCCCGCATACCGGCGGTACCCGAAACCACTCGTGATCAACGAGGATTCCCCGGGCCTGCCAAACCTCGAGGTTGCCTGGCGGAGGGGCGTTTCCTGGGGGTACTTCGATCAGGGCTTTGGCGGGGCTGCGGCCTGGGCGGGAGATGCATATGTGGACTATCGCGCCCGCCCGCGCGAGACACGCTATGAGGACCTGAGCGGCTTTCAGACGCCGCCGGTGAACTGGACGATCAACACCGATCTCAAGCGGGCCTTCTTCACCCGTGTGGCAGAGATTACGGGCGTGGGGGGCCGGACGGGCGCCACATAGCTTGAGGCCCGTCTCGTTCGTCGTTGCCAGACTCAGCGGTACACCGATCCGTAGGAGCGCTGATGGACAAGCTGATTCTCACTGTCGCCCCTGCCGCGCCACCGGCCGTGCTCGACGTCCATCCCGACCTTCCCCGTACGCCCGAGCAGATTGCGGACGAGGTTGTGCGCGCCTGGCAGGCGGGCGCTGCCATTGCCCACCTGCACGTGCTGGATGAGGATGGCTGCCCCACCGTGGAGTTGGCCGCCTTCCGCCGCACCATTGCTCTTATCCGCGAGCGCTGTGATATCATTGTCGAAGGCTCTACCGGTGGCCTCGGCATGCTATCGGCTGCTGAGCGCTGTGTCGCGCTGCAGGCCGACATTGAGATGGCCTCGCTGAACCCGGGGTCGGTCAACTATGGCCGGCATGTCTACATCAACTCGCCGGACGACATAGACTACTGGGTGAACGAGATGCGGCGTCGGGGCATCAAGCCGGGCATCTCGGTGTTTGATGCGAGTTGGGTCGAAAACGCGCTCTGCTATGCACGAGACGGCCTGTTGGACAATCCTCTGGTCTTCAACTTTGTGTTGGGGCAGCGCGGCGCCATGCCCGCGACCGCCCGCAACCTGCTATACCTCATCGAGAGCCTGCCAGCTGGTGCCATTTGGGAGGTCACCGGCCATGAGGGCCACGACCTGCAGGCGGGCGTATGGGCCATCGCCCTCGGCGGGCACGCCCGGGCCGGCTTTGAGGATGGCATCGATTACCGCCGGGGCGACAGGGCGCCCTCGAACGCTGCCCTCATTGAGCGGCTGGTCCGCATCGGGCGCGAGGCGGGAAGGGAAATCGCCTCGCCCGCAGAGGCGCGGGCCCTTCTTGGGCTGCACCGCGCCGCGCCTCAGTTGAGATAGAAAAACGCCACGATTGGAGCTGTACCATGATCACGCGCGCTGAGCATGAGGCCGCCCGCGCCCGGGCCGCGACCCTGGTGGCTCAGGCCGGTATAGTCGCCCGGCCGGAGGAACTGCAGGCGATCGAGGTTGCGGACCTCGGCCTCGGCGAGTTGGCGCACACCGGCCTGCAGATACTCACACTCGTGAACACGCCGTACATCGGCGTCAAGGTCCTGGTCCTTTTCCCGAACCAGACCTTTCCGGAGCACCGCCATCCATCCGTCGGGGATTATCCGGGCAAAGAGGAGACGTTTCGGTGCCAGTGGGGAGAGCTCTACTACTACAGCGTGGGTGAGCCTGCCCCGGAGCCGAAGGCCAGCCCGCCCGCCCATCGCCGCCATACCTACACCGTGTGGCACGAGACCATACTGCGCCCCGGCGATCAGATCACGTCGCCGCCCAACACGCCCCACTGGTTCCAGGCCGGTCCCCACGGTGCGGTGGTGTGGAGCTTTTCCTCCCGTGCAACCGATGCCGAGGATGTTTTCACCGATCCCGATGTGCGGCGTCGCACCATCATTGCGGACTGAGGGCAGGCCAGACCGCCTTCGGCAGAACAGTCGCTCTGCCAGCGACCGTTCTCCGATCTATGAAAAGTCTCAGGAGGAGGTGATCCGTGACCGCACTAACCATCTCTGGCCGCGCGTTCTGTATCGACGGACGGCCAACCTATCCAGGCCGGGTGTTTGAGGGGCACAAGATCGAGGGGCTCCTGTTCAACGTGCGCGCCGTGCAGGCGACCTTTGACGACGCCAACCCGGAGACGCGCCGCTACTGGGCCTATCCGGATACGGGAGAGTGGGACCCGGAGCGCAACGTGTCCGAGTTCTGTGCCGCCCTGCCTGCCTGGAAGGAGCATGGCGTGCTCGCCTTCACCATCAACTTTCAGGGGGGCGGACCGCTGTACGTGCCCGAGATCTACCATCGCTACGACAACAATGGCTTCACCCCGCAGGGCGCGCTCAAGCCAGCCTACGCGGACCGGATCGCCCGCGTCCTCGCCCGAGCCGACGAGCTGGGCATGGTGGTGATCGTCGGCCTCTTCTACTGGATGAACCTGCTCAAGATGGAGGGCGAGCCGGCCATCTGGCGAGCGGCGCACGAGGCCCTGGAGTTCCTCTCCGGGACAGGCCGTCGAAACATCCTGGTGGAGATCGCCAACGAGATCGAGGTCGTTGTGGCGCGCACCCCCTACGACATCTTTCGCCCGGAGCGTCAGCCGGAGATGATCGAGGCCCTGCGCGCCGCGTACCCCGGCCTGCTCTACTCTACCAGCCACATGGCGTCGAACGTGCTCCCGGCTCAGGGGCAGCCGCCCGCGCGGCTGATCGAGACGGTCGACTATGTGCTCCTCCACGGCAACGGCACCCGCCCGCCGCGGCTCGAGCAGGCGCTGCGGGACCTCCAGGCCATGCCGGCGTTTCTGAAGAGCCCCAAGCCCGTCCTGATTAATGAGGATTCGCCGGCCGTGCCGAACCTGGATGCCGCCTGGCGGAACTATGCCTCCTGGGGCTACTACGACCAGGGCTTCCACGATCAGGCCAACACTGAAGACCCCTACACCTGGTACGAGGACAAGCCGCGCTGGAACACCGGCCCCTACGAGGAGCTCAGCGGCTTCCAGACACCGCCGGTGAACTGGGGGATCAACACGCCGTTCAAGCGCGCCTTCTTTGAGCGCGTCGCCGAGGTCACGGGCGCCAAAGACCGCACGCCCTGCCAGTGAAGGAGCAGCCGATGACCATCAAGCACGCCATCATGGTCGGCCTTCTGGGCCGCCTCGCCGACCGCTTCCACGAGTACCAGCCGGCGCTGCCGCTGACGGAGCGGCTGGCCATGGTCAAGAAGATCGAGGGCGCTGACGGCGTCGAGCCGGTCTATCCGCAGGAGTTTGCCCGGCCGGCCGAGACGGTGCGCCTGCTCAGGGAATCGGGCCTTGGCATCTCGGCGGTGAACGTCAACCTCAAGGGCGAGCACAAGTGGCGACATGGCTCGTTCACCTCTCCCGACCCGGCCATCCGCGCCGAGGCCGTCACGTACGTCAAGACCGGCATGGACCTCGCCGCCGAGCTGGGCGCCAACCTTGTAACCTGCTGCCCCCTGATCGACGGCCACAACTATCCCTTCCAGGTTGATTACCTGGAGCAGTGGCACTGGCTCGTCGAAGGGGTGCGCGCCGCGGCCAAGCACCGGGCTGACGTGCGGCTCTCCATCGAGTACAAGCTAAACGAGGCACGCAACTTTGTCATCGTCGGCGATATGGGGCGGGCGCTCCATCTCTGTCAGCAGGTCGGCCTGCCCAACGTCGGCATCACCATGGACACCGGCCACGCCCTCATGGCCAGAGAGACTCCAGCAGCCATGGCCTGCCTTGCCGCCGACGCGGGCCGGCTCTTCTACGTCCACTTTAACGACAACAATCGCGACTGGGATTGGGATATGATCCCCGCCTCGGTGAACCTCTGGGACGTGGTGGAGACGCTCTTCTACCTGCGGCGGCTGGGCTGGGAGGGCTGGTTCTCCTATGATGTGTACAACCGGGATGGCGACCCCGTTGCGACGCAGCAGGCCGTCCTCCGCGTCATGCGGTCGGCGGAGCGGCTGCTGGAGAAGCTGGGCTCAGAGAGGCTAGAGGCCCTGATCGAGGTCGGGGACCCGGCCCAGACGATAGAGTACCTGATGTCGGTAGTGGCGTCGTAGGAGACCGGGCCTACCGGCAGGGGCCGCTTCGCCGCCAGCGGGGTAGGGGTCTCCCCTCAGGCAAGGATTTGCACCTGGTGCAGGGACGAGGCGCCTACCCGCTGCTCCAACCAGTCGGCAAACCGCTCCTCGCGCGTGAAGAGGATGATCTGCATCTCCTCCGCCAACATCAGAAGCAGGTCGAGGGCCTTCTCCTGCCGCAGGTGATCACAGTGAGCGAGGGGCTCATCCAGGATCAGTGGCGGCTTTTCCCGGGCATAGCCGATGAGGCGCACGATACCGGCAGCGAGGAGCAGGTCGATCAGCTCGCTCGTGCCCGCGCCGAGGCTCGACGCAGGCACCACCCGCCCGGGCTCAGGCAGGTAGAGCGAAACCGAGAGGTCCTCAGCGTCGAGAGAGGGGCTGAGGCCCCGCCCATCAAGCAGCCGTTCGATGCCCTGCTGCAGCCAGGACTCGAGCCTCGGCGCGAACTGCTTCTGATACTCGACCGTGGCGTCGACCAGCGCGTCGCGTGCCATCTGCAGCGCCTGGCGGTACCGCTCGAGCCGGTCGACCTCGTCCTGCAGCGAGGCAACCTCTTCCTCGATCTCTGCCGGATGCCTGGGGAGCCCGCTGGCCTGTCTCAGCTCGGCCTCCAGCCGGTCATGCTCCCGGACGGCTGCGGCGCGCTCCTGGTCGATCCTGGCAAGCTGCGCGGCCAAATCGTCTGTCAGGCCGCTCGCGCCGGTGGGTGTATCTGCCAGGCGCTGCGCGAGCCTGTCGCCTGCCGGCAGGGTTCCCAGCCGGTCCGTCTCCTCGGGGCCGATGAGCGCACGGCTGTATCGCAGTGCCGCATCGAGCGCGGCCTTGGCCTTCTGCCAGCGGTCGTGGTTCTGGCAGCCCTGCTCAAAGGCCTCCAGCGCCTGATCGACGGTGCCGGGGGTGCTGGCGATCCCGGCCTGTGCGAACAGGCCATCGAGGCTGGAATCGATATTGGCGAGCGCGATCTGCGCATCGCGCCATGCCCGCAGGTCCGCCTGCAGCGCGTTGGCGCGCACGCGCACGAGCTCGAGGTCAGCCTCGGCTCGCTGGCGCGCCCCGCGCCAGTCAGGGCGCTGCATGCTCCCCGCACCATCGGTCGCAGCTGCTGAGGCATAGGCTGCGAGGGCCGCCTCGAGGTTCGCGGTGTCCAGCCCCAGGGCACCCAGCTCGGCCCTCAAGGCGTGCTCGGCCTGCTCACAGCGACCTGAGGCCTGCTCCCGCTCGCGCTGAATCTCGGCCAGTGCGGCTCTCTGTCTCTCCAACTCGGCCTCCGCTGCCAGGTAGCGTTGCAGCCGCTCGCTGAGCTGGCCAAAGGCGCCATCCTCCAGGGTGCCTCCGAGAAGCTCCCCGAGCTGCCAGAAGGTCGCCGCCTCTACCTCGCGAACCGCCCGCTGCGCCGCCTCGGCCTCAGTCCGACAGGCCACCAGGTTGGCATAGGCGGTGGCTGCGTCGCCGGCAGCCTTTTTCCCACCGCCGGGGCTGGCGCGTCGGCCCAGCGGCCAGAGGCCGCGCAACCCGCCGTGCTCCCTGGCCGGCCGCGCACGCTCGAGCTCGGCCTCGTCCTGCCCCTCTCGCATCCAGCGGGAGGTTGCCTCCGTCAGGCTGACCTTGGCCTTGGCCAGCCGTTCGCGCGCCGCCCGCAGGCGCTGGTGGACGGCCGCAAGCCCGGCCGGCCCCAGCGACAGAACCGGCTGCAATCGCGTGCGCTCCTCCGCCATGTTGCGGTCCATCGCCTCGACTGAGGCTGAGGCTGCTTTCCAGCGCTGCTCCACTGACCTGAGCGCTTCTGACGCCGCCCTCCACTCGCTGGCCAGCTTTTCCAGGCGGGCAGCGAAACCCGACGACCCGTCGGCGCCCCCGGAAAGCACTCCGAGGCGCTCCACGAGGGCTGCTTCTTCGGCAGAGAGAGCCTCCAGGGTCGCCTGCGCGTTCCTCGCGCGCGCCTCTGCCAGCGCGCACTCTTTCTGCAGGTGCTGGCGCTCGATACTGAGCCTGAGCACCTCGGTTCTGAGATGCACGGGGAAATCCGCCCAGGCCTGCCAGCAGGCCGCTTCCTCCCGGCAGCGCCTGATCTCTGCCGCCAGCTCCGCCGCTGCCTCCGGTTTGAGCCCCGCCGCCTCCAGCCGGGCGCGCTCGCTTCGGTCGAGCAACTCGGTGCGCTCGAGGTCAAGCGTCTGGATTCTATCGGCAGCCTCGCGCACAGCTCTCGCCTGCATCAGCCGCTGGCGCCGTATCGCCTGAATGCGACGGCGCTCCTCAAGGGCACTCGCCAACCGCGCCTTCGCCACAGCCAGTGGACCCTGTGCGCCATCCTTTGTCATCGTCAGCTCGTCGACCGAGGCCTCGAGCTGCGCGATGGCGAGCGACGTGGCGGCATCGGCCGGAGTGGATGTGACGAGCTGCAGCAACGCGTCGCGCACCACCCGCCCGAGCCGCGGGCCGCCGGCAGGCCCCAGGAGGCAGCATGCGCGGAGAAAGGCCTCCTTGCCCAGGCCCAGCTCGGCCTCGCCAAACCGCAGTATCCCGGCGCCATTGGTATAGCGGCCGGAGAGGTCCTCACCCTCGGGATAGCTGTGGACTGAGACCTGAACAGGGGGGTGAAACCTGCGAGCCAGCCGATAGCCCTGTCCGTTGTCGAGAACGCAGGTAATCGATCCAGCGTGAAATGCAGGGTCCTTCCACGGCCTCAGGCTCTCAAGCAGGTGCTCCTCGCCTTCCTCAAAGCCATACAGGAGGGCAACCATCGCGCGGTGGAGCGTCGACTTGCCCGTCTCATTGCCACCCAGAACCAGGTTGAGGGCTGGCCCAAAACGGAAGTGGCGGCCGACCAGCCGTCCAAAGCCCTCTACATGCACCTCAACGATCCGCATCGGGCCCTACCTTCCTTCCCTCGAGAGCCCGCAGGGCCAGGTCGAGTGCGGCCTGCGTTGTGCGCCTCTCCGTTGCGCTCTGGGGCGCCGCAAGCTTTTCCTGGAACCGCCGTACCACGAGGCCACGCACCGAAGGCTCCCGCGCCACCAGCGCCGAGTCATTGCTCTCGGTCGGCTCGACTTCGTACTGCAGGTACGCGTGCGTGCTGATCCGCGCCCTCAGGAGCGGAAGGTCAGGCTCGAAGCGGCGCACGCCCGTGAGCACAACCCGCCCAACCGTGCACTCGTCTACCGGGTCCGGCAGGCGCCGCAGCTCTCCCGCGATCACGGCCGCCGCTTCCTCCGTCGAGACGCAACCGGAGAGGTCGACCCGCAGCTCCAGGTACCGCCAGCGGCCGATCGGTATCTTCTCCACTTGGCATCCGCCGCCATCTACCGAGACCAGAGCCGCCAGGTGCTCCCCGCCTGCCTCGGCCCATGTCAGCGGCTCGGCGCTCCCAGGGTAGACACACTGGACGCGGCCTTCCTGCCAGACCCTTCCGCGGTGCTCGTGGCCAAGGAGGGCTGCTGTAAAGCCACACTGCTGCAGCGCTAGCCCATCCGCCCGGATCGAGGCCTGGCCATCCTGCGCCGCCACTGCGGCGTGGAGCAGCAGCAGGTGTGTGCCCTCACGGGCCGAGATCAGGCCGCCCGGCTGCCCCGTCGGGAGCTCCGTCGGCCACGCCGCGCCCCACAACGCTACCCCCGGAACCACCCCTGTCGGGACCAGCGGCCCCGGCTGGAAGATATGGACGTTCCCCGGCCACTCCACCACGTTGTAGAGGGAATCCGCGTCCAAACGGTCGTGCTCGCCCGGAGCGATGAGCACCGGGATCGGGTCAAGGGTAGCGAACTGCTGGGCGAGAAAGGTGCCCGTCTCGATGGTCGCAAGCTCCGCTTCGTAGAGGTCGCCCGCGATGGTCAGTGCATCTACTCTGTGCTCTCGGGCGAGGCCGATGATGCGGGCCAGCGCCTGCCGGAGGTCTGCCCGTCGTTGGCGGGCGAGGGCAGGCGGCAGGTTCTGCCCGGCGAAGCTCGCCTCGAGGTGCAGGTCGGCGCAGTGAAGGATCCTGATCATGGCAGAAGCTCCGCAGGACTCACGCTGTGACCGCCGTGGGCCGGCGGTCGTGCGGCTACCGGGTCCGAGCCTCCCGGGCGCGTCCTCGCCCGTGCCAGTACAGGCACGCAGGCGGGTGACGAAGCTCCCGGTATTATTATAGAGGTTTGCAGGGGATACGTAAATACGCGTAAACCTTCGATCTTGTGCCTCGTGGACGTTGTCGTGCTGCAAGGGCGAGGTTGCGAGACTGTTACCTTTTCGTAACCGAATATTAACCCCTGGCATGCAATGGGAGGATCGATTCTGCACAATTTCTATTCAGCAGAGGCAATCCTGTGCCTCGCCGGGCAGGCGCTGCCCCGGTGCGCCAGACATCGCCAGTTTGGCAGGAGGAAGAAGCTGTGGTCGGAATCCCCGTCTCCAAGGCCCCTGGGAGAACGCTCGCGAGGAGGATCCGCACGACCCTTGCCGAGCGGATCCTGAATGGCGAGCTGCCCCCAGGCACGCGGCTCAAGGACTGCGACGTGGCCAGGCAGTTCGGCACGAGCAACACGCCGGTGCGCGAGGCTTTTCGGGAGCTGGCACAGGATGGCCTGGTGGAGCTTCAGCCGTACCGTGGCTGCATCGTGCTGAGGGCGGACCCCGCAGAGTTGGCCGAGATCCTTGAGGTCCGCATGGTGCTGGAGGCGGAAGCGGCTCGCCTCGCTGCACCCCACCTCACCTCCGAACAGCTCGCCGAGCTTGAGCTCCTTGCGGACGAGTGCGATGCTGCCCATGGCGCCGGCGAGTTGCAGCGGGGCACAGCTGCCGACCTCGACTTTCACTGGAGCGTGGTCGAGGCCGCCGGAAACCAGACGATGGCTCGCATCCTCCGCGAGCTGTATGCCCGCACACGGGTGATGTCCCATGGGGATATCGCCAGGCTGCAGACCGAGGCCGAGCCCACCCACCATGCCCTGCTGGCCGCCTTTCGCAGCAGGGATGCCCACCGCGCCTCCATGCTGATGGCCGAGCACATTGGCTTCCAGAGACGGGCCGTCGCCGCAATGCTGAACGAGCGGGAAAGAGACAGGGCGGAGGGGAGCCGCACACTCGAGGCTGAAACAGGGTGCTAACGCGAGCGTGGGAGGCGCCTTGACCAGAAGCGCCTCCCACGCTCCGGAGATGCGCGGACACCACCGGCGCATCCCCACGTGGAGCGGTCGCCAGTCACCATACCCCTGGGGCGACCGCTCCACCGACGGCCCACAATAACAGTATACCGCACGTGCTGCCCCTTTGGATGCCCCGAACGCCCTGCGAAGCGGTGGGTCATTGGACCCACTCACGGCGGGCTCCTTCACCAGGGCGCATCATACCCAAAGCGCGCCATCACCTCGCGCGCCTGTTGCTTCCACTCCGCTATCAGCAGCTCCATGAGGGCCTGCACCTCGTCCACCGGGCGTCCCAGAGCCTCCGAGAGGGCCTCGTACACGCGACGCGGCAGGTCCGCTGCGGCTGGCGGCTGCCAGCCGCAGCGGCACTTTAGGTCGATCGACTGGGCCCAGAAGGCCTGGCCGAACCATGCGAGCTCCCCGGGCATGGCGCGGATGCCATAGCGGCGCAGGAGGCGCAGGAGCAGATCCTCGTCGAGCCGCTCGCCCGTGCCACCCTCCGAGAAGATGCCAAAGGTGAAGGCACACAGGGAGAGGACGTTTCCAACCAGCCCGAACCACTCGCGCTGCAAGAGGCGCCGCACGACGCGGGCAAAGCAGGCGCGGTATGCCTCCTCATCCGACCCCGGCGGCGGAAGCGATTCATCGACTGCATCGTACCGGGCCGACCCATCGCCGAAAAAGCGCGAGAAGGGCATGAGAAAGGTCCACAGCGCATTGCAGCGCCCCGGGTTGCCCAGGGTCCCCTTGCCACAGGTGAAAACAAAGCTCTGCATCGCCGGATAGCGCCCGGCCAGCGCCTGCGGCCCGTCAGCGGCAGCCCGGAGCGCCGGGTAGCCGTCCGCCTGCCCCAGGCGCAGGATCTCCACCGCCTGCGCGGCCGCCTCCAGGTCTCCCAGGCCACTGCTGTTGGCGATCGCCTCCGGCACGTCGCCCTTTGGGATCGCCCCTAGCTTGACCCCTTCGAGGAGCGCACTGAGGCCCAGCCCGATGTCGATGACGTCGCAGCCCATCTGCTCGATAGGCAGCGTCAGCCGCCGGTCAACATCGGCCAGCAGGTCTAGCCGAGCCCTCAGGGCCTCGCGGCCGCGCAGCGGCCGGTCGCCGCGCTGCACGGTTCCGAGGCCCAGCATGGCATAGATGGCGTAGGCTGGTCCCATGTCATCCAGCAGCAGGTCCCGCCCTCCCGGCGCATAGTCAGCAGGGACCCAGCGCCAGTGCCGACACCGCACCTGACACCCATCACAGCCGGTGTGGCCCCGACGGATGGCGCGCAGCACCCTGGGGCTGCCCAGGTCGTAAAGGGCGTAGCCAAGGCGCTGGGCGTTCCACGCGGGGAGGGTGCTCTTGCCCGGGCGGCCGCCCCCGGTGGCAAAGAGCCCGGTAATGGTGCCCCCCGTCGCGCCGGAGAGCCAGGCACAGTGCCTGCGGAGGAGCGGCATCAGGAGCGCCTCCGGACTTCGCTCCGGCGCAGATGCCTCACCCGCAAAGAACTCGGCTGCACCCATGGGCAGGCCGCGCAGGACCATCGCTGCAGCAGAGCGCGCGAGGACGATGCCGGCGCCGCCGCGGCCGGCGTGGAAGATGGCCTCCGCAGCCAGGTTGGCACTGAGGTACCCGAAGCGCGCTCCCTCGCCCAGGGTGAGGATGCTGCCGGCGTCCGGATCACCCCCGAGCTCCCGCTCCAGCAGCCAGTAGCAGGCGCTTCGCTGGCCGGTCGGCAGCCCTGTCGCCTCCTTCCACTCGACCGTGAGGTCTGGGGCACGCCCGCTCACGACAAGGTAGGCGTCGGCGACCCGCCGGGTGCCCTCCACGGTCCCCTGCAGCCAGATAGCGTCGAGGCCGAGGTTCAGCAGCTCGGTAGCGACATGCCCGCCCACAAAGCTATAATGCGGCAGCCCCGTGAGGGGGGACACATAGCCGATGGTGGCCTTGTTGCCGGAGAGGAAGGGGAGCGGGCCTCGCGCGATCACGAGCGCCTCGGGGTCGCGGCGGAGCAGGTACTGGCAGAGCGCCTCGCCGGACAGCACCCAGTAGTCCTCGCGCGGGTCCTTCTGGAGTGCCTCGACGTGCACGCTCCACAGGCGCCATTGACGGGAGGCTGGGTCGATGACGAGCAAGCGACGGTTCATTGTCCTTTCACCTGCAGGGATGCGCACGCGCTGCGTCTCGAGCCACCAGGGGGCAGCGCCCGCGATGCAGCTTCCATCTTCGGAGGATGTGCCGTCCGCCCGGGCCCGCTTTCCTTGGGGATGCTCGAAGCCGGGCGACCGCTGCACTCTAACACAGACTGTGGGGAGAGTCAACAGCCGCCCCGGGGAGCATGTGGGGTGCAGTTCAATACTGGGGCACTTTGCCAGCGGTCATGAGCCCCTCCCCCGGACGGGCACGGCGTGCCCGCCTGGGGGAGGGGTCGGGGGCATAGGCGCTAACTTTGGAGGCCGCGCTCCCGTCGACCTCACCCGACCAGACGCGGCAGCCGGCCCTGCGTGCGGCTCACGCTCTTGTACCGTCGCCCCATCCCCCTACCCCCTTCCCCGCGGCCGCGGGGAAGGGGCAAGCTTACTGAAAGGGGGGTGTCCGCGGGCGGCTCCACGAGATGCTGCGCAGGCCACGGGCGCCTGCGCTCCCCCCGGCCCACTTGTGGGCAATGGATAGGCGCCGCGGGGGCAGGGAATCCAGAATGGGAGGGGGTCATTCCCAATGGGTATTTTGGGCTCCGCTGGCGCGCCGCGGCGCGCCAGCGGAGCCCAGACACCCTGCAATGTCTTCCCCCTCCCCGGGACGGACGCCATGGATGGCGCCGCCCACTTGAATCATCCCCCCACGGGCGCCCGAGCGGGCACCGGCGCCGGCTCCCGCGTGGCCGCAACAAAGGCCAGCACGCCCATCCCCAGGACGACCAGAAACAGGAACTCGTACGATGTGGCCTCCAAGAGCTTCCCGGCCAGTATCGGAGCTACCGTGACCAACCCGCCGAGGGTGTTGGCCAGCGCCACGTACGTACTCCGCTCGGCCGGCGGCGCGATCTGCAACAAAAAGTTGGTGAACCCGACCGTAAAGCCCCCGTTGGCCAGCCCTCCCGCGAAGAACACCGCCACGATGGCCGCCAGCGCAACGAGCCGATCGACCCGCAACAGCAGGGGAGCAACCAGCACCAGCACCGGGGCCACGCAGCGCAGCGCAGCAATGACCCGAATGACCTGAGAGCAGCCCCGACGGTCGGCCAGAAAGCCCAGGCCGATCCCACTGCACAGGTTGCCGGCGACCCCAACGGAGATAAAGAGGCCTGCCATCTCCGGCGCCACACCGAGGCGGTCGATGGCAAAGAGCACGTAGAAGGCTGCCCCCATATCGCTCAGCGCGGTCAGCCAGCGCACAACCACGAGCCAGGCGAATCGCCGGTCCCCCCGGATGATCGAAGCCAGGTGGGGCGCATACTCGCGCCATCCCGGCTGCGCCTCGCCGAGATCGGCGCCACGCGGCTCACGGATCATCGCGGTTGCCGTCGTCCCGATGGTAAAGAGGACGCCGGCGATGAGGATCAGGAGCACGTGGTTGACCAGGAAGGGCACCGGGCGAGCCAGAATCGAGCTCACCATCGCCCCCGCGCCGATAGCCAGGAGGCTCCCCGTTGCCTGCATCAGGCCCAGATACCGCCCGCGGCTCTCGGCGGGAATCGTCTTGCTCATCAGCTCGATCCATCCCACGGTCGAGAGGGCATCGCCGATGGTAAACCCCAGATAGCTGACAAGGAGCGCGACGAGCGCCAACTGCGGGGCCCGTCCCCCTAGCAGGAGCAGTGCCGGCACAAGCAGTAGAAACAGGCAGCGTCCCGCGTAGGCCGGCACCAGGACCTGCCTCTTCACGAAGGGACGACCGACCACATGGCGCCCCGCCAGGAGCTGCGGCAGCAGCCACCCTCCGGACATGATCGTCCCCAGAGAGCCGACCGCCACCTCGCTGCCGCCCAGGAGGCGCACAAGGGTTGGGAGGATGGTCATGGGGCCCACAAACGCCATGGCGACCCAGAAGACGACATAGTCGATGCCCAACAACACGCTGTTGCGGCGCAGGTCACGTGGAAGGGGATCGCTCACCGAGGAAGCCTCTGGGCAGAAAACGCCCGGCCACGCCTCGTGGCCGGAGCACGGACCGAACCAATGGAAGCAGTATACCATGGGCCTGTATGAAGACAAAGTGTCGTACAGTCTGCTGATCCAGCTCGGCCCGGGGGCAGGCCTGTCCGTGCCGCCGATGGGAAGACCCTACCTCGTTGCCCCACGGGCGCCGACTCTTCCCCCTCCCCTTCAAGGGCGGACAGCCTTGTTCGGTCGTGGGGCGAGGGCATGGCCCAACGAGGGGACCCCGTCCCCGCGGCGCGGGGAATCCGGAGTGGAAGGGGGTGTTCGCGGGCGGCGAAGCCGCCCGCGAACCCCCCCTTCCAGTAATTTTCCCCCTTCCCCGCGGCCGCGCGGAAGCTATGCCTTACCCACAAGTCGGGCT
>DYEI01000389.1 GCA_020725765.1 Anaerolinea sp. | reverse complement strand
GGCGGGCACGACGTGCCCGCCTGGGGGAGGGGTCGGGGGTGGGGGCATTACAGCACGAGCCGCGCCACGCGACTGCTGACGGGCGATGGAGGTGATAGCGAGGAGCGAGGACCTCAAAAGGCCAAACTCCACCCCCTCCACAACATATGCCAGGCAGAGGTATGCCTGCCGCCTGCGGCAGGAAGCTCTGCCTCTTCACCCCCTACCCGCTTCACAGGCCCGTGGCCTGTTCCTTCGTGGCACAGAGCATGCTCTTCTGCAGGCAGTCTGCCCAGCAAAAGGGCGAGCGTCAGGAGGTGAGCCGACATGACGTGGTTTCGTAGCAGTGCCCTGATAACGGGCGTCGTCGCGGCCGTGATCGTGCTGGTTGTGGTCTGGATACTCAACCTGATTGCGCCCTCGGGAGACTTTGGCTGGGCGCTGGGGGTGAGTGTCATCAGCGCGTTCTTTGCGGCCTACTTTGGGCATATTGCCGGGTACAGGGAGCGGCGCTGACCCCGCGGCCGTGCGCAGCCGCGCAGAGCGGTGGTGACCGCCCCTGAATGACCGCCGCCTGAGGCTGCTCACGGCCGGTAGAGCCTTTCGTACTGCCACCGGTGCTCGTAAATCTTGCGCATGTAGGCGCGCGGCTGCGAGTTGGTTATCCGCTCGTAGAAGAGCTCATCATCCCCAAAGGAGAGCTCGGCCCAGTTGGCCGCGTTGCGCGGGCCGGCATTATAGGCCACCAGGGCCACGAGGGCGTTGTCCTTGAACATGCGCAGGCCCTGAGAGAGGTACCACATGCCGTATCGCACGCTCACGGCCGGCCACCAGAGCCTCTCGGGGGCGTACGCGCCATCTCCGAGCTTTTCGGCGATGTACGCGCCCGTTGAGGGGATGACCTGGGCGAGGCCGCGGGCATCGGCATAGGAGGTCGCGTCGCGGTTGAAGGTGCTCTCCTGGTAGATAAGGGCGAAGAAGAGCAGGGGATCGGTGTTGGTGGCCCGGGCCTCGGCCAGCACGAGGTCCGCGTAGTAGGTCGGATACGCCAGCTCCTCTATGAGCCGCGGCGCTGATTCCCGCGCCCTGGCCGGGGCCAGCGCCAGAAGTCTTCGCCCGGCCACGGTGGCCGGCAGGTACAGGCCTCGATCCCGGCAGAAGAGCGCCAGAGCGTACTGAGCGTACGGATCATCGGTGCAGGCTGAGAGGACCTGCCGCATGGCCGTCGTCGCTGCCGCCGTATCGCCCAGCTCGCCCAGCTCGACCGCCTCGCGGAACCTCTGCTGGTCCGTCACAGCGGGCGGCAGATCGGATGGCTGCCTGCCATCCGGCGGTGCCCCGGCCCAGCCGGCAAGCCAGGTTTCTGCCTCCGCTCTGCTCCCCCGTGGCTGGTAGAGGGCCGCCTCAAAGGCGCCTGCCGGCGCCTGCCCCGAGAAAGCCCTTCCCTCAAGGAGGTCCCGTGCCCGCAGGCCCCAAAAGCCGTCCGGACTCTCAGCAGCGGCCTGCGTGAGCTTTTGCCTGGCGATGTCGGCCTCTCCGAGTCGGGTGGCGGCTTTCGCCTGCCACAGGAGCAGCCGGGCACGCATTGCCGGATCCGTTTCCTGTGGCAGCATGTCCGTCCACACCTGCAGGGCGGTGCGTACCGCTCCCTTGAGATAGTGGGTGAAGCCGGCGCGTAAGCGGGCATCGGAGGCGTAGGAGGCGCCGGGGTAGGTCGCAGCGGCCTGGGCGTAGGCGGCGGAGGCATCCCACGAGCGGCCGGATTCGTCAAAGACCTGGGCAGCCCGCCAGAGGGCGTCGACGCCCCGCTGGTGCTGCGGGTGGAGCGCCGCGCACTGCCGGAAGGCGGCCGCAGCGGCATCGACTGCGCCGAGGAGCGCGAGGGCCTCGCCCCGCTGGTAGCGCGCCTCGGGCACCAGCCCGCTCTGGGGGTGACCCTGGACGAGCGCATCCAGCTCACGCAACGAAGCCTGGTGTTGCCCGAGCTGGCGATAGGTGAGGGCCGCGTAGTAGTGGGCATCGGCGCCGTGCTGCGCCGGCCCGGCATCGATGACCCGCCGCAGAACAGCCAGGGCATCCGAGTAACGCCCCGCCCAGTAGTACACCTGCGCGCGGGTGAGGGCATCGACCTCAGCCAGCCCCCACTCATCGAGGATGGGGAGGACCTCCGCGGCACGGGCCGAGTCGGGCGAGGCGCTCAGCAACTCGTTCCAGCGGGCGGCCGCCTCGGCCGTCCGGCCCGCTTCACGGAGAGCAGCACCCGCCTGGTAGGTGATCTCGGCACGATAGGAAGCGTTTTTCGCCAGGGCAAGGATCTCATCGTAGGCAGCAACCGCCTCATCATGGCGCGCCTGCGCCCGCAATGAGCTGGCGAGTCGCTCCAGCAGGTCCGCCCGCTGTGCTGGTTCCTCCTGCCGGTCGGCGGCGACACGGTACGCGGCAGCGGCGCCGGCGCTGTCTCCGGTTGAGGCAAGGACGTCTCCGATGCGGGCCTGCACATAGCCCTCGAGGAGCGGCCGGTGCTCCAGGTAGGCGCGGTAGGCCGCGGCTGCGGCCTGACCCTGGCCGAGCCCTGCCAGCGCCTCTCCGAGCCAGAACTGGGCGGTCGGCACCCGGTGGTCATCCGGGTAGGCGGCGATGAACCGGCGCAGGCTCTCAGCAGCATCGGCATGGGCACCGAACCGCAGCTGGCAGTAGCCGAGCCGCAGGAGGGCCTCTCGCGCGGCCTCGTGCGACGGGTCCCGCAGGAGTAGCTCGCTGAGCGCGGCCGCTGCCGCCTCATAGCGCCCGTTCTCCTGGTCCTGCGCCGCGCGTGCGAGGCGCTCGGCGGCCTCCGTTGCCGTGAGGGTCGGAGGCACAGGGGTCTTGGTGGGGGACGGCGGGGCGGGCGCCGTCCCCTCCGGCACAGGTGCGGTCTGTGGGAGCGTCGCAGGGGCCCGAGGCTCCTGTGGGGTGGCGCATGCTGCGAGTGTCAACAGCGCTGCAGCCACGAGGCCAGCCAATCTGTGGTACGGTCCTGTCTTCATGCCATCAGCCGATCCAGCAGGCGGGGGCGCTGTACAGTCGCCCAGCCGCACGGACGTGATCTGCAGGGCCTGGATTCCGGGAGCGTGACGTTCGGGGAAAGGGGGACGAGGTCTGGCCGCCTCTGCGAGATGTAGAAGCGATTGTACAGGACGGGAGGGGTTCCGTCAAGGTGAGTGCTGCGCAGGGGGGCATGCGGCAGGCGGTCAGGCGATGGCAGGCCCGGCTCTGTGTTGGCTGATTCCGGCAGGCGCCACGCATGGCTGGCTCCACAAGTCTATCGACCCCTGACCGGCTCCGCGGGCAGGCCATTGCGGGGTCGAGAGGATCAGTCGGTCTCGATCTCCTGCTTCTCTACCCGCCGCTGGAAGCCGGCCCGCAGGTCCTTCCAGAGCTGGGTTGCAACCTCGGCGCGCTGAGAGCGAAAGCTGTGGAGCAGGCTTCTGACCTGCCCTGCCTGCGTAGCGAGAGGGGTGATGCGCTCGGGCACGGCGCGGAGCGTCACCTTGTCCCCGAGGAGCGAGCCAAGGCCCGAACGTTGGGTGCGCTCCTCCTGCAGGAAGCCACGCGATGCCAGGTCGCGCTTGACGAGCTGCGTGATGTGGGCCCAGGGGTCGTCCATGTCCCTGCCGAGGTGGCGGAAGAGCAGGTCGGGCACGTCGTTCCCGGTGGGGTTGGGGCTGAGGCAGGCCAGGATACTGCCTTCGAGGCCGCCCGGGTTGGCTCTCCCGAGGACGGCTACCGCCACGGTCTGCGCCTTCGCGAGGCCGAGGAGCCGCTTGCGCGCTGCCAGCTCGAGGCGCACGATACCGTCGGCTTCCAGAGCGACCAGAGCGGCGGCGTAGAGCATCTCGGCCAACTCTCGGGCCTTGACCTTGACGCCGCTGTACAGCAACTCTTCGCCGAACGCCTTCGCCGGCTCGACGAACTGCTCGCCGAAGAGGTAGACGAGCCCGCTGGGGGTGATCCCCTGCTCCACGCCGATCACGGTTGTCTTCTCCTTTTGTGGGTACCGGTCCGGGGCCCCCGGGAAGGGGCTGGGCCCCAATCTTACTTCACGGGGCGCCGGACGTCAATTACCGGGTCTGTGTACGTGTTCAGGCTCGGGTTCAGGGCATGGAATGGAGGCACGCTGCGGGTAGCTCTGCACCGGCTCGCCGGGGAACCCCCGTCCTCATGGGCGCCAACTCTGGGAAGTGGCAGCGCGCGTTCTTCGATAAGCGCCTCCACCCCGCGCCCGCCGTGGCGCCATGTATTACCAAGTCGGGCTGCAGAGCATCGCGGGGCATGGGATAGCGCCCTGGTACCCATCCCAGCGGACCACCCGCCGCACACACTGCTGCTCGGAACACGCCGAGCGGCAGCTGCGATGTGCCGCACCTGAGTACCCCCACCCATGCCCCTCCCTCGGGCAGGCGCCCGGCGCCTGCCTGGGGGAGGGGTGAGATCGGAAGCGCACACGTCTGTACTCCAGACACGCTCAGC